>DATKEZ010000105.1:0-1984 GCA_035511775.1 Steroidobacteraceae bacterium | reverse complement strand
CAGCGCCGGCTCATCGACCGTGAACTCCGCCACCGGGATCCGAGCCTCGAAGCTGGTGCGCATGACGTCGGCGGGCACGTAGACCGTACCGCTCAGAGCGCGCAGGGCGATCAAATGGTCGTGGCCGGCGCTCGCGAGCGCGCCTCCGCGATACACGCGGATGGTGAGGAGCGATTCGTCCGCCACGATGTCGTAGGGAACCCCCTCGTGGGGCGCGGGCGTCTCCGCAGTCACCTGCGGCGGCGCCGTGGGAACGTGCGGTCGCAGCGGGCAGCCGCTGAGGACTAGTGCGAGCAGCACCGCGCCGGGCAGCCGGAGTTTGCAACTCGCACTTACGCGCATAAGCTTAGCTGCATGGCCATGCGAAACACCACGCACCGCTGGGGTGCACTCGCCCAGCTGCTGCACTGGACCATCGTCGTGTTGATCATCGTGCAGTTCACCCTGGCCGCGCTCGCCGAGGATCTGCCGCCGCTGAAAAAGCTCGGCATGCTCGCGCGCCACAAATCCGTCGGCATCACCATACTGGCTTTGGCGATCCTCAGGCTCGCCTGGCGCTGGGCGAACCCGACGCCGGCGCTGCCGGAGACGCTCAAGCCGTACCAGCGCGTGCTGGCGCACATCTCGCACGCCCTGATGTATGTGCTGCTGTTCGCCATGCCGCTGTCGGGGTGGATGATGTCCTCGGCACGTGGGTTCCCGGTCAGCTGGTTCGGGTTCTTTCAGCTCCCCGACCTGGTGCCGAAAAACCGGGCGTTGTACGAGGCGCTGCTGACCACCCACGGAACGCTGGCCCTGGTACTGGGAGTGTTCGTCAGTCTGCACGCGGGCGCCGCTCTTGCGCATCACTTCCTGTTCAAGGACGACGTGCTGCGGCGCATGCTGCCATTCACCACTACGACTCAAGGATCCGAGCGATGAGCAAGCGAGCGATGACCCGAGGCGCGCGTGCGCTGCCCCCGCGGTGGCTCACCGCCACAGCCGCCGCGCTGTGCCTGGCTGCCTGGGCGCAGGGAGCGGCGGCGCAGGGCGCGGCGGCACAGGCCGCCTCCCCCATCCACTACGTGCTCGATCAGGCCAAGAGCACGCTGGAATTCACCTTCATGCAGGCCGGCGCGCAGAACAAGGGCAAGTTCACCCGCTTCCCGGTGAGCTTCGACTTCGCGCCCGGCAACCTCGCGGGCAGCCGCCTCGAGGTCACGGTCGAGATCGGCTCGCTCGACACCGGCGACAAGGAGCGCGACGACACCCTGCGCAGCGCGGACCTGTTCGCGGCGGCGAAATTCCCCCAGGCACACTTCGCCGCCAGCCAGTTCGTCGCCACCGCGAGCGGCTTCGAGGCGCTCGGCAAGCTCACCATCCGCGGCGTGACGCGCGATGCGCGCGTGCCGTTCACGTTTCGCACCGCGGATGAGCACGGCGTCGCGGCCGGCTACATGAGCGGCAAGACCAGCATCCGGCGGCTCGACTTCGGCGTCGGCCAGGGCGACTGGAAGGCGACCGACCAGGTGGGGAACGAGGTCGGCGTGTCCTTCGCGCTGCGGCTCACGGCTGCGGCCCGCTGACCTCAAGCGTAGGGCGTGCCGTCGCGGCGGGTGAACCTGCCCGGGGCGTGCGGCGGATTCCATACCACCGACGCTTGTGGCGCGGCATGACGCGCGCGCGATAGGGCTCTGGTAACCGCAGCGGGAGATCACCTCGACACCCGCGGGGTCCAGGGCCGGTTTGCTCACTGCCATGCTGCCTCCAGGATTTTCTCTTCCGTTGGTTGACGCGCGCCGCGTGCTTGCACGAGCATGCGACACCTGAATGCCGCAAGTTTTCACTGACGTCGGACACTGTGTCGACGCGGTGCTGCGCCGCGTCGGACCGCGCATCGTGCTGGCGCTGCCGCTCGGGATCGGCAAGCCCACCCCGCTCGCCAACGAATTCTACCGCCGCGCGCTGCGCGACTCGAGCATCGACCTGACCATCCTCACGGCGC
>DATKEZ010000104.1:0-4914 GCA_035511775.1 Steroidobacteraceae bacterium | reverse complement strand
CGCCAGCTCGACGCGCGCGTCACCGCCGCGCGGCCACTGGCGGCGTTCTTCTACGCCCTCGGGGCGCTGGAGGGAGCCAGCCTTCCCGAGCGCCAGGCACAGCTGCTGCAGTGGCTGCGCACGCTGGGCCTGCCGGTGTGCCCGGACACGCGCTCGGTGCGCGGGGTCGCGGGATGCCTCGCGTACTATCGCGAGATGGGCGAGCGGCGCCGCTCGCTCCCCTATCAGATCGACGGCGTGGTCTACAAGCTCGACCGGCGCGCCGACCAGGAGCGCCTCGGATTCCTGTCGCGGGCGCCACGCTGGGCGATCGCCCACAAGTTTCCCGCCGACGAGGCACTCACCGTCGTGAAGGGAATCGAGTTTCAGGTCGGCCGCACCGGCGCGCTCACGCCGGTAGCGCGCCTCGCGCCGGTGTTCGTGAGCGGTGTGACGGTGAGCAATGTCACCCTGCACAACATCGGCGAGGTGCACCGCAAGGACGTGCGGGTCGGCGACACGGTGGTGGTGCGCCGGGCGGGCGATGTGATCCCCGAAGTGGTCAGCGTCATCCTGGAGCGGCGCCCGCCGGATGCCGTACCCGTGCAGCTGCCGCAGACCTGCCCGGTGTGCGGCTCACAGGTGTTACTCGTCGAGGGCGAAGCGGTGGCGCGTTGTACCGGCGGGTTCACCTGCCGCGCCCAGCGCCAGGAGGCGCTCAAACACTTCGCCAGCCGGCGGGCGCTCGACATCGAGGGACTGGGTGACAAGCTGATCGAGCAGCTGGTGGAGCGTGAGCAGGTGAGCTCGCCCGCCGATCTGTATGCGCTGACACTGCCGCAGCTGTCGCAGCTCGAGCGCATGGGAGAGAAGTCGGCCGCGAACCTGCTGGCGGCCATCGAGAAAAGCAAGAACACGACGCTGCCGCGGCTGCTGTACGGGCTCGGCATCCGCGAAGTGGGCGAGGCGACCGCGCTGGCGCTGGCGCGGCACTTCGGCACGCTCGAGCGGCTGATGGAGGCGGACGAGAGTGCCATCCAGCAGGTTCCCGACGTGGGGCCGGTGGTCGCCGCGCACCTTGCCGCGTTCTTTGCGTCCGAAGAACATCGCAGGGTTATCAAAGCCTTACGTGATAAAGGTGTGAAATGGCCTGATATGGAGCGGGCCTCCGGGAACGCGCGGCCGCCGGAGCTCGCCGGACGCACGGTGGTCATCACCGGCACGCTCGCGAGCATGAGCCGCGAGCAGGCGCAGGAGGCACTGGTCGCGCGCGGCGCCCGGGTGTCAGCGAGCGTCTCGAAGAAGACGAGCTTCGTCGTCGCCGGGAGCGAGGCGGGCTCGAAGCTCGACAAGGCCCGCGAGCTGGGCGTGCCGGTGCTCGACGAGCAGCAGCTCCTCGCCCTGCTCGGTGGCGAGAGCCGCCGACCCGCTTAGCTCACGAGCGCCGCTCGCGCGCGTCTGCCCGGCGCCGCCTGCGGCGCTGCGTCAGCCCTTCGGTGCCGGCGCCGCCGCGGGCGCCGCGGCCGGTGCGGGCGTCTCCGCGGCGGGCTTGGGTGCCGCGGCGGGTGCGGGCGTCTCGGCGGCCGGCGTGGGTGCCGTGGCGGATGCGCCCGCCTGCGCCGGAGCTGGCTTGTCGAGCAGTTTCTCGACCTTGGCGTTGTGGATCAGCTCATCCGAGTAAGCGCGGAACTTCTTGTTCTGCACGATCTGCTCGAGGCGTGCTCGCACCTGGTCGAACGGGGGCGCTGTCAGCTCACGCGTGTCGAGCAGCTGGATGATGTGCCAGCCGTACTGCGTCTGAATCGGCTTGTGAGTGTATTCCCCGGGTTTGAGCGCCATCACCGCGCCGGCGAACTCCGGCACCATGCGGTCGGGCGTGAACCAGCCGAGATCGCCGCCGTTGCTCTTGGAGGAATCCATCGACTCCTGCTTGGCGAGCGCGTCGAACTTCTCGCCCCTGTCCAGGCGCGTGACGAGCTTGTCAGCGAACGGCTCGGTGGCCACCAGGATGTGGCGCGCATGGTATTCCTGCTTGGGCGTGGAGGCGATCTGCGTCTCGTATTCCGCGCGCAGCTCCTGCTCGCTGGGCTTGCGGTCCTTCAGGTAGCGATCCGACACCGCCTGTTGCAGCACGTTGAGGCGCGACAGCTCGAGCATGGAGGCGGTGTCGGTGCCCTTGTCGAGACCCTCCTTGACCGCTTCCTCCTCCACCAGCCGCGCGCGGATCAGGTTGTCGAGCGCCAGCTCGCGTTGCTGCGGCGTGAGCTCCGCGGAAGCTTTGCCCGTGATCCCCTTGATGTAGAACTCGTAGAAATCCCGACCGATGGGAGTGCCGTTCACGGTGGCCACCGGCGGGGAGGTGTCGGCGGTGGTCACGCCGCTCTTGGGCTGGCAGGCGCCGAGAGCTGCGAGCGCAGCGAGCATGAGGAGACGCGAGTGGTTCATACTGAGTTTTCCGGTGTGTTGCAGATCGAAACGCTTAGGTTCGCGGTCAGCTGCCTTCCTCGGGGGTGCGCGCGATGATGTTCAGCGCGTGCACGGCCCCGCTCATCAGCGGCGCGACCGCCGCATAGACCAGCCGGTGGCGCTCGAGCTGGCTGCGGCCGCGGAAGGCCGCCGACACCAGCGTGATACGAAAGTGACCGCCGCCGCGCGCGCCCGGGTGGCCGGCATGGCGCGCGCTGTCGTCGAGGATCTCGAGCGCGGCAGGAGCGAGGGCGCGCTCGAGCGCGCTGCGCAGCTGCGCCATCACCGACTCATCCATGGGGAGTTTGCGCTTCGGCGCGCAGAGCGCCCGGGCGGGTGCTGAGCCACAGCACCTGCAGTGCGAGGAAGGCGAAGGTCAGGAGCGTCAGACCGAAGATCTTGAAGTTGACCCAGGCGCGCTCGCTGGCGTAGTGCGCCACGGCGAGGTTGAGCGCGCCGAGCGCGGCATAGAAGGCCGCCGACCACAGGTTGAGCCGCCACCACAGCGTAGCGCTCACCTGCAGCCGCTCCTCGAGCGCCGCGCTGAGCAGGCGCTGGGTGAGCGTGCGCTCGCCGATCCAGCCGCTGGCGATGAAGGCGCCGCTCACCGCCCAGAAGAGCACGGTCGGCTTCCACTGGATGAAGAGCCGATTGTGCAGCAGCAGCGTCGCCGCACCCAGAATCAGCACCAGCACCGCTGACAGCGCATGCAGCGCGGGGATGCGCCGTTGCCGCAGCCAGTCGAGGGCTAGCAGCGCCACCATCGCCGCCATGAGCACCGCGGTGGCGGCGTAGAGCCCGCGCAGACGATAGGTGACGAAGAACGCCACGAGCGGCGCCAAGCCGGTAAGAGCCTGCATGAGAGCGGTGCGCGAGGGTCCTTGAGTCGAGGGTATACGCCGCAAACGGCCGCGTATATTGTCACGCGCCGCGCGTAACTTCCATTGGCACATGGGTCTTGGCCGAGTACTTGAAACTGCACCCCGTTGATCCGCAGCCGCGCCTGATCCGCCGCGCGGCGGAGCTGGTGCGCTCCGGAGGCGTCATCGCCTATCCGACCGATTCCTGTTACGCGCTCGGCTGGCACATCGGTGACAAGGCCGCACTGGAGCGCGTGCGCCGCATCCGCCAGGCCGACCGTCATCATCACTTCACTCTGGTGTGCGCGGATCTTGCGGAGGTCGGGCGCTTCGCGCGGCTCGACACCTGGCAGTTCCGCATCCTGCGCGCCTGCCTGCCCGGCCCGTACACCTTCCTGCTGCGCGCCACACGCGAGACGCCCCGCCGCCTGCAGCACGCGCGACGGCGCACCATCGGCGTGCGCATCCCCGATCACCCGGTGCCGCGGCTGCTGCTCGCCGAGCTGGGCGAGCCGCTGATGAGCTCGACGCTGCTGCTGGCTTCCGATCCGCAGCCCCTGACCGAAGGGCGCGAAATCCTGGCGCGACTCGAGCACGAGATCGATGCGGTTCTCGATGGCGGGGACTGCGGCGTCGAGCCGACGACGGTGGTCGATCTGTCGGTAACGCCGCCCGTGATCGTACGCAAGGGCAAGGGCGATCTCGGCCCGATCACGGGGCGTGCGCTATAATTCAGCTCGTGAGCCACAGCCCTATCGTCACGTGAGTTCGCCGGCGCCGGCGCGGCGCGTCCTGTCCGGCATGCGGCCCACCGGGCGGCTGCACCTCGGCAACTACCACGGCGCGCTGCGCAACTGGGTGGAGCTGCAGTACCAGTACGAGTGCTTCTTCTTCGTGGCGGACTGGCACATGCTCACGACCGGCTACGACGAGACCGCACACCTGCAGGAGCACGTGCACGACGTGCTCATCGACTGGCTGGCGGCCGGCCTCAATCCCGGGGTCGCGACGCTGTTCATCCAGTCGCACGTGCCCGAGCACGCCGAGCTGCACCTGCTGCTGTCGATGATCACCCCGCTCGCCTGGCTCGAGCGCGTACCCAGTTACAAGGATCAGCAGGAGCAGCTGAAGGAGAAGGACCTCGCGACCTACGGCTTCCTCGGCTACCCGCTGCTGCAGAGCGCCGATATCCTGGTGTACCGCGCCACCTACGTGCCGGTGGGCGAAGACCAGGTGGCGCACGTGGAGCTCAGCCGCGAGACCGCGCGGCGCTTCAACCACCTCTACGGCCGTGAGCCGGACTTCGAGGCCAAGGCGGAGCGCGCCGTGAAGAGCCTCGGGGGACGTAACACCACCGCCTACCGACAACTGCGCCGCAAGTTCCAGGAGACCGGGGATAAAGAGGCGCTGCAGCGCGCCCAGGCGCTGGTGCATAGCAACAACCGCATCACGGTGGCCGATCGCGAACGGCTGCTGGGGTTTCTCGAAGGCACCGGAGTGAGCATCCTGCCCGAGCCGCAGGTGTTGCTCACCACGGCGCCCAAGGTCCCGGGTCTCGACGGGCGCAAGATGTCAAAGTCCTACGGCAACACCATCGGGCTGCGCGAGG
>DATKEZ010000103.1:0-21197 GCA_035511775.1 Steroidobacteraceae bacterium | reverse complement strand
CGAGCGCTACTGGGTGACGGCGCAGGAAGTCAAGGCGCGCATGCTGGCGAGCGTGCGCGAGCGGCTGCAGCGCGAGTACGAGCGCAAGGGTTTAAGTCCCGCGCAGCTGCGCCACGTGACGCGCTTCCTCGATCCGCAGCGCCCTGGCGTGCTCACCCTGGGGTTCGCACGGCGCTTCGCCACCTACAAGCGCGCCACGCTCCTGCTGCGTGACCGCGCACGCCTCGCGCGGCTGATCAACAATCCCGAGCGCCCCGTGCTGCTGCTGTTCGCCGGCAAGGCGCACCCCGCGGATGAGCCCGGCAAGTACGTGCTGCGCGAGATCCGCCAGTTGATGTTGAGCCAGGAGTTCATGGGACGCATCATCTTCCTGGAAGACTACGACCTGCAGCTCGCCCGCAGTCTGGTCTCGGGCGTCGACGTGTGGCTCAACAACCCGATCGCGCCGCTCGAGGCGAGCGGCACCTCCGGCATCAAGGCGGCCATCAACGGCCGCCTCAACCTGAGCATTCTCGATGGCTGGTGGGCGGAAGGCTGGCGGCAGGACAACGGCTGGGGCATACCGCCGGCGAACGTGCAGGACCCGGAGCGTCGCGATGCGCTCGAGGCCGAGCTGATTCTCGGCACGCTCGAGGAGGAGGTCCTGCCCCTGTACTACGCGCGCGAGGAGAGCGATTACCCCGGCGCCTGGGTGAAGCGCAGCAAGCGCGCCATGATGACCGTCATTCCGGCTTTCAACATGCGCCGCGTGCTGTTTGACTACACCCGCGGGCTGTACCAGCCGGCGGTGGCGCAGTATCGGCGTCTGGCCGCCAACGGCTTCAGCGGCGCGCGCACGCTGGCGGACTGGAAGACGCGCGCGCGGCAGGCCTGGTCGAAGGTGAGCCTGCGCCAGCTCACCGACGTGGCGCGCGATCTGCCGCGCGGCGAGCGGCTGCGGCTGCGGGTTGCGGCCGCACTCAACGGACTCACGCCCGCGGACGTGCGGGTCGAGTTCGTCGCGCGGCGCCTGTTGCCGGAGGCGGATCTGGCGCCGCCGCCCCTGTCCTCGTACGGCCAGCCGCCGCGCGCCGGCCTGTGGCACGCCACCTTCGGCGCCACCGACGAGCAGGACAGCGACGGGGCGGTGATCTACGCGCTCGACGTCGAGCCCCAGGAATGCGGGCAGTTCCGCACCGAGATCCGCATCTACCCGTGCCACGAGCTGCTCTCGCACCCCTACGAGCTAGGGCTGATGAAATGGCTGTGAGGCATCGACTTTAAGGTTGCGCTGACGGCGCGCCTTGCGGTGTAGTACGCCTCATGCCCCGCCAGCCCGCACGCGCTTCTTCCGGACGCTACGTGAGCCGCCTGACCGGCGGCACGCTCGCCATCATCATGGCGGGGGGGCGCGGCGAGCGGCTGCGCGACCTCACCGCGCATCGCTGCAAGCCGGCGACCCCCTTCGGCGGCAAGTTCCGCATCATCGACTTCGTGCTGTCGAACTGCGTGAACTCAGGGATCCGCCAGATCTCCATTCTCACGCAGTACAAGGCGCAGTCGCTGATCCAGCACGTGCAGCACGGCTGGAGCTACCTGCGCGGGGAGTTCGGCGAGTTCGTCGAGGTGGTTCCCGCGCAGCAGCAGTTGGGTCCGCTGTGGTACCGGGGTACGGCGGACGCCGTGCACCAGAACATCGAGTTGATCGTCTCGCACCGGCCCAAGCACGTGCTGGTGCTCGCCGGTGACCATATCTACAAGATGGACTACGGTCCGATGATCGCCTACCACGTGGAGAAGGGTGCCGACATCACCGTGGGAGTGGTCGAGGTGCCGGCGCGGGAGTCGCAGAACTTCGGGGTGCTGACCGCTACCGAGTGGAATCGGGTGACGAAATTCTCCGAGAAGCCGGCCACGCCCGACACGCTGCCGGCCCGCCCGGACGCCATTCTCGCCTCCATGGGCATCTACGTCTTCAACACACGCCTGCTCGAGAGCCTGCTCGCCGCGGACGCCACCAACGAGTCCTCGGCCCATGATTTCGGCCGCGACATCCTGCCCGAAGCCATCGCCGGCAACCGCCAGGTGTTTGCCTATCCATTCCAGGACGTGCAGACGCGCGCGCAAAGCTACTGGCGCGACGTCGGCACGATCGATGCCTACTACGACGCCAACCTCGAGCTGGTGCACGTGCGCCCCGAGCTCAACATCTACGACCAGGACTGGCCCATCTGGACCTACCAGGTGCAGCAGCCGCCCGCGAAGTTCATTCTCGACGAGGACGGTCGCCGCGGTATGGCCGTCAACTCCATGGTGTCGGGCGGCTGCATCATCTCCGGCGCCGTGGTGCGCGAGTCGCTGCTGTTCTCCGACGTGCGCGTCGAGGAGCGCACCAGTATTCACCGCTCGGTCGTGCTGCCGCACGCCGAGATAGGCCGCGGTTGCGCCATCTCCGGAGCGATCATCGACGAGGGCTGCGAGGTACCCGAGGGCACCCGCATCGGGCTCGAGCGCGAGGCGGATGCGCGTCGTTTCCACGTGACCGAGAAAGGCGTGGTGCTGGTCACTGTCGACATGCTGCGCAGCCTGCGGAACAGTTGAGCCGTGAGCGCCGCGCCACGCCTGCCGGTCATCCTGCTGTGGCACATGCACCAGCCGCAGTACAAGGACGCGCTCACCGGCCAGTACGCGCTGCCGTGGACCTATCTGCACGCCGTCAAGGACTACACCGACATGGCGGCGCACCTGGAAGCCAACCCGGTGGCGCGCGCGGTGGTGAACTTCACCCCGCTGCTCATCGAGCAGATCGAGGAGATCGCGCGGCGCGTCGCCGAGCATCTGGAGAACGGCAGCCCGCTGCCGGATCCGGTGCTGGCGCTTCTGGGCCCGGACCCCGTACCGACCGAGCCGGCCGCGCGGCTGGAGCTGCTGCGCACCTGCCTGCGGGCGCAGCGCCAGCAGATGATCGAGCGCTTCGGGCCCTACCTCGAGCTCGCGACCATCGCCGAGACGCTCGCCACGCCGGAGCGGGTCGCTTACGCTTCCGACCAGTTCATCCACGACCTCGCGGTCTGGTATCACCTCGCCTGGCTCGGCGAGAGCGTGCGCCGCACGGACCCGCTGGTCGCGCGCCTGACCGAGCGCGGGCGCGACTTCAGCCCCGCGCAGCGCCGCGATCTGCTCACACTGATCGGCACTCTGGTGGGCCAGGTGCTGTTGCGCTACCGGCGCCTCGCCGAGCGCGGGCAGTGCGAGCTGTCGGTCACGCCTTACGGACATCCGATCATCCCGCTGCTGCTCGACTTCCAGTGTGCGCGCGATGCGCTTCCCACGCTGCAACTGCCCGCGCATGCGGCCTACCCCGGGGGCGCGGCGCGCGCCACCTGGCACATCGAGGAGGCCATTCGCGTATTTACCCGCACCTTCGGCAGCCGTCCCGCCGGCTGCTGGCCCGCGGAAGGAGCGATCAGCGCCGCGACGCTCGGACTGCTTAGCGCCGGTGGCTTCCGCTGGGCCGCCAGCAGCGCCGCAGTGCTGCGCGGGAGCCTCGCGCTCACTGATCCGAGCGCGGCCCAGGATCCGCTCGCCTACAACCGCCCCTACCGTGTGGGCGGCACCGGCATGAGCTGTTTCTTCCGCGACGACACCCTGTCCGATCTGATCGGCTTCACCTACGCGACCTGGCACGGCGATGACGCCGCCGCCAATCTGGTCGAGGAGCTGTCGCAGCTCGCAAGCCGCTATGAGCCCGCGGGCAATCACGCCGTGCTCATCGCGCTCGACGGTGAGAACGCCTGGGAGCATTACCCGTTCAACGGCTTCTATTTCCTGCGCGCGCTGTATGAGCAGCTCGCGAGTCATCCGCGGCTCGAGCTGACGACCCTGTCCGACTGCATCGCGCGCGGTCTGCAGCCCGCACCGCTGCCGCGGGTGTGCGCCGGCAGCTGGGTGCACGGCACGCTCGCGACCTGGATGGGGGATCCGGACAAGAACCGGGCGTGGGATCTGCTGTGCCACGCCAAGGAGGCCTACGATCGTTTCATGCAGGACGCGAGTGATCCGGGCGAGCGCGCTGCCGCCGGCCGGCAGCTCGCGCGCTGCGAGAGCTCCGACTGGTTCTGGTGGTTCGGGGACTACAACCCCGCGGATGCCGTGAGCCAGTTCGACCACCTCTACCGGCGCCAGCTGCTGACGCTGTACCGGCGGCTGAACCTCGTGCCCCCGGGCGAGCTGACGCTGCCCATCTCAACCGGGCACGGTGCTCCCGAGCACGGTGGGGTCATGCGCCGCGCCACCGGCGGCTGACCGAAGGCGGCAGCCCAAGGCGTGACCAGCATGCGATTACCCGTCTTCGACCGACGCCGCGCCGGGGTGCTGCTGCCGATGTCCGCCCTCGATGCGGCACTCGGGCGCGGCGGCCGCGCCTTCATCGACTGGCTGAGCGAGGCGGCTTTCTCCGTGTGGCAGATCCTGCCGGCGGGCCCGGTGGGCGAGGATCGTTCCCCCTACTGGGTGCGCTCGGACTGTGCGGGCAACGCGACGTTTCTCGATGCGGCGGAGCTGCCCGATCCCAACGCGCCGATCGACCCGGAGTTCCTGGCGGCCGCCGGCCCGTGGCTGCACGACTACGCGCTGTTCGAGGCGCTGACGCGTGCGCACGGCGGTGCGCCGTTCTGGCAGTGGCCGCCGCCGCTGCGCGACCGCTCGCCCGAGGCGCTCGCACAGGCCGCGAGTGAGCTCGCGCCCGACATCGCGCGCATCGAGCGCGAGCAATATGCGTTCTACTTTCAGTGGAACCGTCTGCGCGCCCACGCGCGCACGCGCGGCGTGCGGCTGTTCGGGGATCTGCCCTTCTACGTCGGCCCCTCCTCGGTGGAGACCTGGGCGCACCGCGAGCTGTTCCAGCTCACCGCCACCGGCGAGCCGGCCACGGTCGGGGGCGTGCCGCCGGACTACTTTTCGCAACTGGGCCAGCTGTGGGGCAATCCGGTCTATGACTGGCAGGCGCTGCGGCGCAGCGACTTCAGCTGGTGGCTCGGGCGGGTGCGTGCGCAGCTGGCGCGGATGGATCTGCTGCGCATCGATCATTTCCGGGCGCTGGCGGCTCACTGGGCCGTGCCCGCCGGCGCACCCGATGCGCGTGGCGGCGCCTGGCTCAGCACTCCCGGAGAGCTGCTGCTGCGCCGGCTCCTGGATGAGTTCAGCGACCTGCCGCTGGTCGCCGAGGATCTCGGGGTCATCACCGAAGACGTGCTGGCGCTGAAGAATGGCTTCGGCCTGCCGGGAATGCGCGTGCTGCAGTTCGCCTTCGACGGCGACCCCAACAATGCGCACCTGCCGTATCTGCACGAGCGCGACTGCGTGGCATACACCGGCACGCACGACAACGACACCACGCTCGGCTGGTACTCGAGCCTCGACGGGGACACCGCACAGCGGGTCGATTATTTTCTGCGCGTGACCCCGGGCGCCATGCCCGAGGCGCTGATACGCGCAGCCCTCGGCTCGGTGGCGCGACTCGCCATCATTCCGGCCCAGGACATCCTCGGCCTGGACTCCGCCGCGCGGCTGAACACCCCGGGGACCGTAGAGGGGAACTGGAGCTGGCGACTGCCCGCGGACGCGCTCACGGCGCGCTTGGCGCGCGACTACGCGCGCCTGAACGGCGCTTTCGGCCGCGCGCCGGGATGAGACCCGTCAGCCGTTGCCTCCCGGTTCTGTGCGCGGCCGCGTTGCTGCCCGGCGCCTGTGCGCTGAGCTCCAAATTCACCACCCCGAAGCTCTCGGTGGTCGATGTGCAGATCGAGCACGGCGACCTGTGGGAACAGCGCCTCAAGGTGCGCGTGCGCGTGCAGAACCCCAACGACCGCAGGCTCCCGGTGAAGGGACTCGAGTACACCCTGGAAGTCGAGGGGCAGCAGTTCGCAAGCGGCGCATCGGAGGCGAGCTTCGTCGTGCCTCCCATGGGAGAGGCCGAATTCGACATGAACGTCACCACCCACCTCGCGGGCACGCTCCTCAAGCTTCTCGGGCGCGGGTCGGACACGCTCGGGCAGAGCGTTGCCTACCATCTCACCGGCAGGATCGCGCTGTCACAGGGCCTGATGCGCTCGATTGCGTTCGAGGAGCGCGGCAGCTTCAGCCTGCGATGAGTCGCCGGTAGAGCGCCACGTACTCGCCTCCCTGGCGCTCCCAGGAGAAGTCCTGCTGCATGCCGTTTTTCACCACCCGCCTCCAGTGCCGCGGCGTCGCGTACAGGCCGAGCGCCGTGTTCAGCGCCCACTCCAGAGCCTGGGTGTTGAAATCGTTGAACAGCACGCCGGTGCCGGTGCCGGTCCTCCTATCGTACTGCTGCACCGAGTCGGCGAGCCCGCCGGTGCGGCGCACGACCGGCACGGTACCGTAGCGCAGGCTGTACATCTGGTTGAGCCCGCACGGCTCGTAGCGTGAGGGCATGAGAAACAGATCGCTCGCCGCCTCGATCCAGTGCGCGAGCTCATCGTCGTAACCGCAGTGAAACACCACCCGCCCCGGGAAGCGCCGCTCGAGCAGGGTGAAGAACTCCTCGTACTGCGGCTCACCGTTTCCGAGCGCGACGAAGCTGAGCGGCCGCGCGCTGAGCACCTTGGGCAACGCCTCGAACATGAGCTCGATACCCTTCTGGACGGCCAGCCGGCTCACGAGCCCGGCCAGCGGCACGAGCGGTGCCGCCGCGAGCTTGTGGCGCTGCGCGAACTGACGCTTCAGCTCACCCTTCACCGCCAGCCGCTCGGGGTCATAGTGGGCCGGCAGGTAGCGGTCGTGGCGCGGATCCCACTCGTCGTAGTCGACGCCGTTCAGAATGCCGGTCACGGCTTGGCCGCGCTCGCGCAGGCTGTCCTGCAACCCCATGCCGTACTCATCCGAGCAGATCTCGCGCGCGTAGGTTGGGCTGACCGTGGTGACGGAGTCGGCGTACACGATGCCGTGGCGCAGGGCGTTGATCCGCCCGGCGGCGAGATCCCCCGGGTGCAGCAGGTTGCGCCCGCCCGGCAGCCCGAGATCGGCAATCCGGGCCGCGGGGAAGACGCCCTGATAGCCGATGTTATGGATCGTCAGCACCGTGCGGGTCGCGGCGAACAGCGGCTCGTCCTCCCACACGGTCCTGAGGAACAGCGGCGCAAAGGCGGTGTGCCAGTCGTGGCAGTGCAGAACCTGCGGTGCCCACCCCAGGCGCTGGCAGGCGGTGAGCACCGCGCGCGTGAAGGCGAGGAAGCGCAGGTGCTCGTCGGGATCGCTGGTGTAGAGGGCGCTGCGCGCATACAGCGCGGGGCAGTCGATCAGATACGCCGGCGCGCCGCCCGGCAGCCGCGCACGCAGCACCGAGAACAGGTAGTTGTTGGGTCCCACCGCCAGCGGCACCTGCTGCAGGGCCGCGACCGGCTGCACGGGATGCGCCGCGCGGTCGATGGAGGCGTAGCACGGTGTGAACAGCCGTACGTCATGACCGGCGCCGTACAGGTACTTGGTCAGCGCCCCGCTCACGTCCGCCAGCCCGCCGGTCTTGGAGAGCGGCTCGACTTCGGAGGCGAGCAGGCAGATGGCGAGTTTCTCGGGCACGGGGCGGTTATTTCAGCAGTTGCATGTCAGATATGATGCAGCGATGCGGCGTGTGCTGATCGGTCTCACGGTTACGTTGCTGCTGGTGGTGTCGATCGGCGTGGGCGTGGTCGTCGCGCGCTGGCCGTGCTCGCACCTGTGGCGCTGATTTGAGCATCGCTGCTGCATCGCTGCCGAGGCAGTGTAACTGAAGGGGGTAATGCTCCGGGGCGCACTGCGCATGAGCGCGCCGCAAGAATCGGGTCGCGCGCCGCGCGCGCGCCACTATCATCAACCCCCATGGACAGCGGGCCCGCATTCCTCGACAGCCGCGATTTCGGGCGCATCGCCCGAGCGATCCGCTTCATCGACGCCAACTACCGCGCGCAGCCGCGCCTGGCCGCGATCGCCGCGTCCGCGCACCTGTCGGAGTTTCATTTCAACCGCTTGTTCCGCCGCTGGGCCGGCGTCACGCCCCGCCAGTACCTGGCGTACGTCACCGCGCGCGCCGCCCGCGCAGCCCTCGCCAGCACCCCTTCCGTGCTCGAGGCGGCCTATTGTGTCGGCCTGTCCGGACCTTCGCGGCTGCACGACCTGATGGTCACGCTGGAGGCGGTTACCCCGGGGCAGCTCAAGGCCCGCGGCCGCGGCATGCTAATCACCTGCGGCCTCACCGACACCCCTTTCGGGCGCGCGCTGCTCGCGAGCACCCCGCGCGGGCTGTGCCATCTCGCCTTCGTCGAGCCGGGGACCGAGGCTGCCTCCCTGGCCGCTCTGGCAGCCAGCTGGCCACAGGCGCGCCTGCGGCGCGACGAGGACGCCGCCGCTGCCCTGGCGGGACGCATCTGGAGCTCGCCCCCCGGCACGGCTGCGGCGCGGCCCGCGGCAACCCTCAAGCTCGCCGTGAAGGGCACGAACTTTCAGCTCAAGGTCTGGCAGGCGCTGCTCGAGCTCGGCTCCGCCGGACCGACCACTTACGCGACCCTCGCGCGTGCCGTGGGCAGCCCCGGCGGCGCCCGGGCAGTGGGCAGGGCCGTCGGTGTCAATCCAGTGGCGTGGCTCATTCCCTGCCACAACGTGCTGCGCCAGGACGGTTCCCTCGGGGGTTATCACTGGGGGGAGGATCGCAAACGCGCGATGCTCGCGTGGCAGGCCCTGCCGTGGCGCCCGCGAAGCCGGCGGCGCGAGCGCGAGCGGCACGCCACGGCGGTGCCCCAACGCCTGCAGCAGGCGACATAATCCTCGTCGGCACTTTGGCCCTCAAGGCTCGGGCGCCGTCAAGCACCGCGCATGTCAATTTCCTGACATGTAGTCTAACATACTGATTAATAATAAGAATACACTCCAGGAGGTGGGGTGGGGGGGCGCCGGAGCTGGTAAACTAGTCGCCGTCTCCCCGCTCCCGATTCGCCCATGTCTGCCTCGCCCTACAAGCAACTCGAACAGGAGTTCAAGCGCCTGCACGCCTTCCGCGGTGCTCTGGCGCTGCTTCGGTGGGACGCGGCGGTGATGATGCCGCGCGGCAGTGCCGACATTCGCGGTGAGCAGCTCGCGGCGCTGGAGACCGAGCACCACGCGCTGCTCACGGCGCCGCGCATCACGCGGCTCCTGGACCGCGCTCAGGCGAACACCCAGGGACTCGCCGACTGGCAGATCGCCAACCTGCACGAGATGCGCCGGCAGCGTGACCACGCCATCGCCACCCCGGCCACGCTCGTGTCGCGCCTCACCAAGGCCGCTTCGCGTGCCGAATCGCGCTGGCTCGAGGCCCGCGCCCAGGGCAAGTTCGAAACGTTCGCACCGTACCTGGAGGAAGTGGTTCACCTGGTGCGCGACAAGGCGGCACTGCTGGGCCAGGCGCTCAATCTCGCCCCCTACGATGCGCTGGTGGACGAGTTCAGCCCCGGCCTGACGACTGCGGACATCGACGCCATGTTCAAGGCGCTGTCGCGCCGGCTGCCGTCGCTGATCCGCGAAGCGATCGCCGTGCAGGAGACTCGCCCGCTGCTGCCGCTCACCGGCAAGTTCCCGGCGGGCAAGCAGCGCGCCCTGGCGGTGGAAGTGATGAAGAGTGTCGGTTTCCCCTTCGAGCGGGGACGACTGGATGAGAGCGAGCAGCCCTTCACCGAAGGGGTGCCGGGGGATATCCGCGTCACCACGCGCTTTGATCCCGACGACCTGTTCTCGGGTCTGCTCGGGGCGTTGCACGAGACCGGGCACGCCATGTACGACCTGGGCCTGCCGCAGGACTGGCGCGACCAGCCGGTAGGGCGCGACCGGGGCATGGCTCTGGAAGAGAGCCAGTCGCTGCTCATCGAGATGATGGTCTGCCGCAGCCGCCCGTTCGTGCGCTACCTGCAACCGCTGCTGGCGAAGCATTTCGGGGCGAGCGGACCGGAGTGGGACGCGGAGAATATCTACAGCCATCTCACGCGGGTGCGGCGCGGACTGATCCGGGTGGATGCGGACGAGCTCACCTACCCGCTGCACATCATGCTGCGCTACGAGCTGGAGAAGCAGCTGCTGTCCGGGGAGCTGGCGGTGCGTGATCTGGCGGAAGCGTGGAGCGCCGGCATGGAGCAGCGCCTGGGGATCCGCCCCTCCAATGATGTCGAAGGCTGCCTGCAGGACATCCACTGGGCGGTGGGCTCCTTCGGCTACTTCCCGTCCTACGCTCTCGGGGCGGTCATCGCCGCGCAGCTCTACGAGAGTCTGCGGGCCGGGGTGCCGGAGCTGGATGAGCAGCTCGGGCGCGGGGAATTCTCCGGGCTCCTGGGCTGGCTGCGCACCAACGTGCACGGCCTCGGCGCCAAGGTGCCGGTGCAGGAGCTGCTGAAGGGCGCCACCGGCAAGCCCCTGTCGGCCACTTCCTTCGTGCGCTACGTCGAGGCAAAGTATCTCGAGAGCACCGCCAGCAGCGCCGCGGCCTGAAGCAGGACCTGAGCGCCTCAAGTTCCCAGCTACCGTGATCCTCGCCGCAGCGAAGCCTTCCCGCACCTTGCAGCGCCTGGCGGCGCGGCTACGCGGCTCGGTCGGCAAGGCGATTGCCGACTACCGCATGATCGGCGATGGGGACCGCGTGATGGTGTGCATGTCGGGGGGCAAGGACTCCTACACGCTGCTCGACATGCTGCTCTCGCTCCAGCGCAGCGCCCCGGTGAGCTTCGATCTCATCGCCGTCAATCTCGATCAGAAGCAACCCGGTTTTCCTGCGCAGGTGCTGCCGCAATACCTGCAAGGCCTGGGCGTGCCGTGGCACGTCATCGAGCAGGACACTTACAGCGTGGTGAAGCGCGTCATCCCGCCGGGACGCACCCTGTGTGGGCTGTGCTCGCGGCTGCGGCGCGGGGCGCTGTACCGCTTCGCCGCCGAGCACCGCATCAGCAAGATCGCGCTCGGGCACCATCGTGATGACATCATCGAGACGCTGTTCCTCAACCTGTTCTTTGGCGGGCGCCTGAAGGCGATGGCGCCGAAGCTGCTGTCCGACGACGGCCGCCACGTGGTCATCCGGCCGCTCGCGTACGTCGCCGAGCGCGACATCGAGCGCTACGCGCACGGTCGCGCCTTTCCGCTCATCCCCTGCACGCTGTGCGGCTCGCAGGACAATATGCAGCGCCTGGCGGTGAAGAAAATGCTCGCCGCCTGGGAGCGCGAGTTCCCCGGTCGCACCGAGTCGATTTTCTCGGCGCTGCGCAACGTCGAGCCCGAGCATCTGGCCGACACCCGGCGCTTCGACTTCGGTGGCCTCGACGCTCGCAGGGTTGCGCCGATGAACGAGCAGGACGAGGAAGCCCTCGCGGGCTTCGCCCTGCCGGCGCCTGCCTGAGAGAGCCATGGATGGACGTATCCCGCTCGCCGCGCCTGGCCCGCTCCCGTTCCCGGGCTCCTACTGGGTGCTCCCGGGTCAGCTGCTCGCCGGTGAGCATCCGGGCGGGTCCACCGCGGCGGCGACCCGCACGCGCCTGCGGCGCCTGCTGAAGGCGGGTGTCAGCTGCTTTCTGGATCTCACCCAGCAAGATGAGCTCCCACCCTACGACGCCGAGCTCCCGCCGCACGTCGACTACTTCCGCATGCCCATCCCCGACCACGGCATTCCGCCGCAGCCCGGGCACATGGCGCGGCTGCTCGATTGCCTGCGCGGCGCCCTGCTCTCGGGCCGGGTGGTCTACCTGCACTGCCGCGCCGGGATCGGCCGCACCGGCACGGTGATCGGCTGCCTGCTGGTCGAGAACGGGCGGTCGGGGGAGGCGGCTCTGCAGGAGCTCAATCGCCTGTGGCAGCAAAGCGAGCGGGCGGCGCAGTGGCCGCACGTTCCGGAGACCCCCGAGCAGGCCGAGTACGTACGGCGCTGGGTGCGCCCGGACGCAGCGCGCGCGGATCCGCTGTTCGAGCCCGCCGTACTGTCGGCGGCGCGCGGCTTGCGGGAGCGCTTTCACGGCGCGCTCCTCGGGCTGGCGGTGGGAGATGCGGTCGCGGCCGCCACCCAGTACCGCCGGCCGGGAAAATTCACGCCCGTGGGCGACATGCTCGGTGGTGGACCCTTTGACCTGCCGCGCGGCGCCTGGAGTGACGACACCGCGATGGCGCTGTGCCTCGCCGAGAGCCTGCTCGGGTGCGAGGGCTTCGATAGCCGCGATCAGGTCGCGCGCTACCGCCGCTGGCAGCAGGAGGGGTATCTGTCGTGCACCGGACAGTGCGTCGGAATCACCGCCGGCACGGCCCGCGCACTGGCGCGCGCGCAATGGCGGCGGCAGCCGTTTTCCGGCTCCCACGACCCCGAGGCGCTCGATCCGGAAGCCCTGTCGCGCGTCGCGCCGGTGGTGATGTATTTCTTCGCGCAGCCCGGGGCGGCCGCCGAGTGGGCCGCGGAGGCGGCCCGCACCACCTGCCAGGCGCCGGCGGTCCTGAGGGCGTGCCGCGCGCTGGCGCAGGCGTTGCACGCGGCGATCTCGGGGAAGCCGCGCTCGGTGATCCTCGCGCAGGCCCGCTCCGCGCTCGATGCGGCGCAGCACCCGACCCCGGCCAGTGCGCAGCCGGACAACGCCGCGCCGGCTGCATTCGCCGCGGCGCTGGAGGCCTTTGCCGGCACAGGGAATTTTCGCGATGCGGTGCTCTCGGCCGCCAACCTCGGCGGCGACTCCGACGTGGTAGCCGCGGCGTGCGGCGCGCTCGCGGGTGCGCACTACACTGCAAGCGCAATCCCCACTTTGTGGCGCAACAGTCTGATCAAAAAGCAATTGATCGAGAACTGCGCGGATCGGCTGCTCGCCCACGCGATGATGCAGCTCAGCGGCTGAGCCCCGGCGCGCGACGCGAGAAACTGCGGCCTCCACAGCAGACAGCGTGCGAGCGCTTGGGTAAGCTCACTTACCCGTATTTCCTCGCACACTCGCCTCGCACGCATGTCCCCGACACGCCGGATGAGAATGGCGCGCGCCAAGGCTCGGCCCTGGGTGCGTCTGTCCGACGAGCAGCTGCTGCGCAAGCGCTTTTGCGATCTGAAGCTTTCCATCCGGCGCTCCCCGCTGGCCGCACACGTGCGGCGCCTGTATGCGGACCTCGAGCGCCGCGGCATCGCGTTGCGCCCGCACGTATGGCTGTCCGAGGAGTGGTTCTCGCCGGATGGCGTGCCGGGCATCGCCGTGCCGTTCTACCTCGCGCATCCGCGCCTCGAGCGGCTCGAGCGGCGCATCATGCGCGAGGCGGAAGGCGGCAACACACGGCTGCTGCTGCGCATCCTGCGCCATGAGGCCGGGCACGCGCTCGACAATGCCTACCGGCTGCGGCGGCGCAAGCGCTGGCGAGCCGTGTTCGGACCCGCCTCACTGCCTTATCCGGCGCGCTACCGGGCACGCCCGGGGAGCCGGCGCTACGTGCATCACCTGGGCGAGTGGTACGCACAGGCGCATCCGACCGAGGACTTTGCCGAGACGTTCGCCGTGTGGCTGACGCCGAAATCCGGCTGGCGCAAGAGCTATGCGGACTGGCCGGCGCTGCACAAGCTGCGGGCGGTCGATGAGCTGGTGGCGAGCGTGCGCGGCGTGCGAGCCCCGGTACGCAACCGCACGCGCATCGAGCCGCTCGAGCACAACACCCGCACCCTGGCGCAGCACTATCGGCGCAAGCTCGCGCACAACCGCCAGATCCGGCGCGGACTCGCCGATGAGCTGCTGCGCCGCGCCTTCAGTGCCGAGCGCTCGCGCCGCGACGCCCCGCGGGCGGCGACCCTGCTGCGCGCGCACCTGCGGCCGCTGGTGCCGGCCGTGGCGCGCGGGCTGCGCATCGAGCGCTACAGCGTCGAGCAGGTGCTGCGCATGCTCATCGAGCGCAGTGAGCGCCTCAAACTCTACGTGTACGGCAACCGCCGCGACGCCCTGCGCTACTCGCGCTGGATGCTCGAGCGGCTCACCGGGCTTTACTCCGAGCGCGAGACTCCGCACTTGCCACTATGAGACGACTGCGCACGCTCGTCGTGGTGCACGCGAGCCTGGTGCCTCCGGAAAGTCTCGAAGGTCACAGCGACAAGCAAATCGAGGAGTGGCGCACCGAGTACGACGTCACCACGACGCTGCGTAAACGGCACGACGTGCGCTGTGTCGGGGTGCTCGACAGCCTCACCGAGCTGCGCGGCGCGATCGCCGACTGGCAACCGGACATCGTCTTCAACCTGCTGGAGGAATTCGACGGCATCGTCACCTACGATCAGCACGTGGTGGCGTTCCTGGAGCTCCTGCGCCAGCCGTATACCGGCTGCAATCCGCGCGGGCTGCTGCTGTCGCGCGACAAGTCGCTGTCGAAGCAGCTGCTGGCGTTTCACCGCATCGCCACCCCGCAGTTCGCCGTGTTCCGCCGCGGCGCGCGCATTCACGTGCCGCGCAAGGTGCGCTTTCCGCTGTTCGTGAAATCCACGGTCGAGGACGCGTCCCTCGGGATCGCCCAGGCGTCGGTGGTGGAGGACGCCGCGAAGCTGAAGGAACGCATCGAGTTCGTTCACGAGCAGGTGAAATCCGACGCGCTGGTGGAGGAATACATCGAGGGGCGCGAGCTGTACGTCGGCATGATGGGGAACGAGCGGCTCACGCGCCTGCCGGTGTGGGAGATGGTGTTCGGCTCCATGCCCGATTCGCTCGCGGCCATCGCCACGCGCAAGGTGAAATGGGACAAGCGCTACCAGGCGAAGTACGGCATCACCACCCACGCGGCCGCCGATCTGCCCCCGCCGGTGCTCACCGCGCTCGACCGGCTGTCGCGCCGCATCTACCGGGCGCTCGGCATGTCCGGCTATGCTCGCATGGATTTCAGGGTGACCGCGCAAGGCCAGGTTTATGTGCTCGAGGCGAACGCCAACCCGAATCTCGAGGCCGCCGAGGACTTTGCGGAAGCCGCGCGCGCCGCGGGAACGCCCTATGGCGAGCTGCTCGAGCACCTCATGGACCTGGGACTGCGCTATCGCGCGCAATGGCGGGCTTCCTATGGCTGACAGCGCACAGCCGGCGGCAAGAGGGCGGCGGCGCGCGCCGCCTGCGCTCGCCGCGCTGCTGCTCATCGTGTGTGGATGCGCGGGACATGCCAAGGTCAGCGAGGCCGAGATGACCCAGCTGCTCGCCGTGCTGCCCGGCAATTACGACAACAACGCCCAGGCTGAGCTGGAGGCGCGCAACGGCGCGCGGCCGGCGCACCTTGCGGTAGCGCTCACCATCACGCATGTGTACGCACCGCGACTCGGGCACTACGTGTACTACGCGCAGGAGACTGCCGCGGATGACCCGCGCCGCGTGCTCAGCCAGAAGATGTACAGCTTCCAGTTCGACGAGAAGCACGGCATCGTCGAGACGCTGTACCAGCTGGTCGAGCCCCTGCGCTGGCGCAACGGGCAGCTCAACAAGGAGCTGTTCACCAGCCTCGTGACCGAGGACGTGCAGCCCGAGGGCTGCCAGCTGCTGTGGACGAAGCAGGACGCGGGCTTTGTCGCGACTCACGACCCGAAGGTCTGTCCGGACGCTGCAGGTAGCGCGCCGCAAGCCGAGCTTGGCGGCGGCGTGCTGTCGATCGGCGACTACAAGTTCCGCAAGCTCCGCTAGCGGCCGCCGACCGATCGCAATCGGCCGCAGCAGCAGCGAGCCAGGTTCGGGTCAGTCGTCGTCGTGCAACTGCACCTTCACGATCTGGCCAAGCCCGACCGGCGGCGCACCGAACCCGACATTTGAAATGTACAGGTTACCATCGGGGCCGAAGGTCATCCCGGTCGGGAGGAACAGTCCGTTCACGATGACGGTGCGGTGCCCGCCGTCGCGGCTGAGGCGTACGACGCTGCCCGTTCCCGGCGCCGGCGCCGGTGCCTCGGAATTCTGCAGCACATACATGCGGCCGCGGCGATCGAAGCTGAGCCCGAGCACCATGTTGAAACCGGTCGCGTAGAGCGAGATCTGACCGCGCGGCGTGATCTTCCAGATGTTTGAGCTACCCGCATTCTGCGGGAACCGACCGAGGTTGCCGATGTAGAAATTGCCGTCGCGGCGGGCGATCACCGTCGGCACCACGTGCCCCTGGCTCGCCGACACGTCGACGAGCCGGCTGATCCTGCCGTGAGTGGTGATGCGGTCCACCTCGCCGTGATTGGGCTCGACGGCGTAAAATGCATCATCGACCGCGATCATGCTGTACCAGGTGCCGTCGGGCTCGAAGTCACCCGCGTTCGGGTGCGCGACCGGGTTAGCCCTGACATAGGCGCTGAGGTCCGCGATCACAGTCCAGGTTCCGTTGTGGTGTACGCGAATGACGCCGTTGGGAATGCTCGGCACGCCGTGAGAACAACCGGCGCCGCCCAGGATCCCGTACAGGTTTCCGTCGACAAAGGCGATGTCGGCGACGCCGCTGACGAGGGAGCCGATGCCGGGATTGGTCTGGCTCGAGGGGATGTTGTCGGCGACGGTGGTGCGGTTACCGTCGTGATCGATCCGCGAAATGCGCGAGCCGACCGTGCTGCCGCTGTACGGTCCCGCGTCGGGTACGACGCAATTCGGATCGTCAGGCGGAGGCTGCGAGCCACCCACGCCGCCCTCGGCGACGTACAACTCGCCGTCCGGTCCGAACTTCAGCCCACGCGGGTTGTTGAGTCCGGATGCATAGACCGTATATGAGGTCAGCGCGGATGCCGCCCGCGCGGTGTTCGAAGCGTGCGGCGTGCTGAGGGCTGCCGTGCCCAAAAGCAATGCAATCGCTGTAATTGGTTTCATCGTTTGTCCCCTTAGCTTCTGCGTCCCGTTGTCGGCTGTGCGACCACGGTCGATTTGTAGGACGGCCTGGCGGCCTGCAAGACTAACACTGTGTGTTGATTTTTCCATGCTGATGCGCCGCCGGGATCGGAAGGCCGCGATGGCGCAGGTGGCCTAAGGGTTTGCCCTTAGTCAACAGAAGCCGTTGTCATCTCAAGCACGCGGCAACCCGATGGTGCAGTGCGGCTTGTCCCGCATCGACTCGCGCTCGGGCTGCCGCGCTAATTTTTCAGATGCGTATCGAGCCCCTGCGATCCCGTATCTACGGAGTGCTCGGCTGCTGCGGTGAGTCCTTCAGGTGAGTGTCGAGCCACCCCAGTACGGTGTGATACCACAACACACTGTTGGCGGGCTTCAACACCCAGTGATTCTCATCCGGGAACACGAGCAGCTTGCTCTCCACGCCGCGCCTCTGCAGGGCCGTGAAAGCAGCGAGGCCCTGCGGGTAGGGGATGCGAAAGTCCTGCTCGCCGTGGATCACCAGCATCGGCGTCTTCCATTTGGAGACGAAGTCGACGGGGTTGACCGCCTCGTAGGCCTGCGGGTTCTCGTACTGCGGGCCGCCGAACTCCCACTCAGGGAACCACAGCTCCTCGGTGGCGTAGTACATCATGCGCTGGTCGAACAGGCCGTCGTGATTGACGATGCAGCGGAAGCGATCCGGCCAATGCCCTTCGATCCAGTTCATCATGAAGCCGCCGTAGGAGGCCCCCAGTGCGCAGGCGCGCTCCCCATCCAGCCACGGGTACTTCTCGATCGCGGCCGCGAGTCCCTTCTGCAGGTCGATGAGGGGCTTGCCGCCCCAGTCGCGGCTGATGGAATCGGTGAACGCCTGCCCGTAACCGGGCGAGCCGTGAAAGTCGATCATCACCACCGCATAGCCGCCGCCGGCGAAGGTCTGCGCGTTCCAGCGGTAGGTCCACAGACTCCCGAAGCTCACCTGCGGGCCGCCGTGTACCAAAAACGCGATCGGGTATCGCCTGCCGGGCTCGAACCCGTAGGGCTTCACCACGTAGCCGTACACGGTCTCATCGTTCCAGCCCTTGAAGCTGAACTGCTCGAACTCGCCCATGTGCCGGCTGGCGAGCGGCTCGTGATTCGCATCCGTCAGCCGCACCGGCTGCCCGCCTCGCAGCGCAACCGAGTACAGCTCGGCAGGACCGGCCAGGTCCGCGCGCGCGAACACCACGCGCTCGCGGCCCGCGCTGAAGGCCTCCACCGCGCCGCCGGCGACGAGCCTCACCGGCGTGCCGCTCTTCGGGTCGACCCGGTACAAGGGCGTCTGGCCGAGCTCATCGACGCTGGCCAGCAGGGCCTTGCCGTCCGGGGTTGCGCCCAGGTGGTGGACGGTCCGATCCCAGCCGCCGGTGAGGGAGCGCACTGCGCCGGTGCGTGCGTCCTTCAGCATGATGTGAAAGCGGTCCGACTCGAACCCCGGGCGCTCCTGCGCGAGCCAGGCGAGGTCCCCGTTAGCGAGGAACACGGGCTGCGCATCCCAGGCGGGGTTGCCGGCGGTGAGATTCAGCGGCGCCGCGCTGCCGTCCACCGGCACCTGGAACAGATCGAAGTTGGTCGACCAGGGCTCGGTGCGCCCGGCGATGCGCGCCGAGAACACCAGCGACTTGCCGTCGGGGCTGAAGGCGAAATCCTCATCACCGCCGAAGGGCTTGCCGGGGATGTCCGCCTCGAAGCCTCGCGATACGTCGATGGGCGCCGCGCCCGCGCCGCCGGGCGCGAGCTGCGCGGTGAACAGGTGCGAGCGGGTGCCGTTGCTCCAGGTATCCCAGTGGCGGATGAAGAGCCGCTCGTAGGTGCGCCCGCTCGCTTTATCGCTCGCGCGCCCGCTCAGGCGCTCACGGGTGCACTCGAGCGTGGCGCAGTCCGGGAACACATCCATCGAGAGGGCGAGCCGGTCCCCGCGCGGAGACACCTTGAGCGCGCCCACCTCGAGCGGATAGTCGCTGACGCGCTGCGCGTCGCCCCCCGTGAGCGCCAGGCGCCACACCTGTGAGCTCCCCGAGCGCGTCGACAGGAAGTAGAGCGTACGGCCATCGGGCGACCAGCGCGGGCTCGAGTCGTTCGCCTTGACCTCCGTGAGGCGCCGCGGCTGCGCGGTGCCCGGCGTGAGATCCAGCAGCCACAGGCTGGTGCGGCCCTTGTTCGCATCCAGGTCCGTCTCGCGCTGCACGAAGGCAACCTGGCGGCCGTCGGGGGAGAGTTGCGGGTCGGAGACGCGCTTGAGAAGCACCAGGTCTTCCACCGTAAAGGGCGCGGTGGTCGCACGCGCGGCCGACGCGACGCCGAGCGCAATGAGCGTGCAGACGAGCAGCCACGACGCGTGGTTCGGGGGCATGTGAGGCCTTTCGCGCGGCGCGGCGCGCGGCATCAGCCGACTTCGTCGGCCGCGATCGTCCACGGCTCCTGCTTGGCGGCCTGCAGCCATTCCTGCAGCGCACCGTCCTCCAGCACGCTGGCCATGTACCAGCGCGCGCTCTCGGAGATGCAGGCGCCGTAGGTCTTGAAGCGCACCACCACCGGTGCGTACATGGCATCCGCCACCGTGTATTCGCCGAACAGCCACGGTCCGCCGCCACCGAAACGCCGCCGGCAGTCGTTCCAGATCTCGTCGATGCGCTCGATATCCGCTTCCAGCGCCGGCATGACCGCAGTGTGCCGGTTGCGCGCCCGCGCGTTCATCGGCCACAGGGTGCGCAGATTGACGAAGCCGGAGTGCATCTCCGCGCACACCGAGCGCGCCACCGCCCGCGCCTCGCGCGCCTGCGGCCAGCCCTTGCCGCTGAGCTCCGCGACGTACTCGCAGATGGCGAGCGAGTCCCAGACACGCAGCTGTCCATGGACCAACACCGGCACGCGGCCGCTCGGGCCGTAGTGCTCGATCTGCTCGTGGGTAGTGGCGGTGTCGAGCGCGATCAGGATCTCCTCGAATTCGACGCCCACGTGCTTCATGAGCAGCCAGGCCCGCAGCGACCACGAGGAATAGTTCTTGTTGCCGATGACGAGCGTGAGCTGCGCCATTGAATGGTAACCTTCAGGGAGTGCTGAGCAACGTACGCGCCATTGCTTTCGACCTCGATAATACACTCTGGGATGTCGAGCCGGTGCTGGTGCGTGCTGAAGCGTGCCTGCACGCCTGGCTGCGAGAGCACTGCCCGCGCATCGCACAGCGGCTCTCGTCCGAGGACATGCGCAGGGCGCGCGAGGAGCTCGCGCGCCGCGAGCCGCACCACGCCCACGACCTCAGCTACCTGCGACTGACGGCGCTCGCCGCCCACGCCCGCGAGCACGGCTACGACGAGCGCCTCGCGCACCAGGCGTTCGAGGTGTTCCTCGCCGCGCGCAACCAGCTGCAGCCGTTCCAGGACGTGGCGCCGGCGCTTGCACGGCTGCGCCAGCGTTACCGCCTGGCCACGCTCAGCAACGGCAATGCCGACCTCGCGCGCATCGGCCTCGATGAGGCATTCACGGTGTCGCTCAATGCCCGGCAGATAGGCGCCGCCAAGCCGCACCGGCTGTGCTTCGAGCGGCTCGCGTGCGAGCTCGGCCTCGCGCCGCGGGAGATTCTGCACGTCGGGGACGATCCGCAGCTGGACGTGGAGGGTGCGCGCGCCGCGGGCTTGATCAGCGCGTGGATGAACCGGCGCGCCCGCGCGTGGCCACACGAGCTGGCCGTGCCCGAGGTTGTGGTGGCGGACTGCGCGCAGCTCGCCTCGCTCCTGGGGGTGTGAAGCGTTCGCGTGTCAGGCGGGCAGTGCGCGTCCGCGGGTCTCCACGATCGCGAGGCGCGTCACCAGCGCTGCGGCCAGCGGCACCAGCGCCAGCCAGAACAGCACGCGCATCAGCGCAGCGCTCGAGCCGCCCGCCGTGGCAGAGACCAGTCCGACCACGAACGGGCCGGCCGCCGCGAGGATGCGTCCGATGTTGTAGCAGAAGCCCGCGCCGGTGGCGCGCAGGCGCACGGGAAACAGTTCCGGCAGGTAAAAGGTGAAGGCGCCGAAGATGCCGTACACCCCCGCGCCGACCATGAACAGCATGCCGAGGCGTGTCTGCGGCGCGAGCGGCAGGCCGAAGGTGAGCAGCAGCGCGAGCGCCGAAAACACGAAGTAGGCCATGAACATCGGGCGGCGGCCGAGCCCTCTGGCGAGCGGCACCGCCGCGAATGCGCCCAGCAGCCCGCCGAGATTGAAGGCGTTGGAAGCCCGCGCCTGCCAGGTGGCGGCGAGCAACGCCGCAGCGGTGGGCGCGAGGCCGGCGCCCGCGGCGTGCTCGGCGGCGAGCGTGCGGCCGAGAAGCGGAATGAACGCGTTGCAGGCCCACCAGGTGAGCACGGCGATGACGGCCGCG
>DATKEZ010000102.1:0-21066 GCA_035511775.1 Steroidobacteraceae bacterium | reverse complement strand
AGTCCGGCGGCTACTACCGCGGCTGCCGGCGCGTGCCGCCGAGCGCCGCTGCGCAGAGCGAGGCGTGCGCCGCACGTCTGTGGCAGGAGAGCGCGCGCCTGACGGGGCTCACCGCATGAGCCGGGCCTTCGTGCGCGAGTCCGACGGGGATCCGCAGGCGCTGCCGGAGCGCGCGCTGAGCACTCATCCGAACTTCGTCACGCCGCGCGGTCTGGCGGCGATCGAGGCGCGCGTGCGCGAGCTGGAAGGGGAGCGGCAGGTGGCGCGCGACAGCGGTGATGCGGCAACGCGCGCGCGCGTGGAGCGTGACCTGCGCTACTGGAGCGCACGCCGCGCCACTGCCCGCGTGGTCGGACCGGCGGCGGTCGCGGACCGGGTGCGTTTTGGCATGCGTGTGAGCTTGCAGCTCGATACCGGCGCGGCTCACACGTTCCGGCTGGTCGGTGAGGACGAAGCGGACGCCGCCCATGGACTGCTGAGCTGGGTGGCGCCGCTTGCCCAGTCGCTGCTGGGCAAAGCGGTCGGCGACAGCGCGCCCTTTCAGGGAGTCGAGGCGCTGATCGTCAGTATCGAGCCGTGAGGTAGCTGCGCCAGTACGCGCTGCACGATGCGCTCGAGGCGCTCGGCGCGCAGCTCGAGGACACCGCTTGCGGCGCGCACCCGGCGCACCACCTCCGGCGCGAGCCGCCGTTGTGCGCGGTACATGCGGGTGCGCACGGTCGTGTCGTGCACGCCCAGGGACGCGGCGGTTTCGATGCCGCTGATTCCTTCCACCGCCCGCAGCACGAACACGGCGCGAAACACCTCCGGCAGGCTGCCGATCGCGTGCTCGAGCTCGCGCCGCTCCTGCGCCTCATCGGCACCAGCGCCCGCGGGGGCCGCCTCTTGCGCCGCTGCCTGTCGCGGCGGCGCGAGCGGCCCGGATCGAGCGCTGGCGCGCAGCGAGCGCGCCTGGTTGTACGCCAGGCGCGTCAGCCAGCAGGAGAATTTTCCTGCGGGCGCGTAACGATTCAGATCCCCGAATGCGGCCCGATACGCATCCTGCACCGCCGACTCCGCCGCATCCTCATCCAGCAGCACGCTGCAGGCGACGCGGAACATGCGCCGGCTGTAGCGCCGGATCAGTGCCTCGATAGCACGTTCCTCCCTGGCGCGTGCGCGCTCGATGAGCAGCAGGTCGGGCAGCTCGTCCGGTGCGGCCGCGGTGTCGGCGCGCCGCGCGCGCGCCGCGCTCGCCTCGAGGATACGGACCTGAGTCACTGGTTCCAGCATGGGCGTCGACCTCAAATGTGTATCCTATGGATGGCCATGACAAAGAGACCGGCCCGCACCGCGGGCTATTGCGTCGCGTGCGCCTGGGCGCTGTGCGCGCTTCAGCCCGCACCCGGCGCCGAGCGCGGCGCCGCGGGCGCGGCGCGGGTGCACCCGCAGCGCTGGCCGAAGCTGCAGCCGGTGCCGCCGCGCGATCAGAGCCTCGAGAGGCGCATTGACCTTCTGCTCGGGCGCATGACGCCCGAACAGAAGGTCGGTCAGCTCATCCAGGCCGATATCGACAGCATCACTCCCGATGACCTGCGTCACTATCCCCTCGGGTCCATTCTGAACGGCGGCAATTCCTCGCCCCATGGCGATAAGCTCGCTCCACCCGGTGAGTGGCTCACCCTGGCCGACCGGTTCTATGACGCTTCGCTCGCCGCGCCCGGATCCCCCGGGATCCCCGCCCTGTGGGGGGCGGATGCGGTGCATGGGCACAACAACATCCCCGGAGCCACGATTTTTCCGCACAACATCGCCCTCGGGGCGACGCGCGACCCGCGGCTCATCCGCCGCATCGGCGAGATCACCGCGCTCGAGGTACGGGTCACCGGGCTCGACTGGGCGTTTTCCCCCACGGCCGCGGTGGCGCGTGATGAGCGCTGGGGACGCACCTACGAGAGCTACTCGCAGAATCCCGCACTGGTGCGCCGCTACGTCGCCGCCATGGTGCGCGGCTTGCAGGGCACGCCGGGAACGCCCCAGTTTCTGGATGCCGCGCACGTGATTGCGACGGCGAAGCACTTTCTGGGTGACGGCGGCACCGGCGGTGTGGACCAGGGTGACAACGGCGCCAGCGAGAGCGAGCTGCGCGACGTCGACGGCGCCGGCTACCGGGCCGCTCTCGGCGCCGGCGTACAGACCGTCATGGCGTCCTACTCCAGCTGGCACGGCGTGAGGATGCACGGCTACCAGGCGCTCCTCACCGATGTGCTGAAGGGCCGCATGGGCTTCGATGGCCTGGTGCTCGGGGACTGGAACGGCCATGCGCAGCTGCCGGGATGCACCCCCGACAGCTGCGCCGCGGCGCTGAATGCCGGACTCGACGTGTTCATGGCGCCCGACGGCTGGCGCGCGCTGCACGCCCACACACTGGCGCAAGTGGCCTCGGGCGAGATCCCCGCCTCACGGCTCGACGATGCGGTGCGCCGCGTGCTGCGCGTCAAGCTGCGCGCGCACCTGGATCGCGAGGGACGTCCGTCGTCGCGGCCGTTCGCCGGCCGCTTCGAGCTGCTCGGCGCGCCCGCGCATCGTGCGGTGGCGCGCCAGGCGGTGCGCGAGTCGCTGGTGCTGCTGAAGAACCACCAGCACCTGCTGCCCCTGTCCCCGCACGCGCAGGTGCTGGTGGCGGGTGATGGCGCCGATAACATCGCCAAGCAAAGCGGCGGCTGGACCATCACCTGGCAGGGCACCGAGCCCAACCAGGACTTTCCGCACGCGCAATCCATCTACGCGGGCATCGCGCGCTGCGTCACGGCCGCGGGCGGCACGGCGCGCTTGAGCGAGGCAGGCGAGTTCCACGGCCGTCCCGACGTCGCCATCGTGGTGTTCGGCGAGAACCCGTACGCGGAAGGGGCGGGCGATGTGCCCACGCTCGAATACAGTCCGGGAGACAAGCGCGACCTGGCGCTGCTGCGCCGCCTGCGCGCCGCGCAGGTGCCGGTGGTGGCGGTGCTGCTCTCCGGTCGTCCACTATGGGTGAACGCCGAGCTCAACGCCGCCGACAGCTTTGTCGCCGCCTGGCTCCCGGGACCCGAGGGCGAGGGCGTCGCCGATGTGCTGTTCCGCGCGCCCGACGGCTCGGTGCGCTACGACTTTCGCGGCAAGCTGCCGTTCTCCTGGCCGCGTTCCGCGCGCGTGCCGGCCGTGGATTCCGGCGAGCCGCCGCTGTTTCCTTACGGCTACGGACTCACCTACGAGGACGAGGGCGAGCTTCAGCCGCTGCCCTGATCCCCGCCACCCGCGCCCACCGCCACCCAGGCGAGATCGGAGTTCGATACCGAGCCGAGGTTGAAATTGCGGGCGCTGGCTGCCATGCGGGTGAGCGCCTGGGCGAGCGGCATCGGCGGCTGCGTGTCGCCCTTCCTGGCCTTGTGGAAGCGCACCGGGTTGATGCGGGCGACGACGTAGTTGCGCAGGTATGGGGACTTGAAGCCGCGCGCCTGCAGCGTGGCGATGATCCCCTTGACACGGGCGTCGATTTCACTGAGGCGCGCGGCGTGGTCTTCGCGTTGGCGCAGGCTCACCGCGAGCGTGCGCTCGCTGAAGCGGTCGACCTTCTTCAGGAACGCGCTGTAGGCGCCGCCGGCAAAGCGCGGCGACTTCTCGTACACGATGCCGAGCGTCAGCAGTTCCGCCGCCTCGAACTCCGCAGCGAAAGCGTCCTCGCGTTCGCGCCCGCGGCGCTTGGCGAGGTTGCGCGCCATGCGGATCACTTCCAGGCTGCGGTCCTTGAGGTTGTGAGCCTTTTCGGTGTTGAGTGCGAGTATCCGGTAGGCAAGCGACTCGTCGGGCGAGATCAGCGCCGTGATCTGTTTCAGCCCCAGTACCTTGCCCGCGGCCAGGCGATGGCGGCCGTTGGGTGTCCACAGTCGCCCGTCCTCGCCGCGCACCACGATGAGCGGATCGAGGAACGCGGCCGTCTCGTCGATCTTGGCGGCCAGACGCTTGGCGTGCGTGGGTGAGAGGTCGCGCTGAAAGGGCGTGGGCTGCAGCGCATTCAGCGGCAGGCTCGCCAGCAACAGGGCGCGGCCTCCGAGCGGCTCGCGGTATGCCCCGATGGGAGCACCGCCCGCCTCGCGCACCAATGCCGCGAGCGGCGCGACCGCCGGACTGTCGATCGCGATGGCAACTTCTGCCGCGTCCAGCCCGCGCGCCTGCCTGCCGGGCGCGAGCCGCCCACGGCGCGCCCGGCGTGCGGCGGCGCTGCGCGTGCGCGCGGCGGCGCTGTGGCTGCGTGTTGCCATGGTGTCATTTCCCCAGCGGAGCAGTGTGCGAGAATGACCGATTACGCGGGATGTTGCCATGGATTCCTTGAGCCGCGCGGAGCAGTTGCCGGCGCAGCGCTTCGATGCGGCCGGTCGCGCGCACGTGGATCAGCGTGCGGTGCTGGCGCTCGCCCTGCCGCTGATGGCCAACAGCGCGGTGCAGATCGTCCTCAACCTCACCGACATGTGGTTCATGGGGCGCATCTCCACCAAGGCGCTCGCGGCGGTCGGCGCGGTGCAGTGGCTGGTGATCGTCGCGGTACTGGTGCTGGGCGGCGCGGGCACCGCGGTGCAGACGCTGGTGGCGCAGAATTTTGGTGCGCGCCGCTACTGGCGCGCGGGCCAGGCGGTATGGACCGCGTTGTGGGCGATGGCGTGCGCGGCGCCGCTGTTCGTGCTGGTGGGCGCCGCGCGCCACCTGATTCTCGCGCCGTTCGGGTTCGACAGCCAAGTCGAGCAGCTCGCCTCCGCGTTCTGGTTTCCGCGCGTCGGCGGCGCCTGCGTCGGAGCCGCGGGGTGGGCCATGTTCGGATTCTTCAACGGCATCGGGCGGCCGCGCGTCACGCTGCTGATCACCGTCGTGACCACGGTCACCAATGCGCTCTTTAACCAGCTGTTCATCTTCCGCCTGGGCTGGGGCATCGCCGGCTCCGCCTGGGCCACCAACGTCGCGCAGCTGATCGGCCTGCTGTTCGCGGTGGCGATTTTTCTGCGCGCGCATTACCGGCGCCGCTACGGCTCGCACCTGACGTGGCGGCCGCACGGCGGCACGCTGCTGCGGCAGCTGCGCCTCGGGGTCCCGATGGGGCTGTCGCCGGCCGCGGACCTGCTGGGCTTCGCCACCTTTCAGATGATGCAGACGCGGCTCGGCACGGCGGGCGGCGCCGCCACGCAGATGGTGGTGATTCTGACTTCACTCGCCTACATGCCCGGGTTCGGCATCGCCTCTGCGGGCACGACGCTGGTCGGGCAATCCATCGGCGCGGGGGCGCGCGGCTGGGCGCTGCGGGTGGGCAACCGCGTGATCCTGCTCGCGGCGCTGTACATGGGCGGCATCGGCGTGCTGATCGCGCTCGGCGGTCCGTGGGTGCTGCCGTTTTTCACCGGCTCGCACGATGCCGAGGCGGCGACCGCGGTCGCGCTCGGCATGCAGCTGCTGTGGCTGGCGGCCGGCTACCAGTTCTTCGACGGCCTGAACATGGGCAGCAGCATGTGCCTGCGCGGCGCGGGCGATGTCAGGGTGCCGGCGGTGCTGGTGCTCTCGGTGTCGCTGCTGCTGTTCGTGCCGCTGGCGCACGCCTTCACGTTTGCGCCCGGTGAGGGCTGGGTGCATTTCCTGCCGCAATTCGGCTGGGGCGCGGTCGGCGGCTGGGTTGCGGTCCTCATCTATGTCATGGTGCTGGGGAGCACGCTGTTCCTGCGCTGGCGCTCGCGCGCCTGGCAGAAGGTCCGCCTGTAAGGCCAGAGCCGCACGCGCCGCCGTATGTTGATCACCCTGAAGTCACTGTTGCATACGCTGCTGCTGCCGCCCGGGGGCCCGCTGCTGGTCGCGGCCGCCGGGGCCTGGCTCCTCAGGTCGCGCTCGGCGAGCGCAGCCAGGGCCGGCTGGCTGCTGCTCGGCGCGGGCCTCGTCTCGCTGTGGCTGCTGGCGACGCCGCTGGTGGCGGATGTGCTGGCGCGGGCCGCGGAGCGCGAGCCGGCGCTCGATCTGACCCGAGCCTCTCAGGCCCAGGCGATCGTCATTCTCGGCGGTGGCGAAGAGCGCCTCGCCGCGCCCGAGTATGGAGGGGAGCCCGCTCCCGGGTCCGTGCTCCTCGAGCGGGTCACCTACGCGGCGTTCCTCGCGCATCGTACGGCGCTGCCGGTGCTGGTATCCGGCACCGCCGCGGAGGCGCTCGCCATGCGGGCCTCGCTGGCGCGCGACTTCGGCATCCAGGTGCGCTGGGTCGAGAATCACTCGCGCGATACCTTTCAGAACGCGCAGTTCTCCGCGCGGGCTCTCAAGGCCGCGGGCGTGTCGCGGATCCTGCTGGTGAGCGACAGCGCCCACGAGTGGCGCGCGTCGCACGAGTTTGCGGGCGCGGGGCTCACCGTGGTGCCGGCACCCGTGGGGGTGTGGGCGCCGCGCGAGACGGGGCTGCTGCGCTGCCTGCCCGCTCCGGCCGCATTGGCGCGCTCCAGCGCCGCGCTCTACGAGCTGCTCGGGGATGTGGTGCGCCGCGCTCTCGCCGCGCTGCGGCTGCGCACTCAGGAGGCCTGATCTGGAAGAGCTGACCACCGTGTTCCGATCGCCGCGCCGGCGCGACTGCGACGAGCGGTTGCTGGTGCTGACCGCGGTCGGGGTGGCCGGCTTCGTGACGCACGCGGACGGTGAATTCCTGCTGCAGGTCGCAGGTCCCGACGCGCCTGATGCGATCCGGCACCTGCTGCAATACGAAGCCGAGAACCGTGCGCCGCCACCACCGCCACCCCCGCCGCGCGTATACCCGCACGCCTGGGTCGGCTGCGTGCTGTACGTCGCGGTGCTGATCGGGGTAGCCGCAGTGCTTTCGAGCGGGCTCGTGCGGCTCGATGCCTTTGATCTGGGCGTGCTCGATGCCAGGCGCGTACAGGCCGGTCAGTGGTGGCGCGCGTGGACCGCGCTCACGCTGCACCTGGATGGTCCGCACCTGGCCGCCAACCTGTGCGCCGGGGTGTGGTTCGGCTACCTCGCCGCCCGGCAGATGGGCGCGGGTACGGCGTGGCTCCTCACCGTCACGGGAGCTGCGCTCGCGAACCTGCTCGAGGGCCTGTTGGGCCCGCCGGAGCACCAGGCGGTTGGCGCCTCGACGGCGGTGTTTGCGGCCCTGGGGGCGATGTCGGCGTACTCGTGGCGCGAGCGTTTCCAGCTGCCCCAGCGCTGGGCGCGACGCTGGGGCCCGCTCATCGCCGGCGTGATTCTGCTGGGCTGGACCGGGTCCGCCGGAGAAGGCACGGACCTGGTCGCGCACCTGGCGGGATTCGCGGTCGGCTCGCTCCTGGGCGCAACCGCCGCGGTGCCGCGCTTGCAGCTGCTGTTGGACCGTGTGCCGCAATGGCTGAGCGGCGCCGCTGCGCTCGCCTCGCTGGCGATCGCCTGGAGCTGCGCACTCGGGAGCTGAGCGCGCCGCGCGCTCACGGCCCTTCGACGAGATAACCCTTCGACTTCAGTGCGGCGAGCGCGCCGTTCTCGCCCAGCAGCCGATCCATCGATTGCACGGCGAGCGTGCCGCGATTGCGCAGGAGACTGTCCTGCACCGCGATCAGCCAGTCATCCTGCGCGCGCGCGATGAGGCTGCGCACCCGCTCGGAGGTGGAGACCGCCGCGACGCAGGCGGTACGGTCGTCGGCGTGCGGCAGCCGGCGCAGGGTGTCGACGTCTCCGAGGGCCCAGGCGCGCGCCCGGGCCTGCATCGCAGCCAGGTCCGTCTCCAGCAGCGTCACCACGGCGTCGAGGCACGCGATCTCGCCCGACAGGGGCGTCGCTTCGACATCCTTCAGCACGTTGACCGGATCGTCGATCTTCAGCCGGTCCTGGTGCACGCGCACGCCCTGCTCCCGGGCGAGCCTGAGGACCGAGCGCTGCACCTCGTTCTGCTGCGCCAGGCCCGAAACGTCAAATACCCGCGTGAGGAGCTGGCGCGCGGCGAGCATCGGACGCATCTGCTCGAGCTTGCTGTCGTTGGGGTCGAAGCGCGCCTTGAGCGCGGCCACGCGCGCATACAGCGGCGGCGGCAGGGCCTGGCGCAGGGGCATGTGATCCGGGGGCTTCTGCAGGCGCCGCCACTCGATATACACGCGCAGCGCCGTCAAGGGGTTCGCGCCGATGCCGTAGGAGGGCCAGGCCGGGACCACCTCCTGCGTGTACCGCAGGACCTCCTGCACCGCATCGGGCTGCCACACCATTTTCTTCGGCAGCGGGGAGATCGTGCCCAGGATCCACAGCGTGTGATCGCCCTTGCGCACTTTCCACATCCGCGGGCCCTCGTGCCGTCCCTCGACCACGATTTCCGTCTCGGGGCCCGGCGCGCTCGCGGCGGCGGTGGCGGCGGGCTGCTGGGCACGCACGCTGGCGGCGCCCGCCAGCAGTAACGCGCAGCCCGTCGCGGCGCGCAGAGCGCGGCCGAACTCGAGCCCGGGGGTACTGCGCATGCGGGGCGAGAGCTCAGTCGTTGGTGGGCAGTTGCCGGGGCGCGGTTTCATTGGTCGGGTCGTACACGCGGGTGAGATCCACGGCGGACAGCTCCTCGGTCGCGATGTGCAACTTCGCCACCAGGTGCCTGCCGTCCGCCGACAGGCCGTAACGCTCGGTCACATCCGGACCCAACTGGACCCGCACGTTGATGACGTACTCCCGGCCCTTCCAGCCGGAGGTCTGGTCCGCCACCCCGCTCTCCGCCGACACGACACTGTGCGCGCCGGGGGTGAAGCTGCGCTGCGAGGTGCCGTAGTCGAGCGCGAACTGTCCGGGCCCCTGTCGTACGGTGAGCAAATCGCCGCGCGCGACGCTCGCGAGCAGGACATGAGCCATGGGCGATCGCAGCAGCGGATCCGGGCGAGCAGCGCCGTGGGCGACGCGCACCGGGGCGGGCTCTTCCTCGAGCGGCTGATCCTCGGGCCGGGTGCGCGTGCCGCCGCCGCGCCCGTCCGGGCGCGGTCCGGCCGTCACCCGTCGACCGATGCGCTTGAAGGCCTCGGCGCGCATCCGGTCCAGCACTTTCTGCGGGTCATCGCTGGCGGAGCGATTGAGCTTCCAGGCGCCCGCCAGATTGACGCCCGCCGGCGAATCCGGCGACAGTCTGCTGCCTGCGCAGCCGGCCAGAGTCGTGGCGGCGGCGGCGCACAGCAGCACTCCGCCGGCACGGACGATCGGCATAGGGTCGTATCCTCGCTTGCCTCCGGTTGAGTGCAGCATCGCAGTTCGCCACGCCCCGGCGCAATGATGGAGCGAGCCAAGCCCCGATGAAGCGACGCAAGGCCACCGAACTCGAGCGCCTGCGCAGGCGCATCACGCGCCTCGACGCGCACAGCATCGATCGGCTCTATGGCCTCGAGCCGGTCTGGGAGCCGGGCCGGGGACCTTCGCGCGTGGCGCCCGAGCAGTTCGTGGCCGTGCGTTGCCCGTATTGCGGCGAGCGCCTGGAGACGCGTGTCGATCTGACCACGGATGAGCCTGGCTACGTGGAGGATTGCGAAGTCTGCTGCCGCCCGATCGAGTTCCACATCGAGCGCGACGCGGGCGGGGCGTTCTCGGCGCTGCAGGTCCGGCGCCTGGACTAGCCGTGTCAGGGCGGCTTTGCCTGCCGCCCCGCCAAGGCTCGCGCCAGCGTCGCGAGCTGGCGACAGGGGCGGCATTTTCCGGACCTGAGGAAGGTCTCATTGAATATCGCCGCGGTATCCCTACCATGCGCGGCAAGCAGTACTCACGGAGGCAGTGCGAGTATGGACAAGTCAACCGTAACCGGGTTTGTGATCGGTGCCATCGTCGTGACCGCCGCCGGCGCGGTCGCCGGCTATCGCGTCGTCAGCGCCTCGCGCGGCGCCGAGGTGCTTAGCGTCACGGCCCAGCACAAGACCGTCAGGACTCCCCGGCAGGAATGCCGCGACGTGCAGGTAACCCGCACCAAGCCGGCGAAGGATCGTGATCGGTTGCTCGGCACGGGTGTTGGTGCCGTGGTGGGGGGGCTCCTGGGCCACGAGATTGGCGGTGGCAGCGGCAAGGCCCTGGCCACGGTAGCCGGAGCGGCGGCCGGCGGCTATGCCGGCAACAAGATTGAGCAGAAGGTGCAGCAGGGAGACACCTACACCAGCACCGAGCAACAGTGCACTACCGTATACGACCGCAGCGAGCTGCCGGACGGCTACGAGGTGGTGTACCGGCTCGACGGCAAGGAGCATCGCGTGCACATGGACCATGATCCCGGGAAGCGAATCCCGGTGAAGGACGGCCACATCGTCACGGACAGCGCCGCCAACTCCTGACGCCTCTAGGGCGCGACCGCCGCCTCCAGGAAGCTGAGGCTGCGGGCGTCGGCGTCGAGGCGCACGCGCACACCGAGCGGCACGGGCTCGTTGAGCTCACCGTGGCCGATGGGAAAGCCGGCGGCGCAGGGCAGGCCGGTCGCGCGCGCCAGCTCGCGCAGCACTTCGGTGCTGCTGTAAGGCGCGTCCTTTTCCTCGCAGCCCGTGAACGAGCCGAGCACGATGCCGCGCACACGGTCGAATACTCCGGCGAGCTGCAGGTGCGTCCACATGCGGTCGAGGCGGTAGGGGCGCTCGCCCTGGTCCTCGAGCAGCAGGATGGCGCCATCGAGCCCCGGCATGAACGGCGTGCCGATGAGTCGCGTGACGACCGACAGGTTTCCCCCCAGCAGCGGCCCTTCGGCCACCCCGCCGACGCAGGTCAGCGTGCCATTCAACGCCGCTGCCGGGGAGGTGGATTCCAGGACGGAAAACAGGCGCTCGCAGGTCGCGGGGGGCAGGCGTCCCAGCTGGGTGAGGACCGGTCCATGAACGCTGATCCGGCCGAGGCTCTGCAGCCACAGGTGGAGCGAGGTGATATCGGAGAAGCCGACCAGCAGCTTCGGCGGGCCGGGGGGGCTGGCGGCCGCCAGCCGTGCCAGCAGACGCATCGCGCCGTAGCCGCCGCGGGCGCAGAACACCGCCCGCACGCCAGGATCGCCGAGGGCGGCGGTGAGCTCGCCCAGACGCCGTGTGTCGTCGCCCGCCAGGTAGCGGTGCCGCTCGAATACTCCCGGGCCGTATCCGGCGCGATAGCGCTCGCCGATAAGGGCCAGGCCCGCCTCGAACGAGGGGCGGTCGAAGGCGCTCGCCGGGGCGATGACCGCCACGCGGTCGCGCGGATGCAGCGCGGGGGGCGGTTGGAAGCGTGCGTTCAACATACAATGACTCGCAGCGACTCTAGGCGCGCCGCAAAAGGATCGTCAATGATCGGATTTCTCCTGTGGCTGCTGCTGCTCGTGCTGTGCTGGCCGCTCGCGCTGCTGGCGCTGCTGCTGTACCCGCTGGTGTGGCTGCTGAGTCTGCCCTTCAGGCTGGTGGGCATCACGGTCGAGGGGGTGTTTGCGCTGCTGCGGGCGCTGATCCTGCTGCCGGCGCGGGTATTGGGCGGCGGACGGCGCTGAGCGCCTCAAGTGTTCAGTCCGCGAGCGCCTTCAGATCCGAGCGCAGCGCCGCGCGTCCGCGGTCGAGCTGCTCGAGCCGCTGGGCGGCATCGCGCAATGCGGTGAGATTCTTGACCGGGGCGGCGTGCAGGCGCCGGTAGGCATTGTGGGCCGCGAGCCACAGGCGGGTCATGCGGGCGTAGCGGGCCGCGACCTCGCGCCGCATGGTGATGATGGCTAACGCGCTGGCTTGCATCGTCGCCATCACGCTTGAAAGCCGACGCCGGCAACAGTGCAGCCGTCACAATCCCGAAGCGTTTCTTCACGCCGCCCTCACAACCGCCGGGGTAGCGTGGCGGCCTGAAACGTCGCGGGGCATTTTTCGTGGATTTCATTTTCATCCTCGCACTGGGCGCACTGTACGCCGCGACCTGCGCTCTCACGGTGGGTGTCGCGCGGCTTGCGGGCATGAAATGAGCCTCCCGTACGCCTTGAGTGCGCTGCTCACCGCGGGGCTGTTCGTCTACCTGCTGTACGCGCTGCTGAAGCCGGAGAAGTTCTGATGACCGCGCCCGCGGCGACGCTCGTCGGGCTGTTGCTCGCGCTGCTGCTCGCGTGCGTTAAACCCCTCGGCCTGTACATGGCCGCCGTCTTCGAGGGGCGGCCCGTGTGGCCGCAACGCGCGCTCGGCTGGTGCGAGCGCGGCATCTACCGCCTGTGCGGCATCGATGCGGGCGCGGAGATGAGCTGGAAGCAGTACGCCCTCGGCCTGCTGTTGTTCAACGCTCTGGGAGCACTGGCGCTGTATGCGCTGCAGCGCGGGCAGGCATGGCTGCCGCTCAACCCGCAGCAGTTCCCGGGCCTCTCGCCGGACTCGTCCTTCAATACCGCGGTGAGCTTCATCACCAACACCAACTGGCAGGGCTATTCCGGGGAGTCCGCCATGAGCTACCTCACGCAGATGACGGGGCTCGCCGTGCAGAATTTCCTCTCCGCGGCCAGCGGCATCGTGGTGGCGATCGCCCTCATCCGCGGGCTCGCCCGCCACAGCTGCGCGACCATCGGCAACCTGTGGGTGGACCTGACGCGCGCGGTACTTTACATACTGTTGCCGCTGGCGCTGCTGCTCGCCCTGGCGCTGGTGTCGCAGGGGGTGATCCAGAACTTCAGCCCCTACCGGGACGTGACGACCCTCGAGCCGCTCAAGTGGGAGCAGCCGCGCACGGATGCGGCCGGCAACCCCGTCAGGGATGCCGCGGGCAACCCGGCGCAGGAGACTGTCACCAGCGCCACCCAGACGCTTCCCATGGGCCCCGTGGCCTCGCAGGAGAGCATCAAGGAGCTCGGCACCAATGGCGGCGGATTCTTCAACGCCAACTCTGCCCATCCGTACGAGAACCCCACCGCGCTGTCGAATCTGCTGCAGATGCTCGCGGTCCTGCTCATTCCAGCGGGCCTGACTTACACCTTCGGCCGCATGGTCGGCGACACCCGCCAGGGATGGGCGGTGCTCGCCGCGATGGCGCTGCTGTTCGTGGCCCTGCTCGCCGTCACGCTGCACGCCGAACAACAGGGCAATCCGGCGATTGCCGCGCTCGGGGTCGATCAGGCCGCCGGTGCCACTCAGTCCGGCGGGAACATGGAAGGCAAGGAGACGCGCTTCGGCATCGCCGCTACGGCGCTGTTTGCTACCGTGATAACTGCGACCTCCTGCGGCGCCGTCAACGGCATGCTCGACTCGTTCACGCCTCTCGGGGGGCTCGTGCCGCTGTTCCAGATGCAGCTGGGCGAGGTCGTGTTCGGCGGCGTAGGAACCGGGCTGTACTCCATGCTCATCTTCGCCATCGTCGGGGTGTTCATCGCGGGACTGATGATCGGCCGCACCCCTGAGTACCTCGGCAAGAAGATCGAGGCGTTCGAGATGAAGATGAGCTCGATTGCCATCCTGGTGATGCCCTTCCTCGTGCTCACCGGCACCGCGGTCGCAGTCAGTGTCGAAGCCGGCCGCGCCGGGGTCGCCAATCCCGGTGTGCACGGCTTCTCCGAGATCCTCTATGCCTTCTCCTCCGCCGGCAACAACAACGGCAGCGCCTTCGCCGGCATCTCCGCCAACACCCCGTTCTACAACATCGCCCTGGCGCTCACCATGTGGCTCGGCCGCTTCTGGCCGATCGTGGCGGTGCTCGCCATCGCCGGCTCGCTGGCCGCCAAGAAGCGCATCCCGGTGTCGGATGGCACCATGCCGACGCACGGCGCGACCTTCGTGATCCTGTTGATCGGCACGGTGCTGCTGGTGGGTGCGCTCACCTTCGTGCCGGCGCTGGCGCTCGGGCCCATCGTCGAGCAGCTGATGCTGTGGCACTGAAGCGCACCGACACCCCGCCAGGCGACAGCGCATGACCCGCCGCAGACCCGCATTGTTTGAGCGCTCGCTGCTGCTGCCGGCGCTGCTGGACGCGCTGCGCAAGCTCGATCCACGGGTGCAGTGGCGCAACCCGGTGATGTTCGTGGTCTACATCGGGAGCCTCCTGACGACGCTCCTGTGGCTGCAGGCGCTCCTTGGGGCCGGCGAGGCCCCGGCGTGGTTCATTTTCAACATCGCGCTGTGGCTGTGGTTCACGGTGCTGTTTGCGAATTTAGCGGAAAGTCTGGCCGAGGGACGCAGCAAGGCGCAGGCGGCCGCGCTGCGGGGGCTCAAGCACACCGTGTGGGCCAAGAAGCTCCCCGACCCGCTCGAGCGCGCACGCGCTACGCGCGTGCACGCCGAGGAGCTGCGCCGCGGGGACGTGGTGCTCATCGAAGCCGGCGACTACGTACCCGCCGACGGCGAGGTCATGCAAGGGGCCGCCTCGGTCGATGAGAGCGCGATCACGGGCGAATCCGCACCGGTGATTCGCGAGTCCGGTGGCGACTTCTCGGCCGTGACCGGCGGCACCCGCGTGCTGTCGGACTGGATCGTCGTGAAGGTCACGGTCAATCCCGGCGAGACCTTCCTCGACCGCATGATCGCCATGGTGGAGAGCGCCAAGCGCCAGAAGACCCCGAACGAGATCGCGCTCACCATCCTGCTGGTCGCCCTCACGCTGGTGTTCCTGCTCGCGACCGCGACGCTGCTGCCGTACTCGCTGTACGGCGTGGCGGTCACCAGGCTCGGCACCCCCATCACCATCACCGCACTCATCGCGCTGCTGGTGTGCCTGATCCCCACCACCATCGGCGCGCTGTTGTCCGCGATCGGGGTCGCCGGCATGAGCCGCATGCTGCAGGCGAACGTCATCGCCACCTCCGGACGCGCCGTCGAGGCCGCCGGCGACGTCGACGTGCTGCTGCTCGACAAGACCGGAACGATCACGCTCGGCAACCGCCAGGCGGCGACCTTCATCCCGGCCGCCGGTGTCACCGAGGAGGAGCTCGCGGATGCCGCGCAACTCGCCTCGCTCGCCGATGAGACCCCCGAGGGTCGCAGCATCGTGGTGCTGGCCAAGCAGCGCTTCCGGCTGCGTGAGCGCGACCTGTCGGCTCTCGGGGGCTCGTTCGTGCACTTCTCCGCGCACACGCGCATGAGCGGGGTCAACATCGGCGCGCGCCAGATCCGCAAGGGCGCCGCGGACGCCGTCGCCAAACACGTCGAGGCACTCGGACAGAGTTTCCCGAAGGCGGTGCTCGCGGGCGTGCAGGAGGTGGCGCGCCGCGGCAGCACCCCGCTCATCGTGAGCGATGGCGCGCGCGCCCTGGGCATCATCGAGCTCAAGGACACCGTCAAGGGCGGCATCCGCGAGCGCTTCGGCGAGCTGCGCCGCATGGGCATCAGGACCATCATGATCACCGGCGACAATCCGCTCACCGCCGCCGCCATCGCCGCCGAAGCCGGTGTCGACGGCTTTCTCGCCGAGGCGACCCCGGAGGCGAAACTGAAGCTGATCCGCGCGCACCAGGCCGAGGGACGCCTGGTCGCGATGACCGGCGACGGCACCAATGACGCCCCGGCGCTCGCGCAGGCCGACGTCGCGGTGGCCATGAATACCGGCACCCAGGCGGCCAAGGAAGCCGGCAACATGGTCGACCTCGATTCCAATCCAACCAAGCTCATCGAGGTGGTCGAGACCGGCAAGCAGATGCTGATGACCCGCGGCGCGCTCACCACTTTCAGCATCGCCAACGACGTCGCCAAGTACTTCGCCATCATTCCGGCGGCGTTCGTGACCACCTACCCACAGCTGAATGCGCTCAACGTCATGCGTCTGGCGAGCCCGTTCTCGGCGATCCTGTCGGCGGTGATATTCAACGCGCTCATCATCGTGTGCCTCATTCCGCTCGCTCTGCAGGGCGTGCGCTACCGTGCGCTCGGGGCCGCGATCCTGTTACGGCGCAATCTGCTGGTGTACGGACTGGGCGGCATCCTGGTGCCGTTCGCCGGCATCAAGCTCGTGGACCTGGGGTTGGTGCTTGCGCACCTGGTGTGAAATCCTGCGCCCGGCCGTGGTGTTGCTGGCGCTGCTCACCGTGCTCACCGGCGGGGTGTATCCGCTCGTCGTTACGGGGATCGCGCGAGCACTGTTCTCAGAGAAGGCCGCGGGCAGCATCGTGAGGCGCGACGGGCAGGCGTTCGGCTCGAGTCTCATCGGTCAGAGCTTCACCGACCCGGGGCACTTCTGGAGCCGCCCCTCGGCGAGCACGCCCCAGCCTTACAATGGCAGCGCATCCACCGGCTCGAACCTCGGACCCCTCAACCCGGCGCTGCTCGAGGCGGTGAGGGCGCGCGTGGCCGCGCTGCGGGCCGCGGATCCCGGCAACACCGCACCCGTCCCGGCGGATCTGGTCACGGCATCCGCCAGCGGCCTGGATCCGCACATCAGCCTGGCGGCCGCGTACTACCAGGCGGCGCGGGTCGCGCGCACGCGCGGGCTCGATGCCGGCCGGGTAAGGGCATTGATTGCCGCACATGGCGAGGGTAGGTTGGCGGGAGTTCTCGGCGAGCCGCGCGTCAACGTCCTGGAGCTGAATCTGGCCCTCGAGGCGCTGAAATGACCCCACATGGCCGAAGCCCGGCCTGACCCGGACCAGCTGCTCGAGCGCATCAAGAGCGAGGAAGCGCGCGCCCGGCAGGGGCACCTGCGGATCTTCTTTGGCGCCTCCGCCGGCGTCGGCAAGACCTATGCCATGCTCGAGGCCGCGCGCGGCATCCACTCCGCGGGCACCGACGTGGTGGTCGGCTACGTCGAGCCCCACGGACGGGTGGAGACCGAGCGGCTGCTCGAGGGACTGCCGCGCCTGGCGACACTCGCGGTGCGCTACCGCGGCATGGTGCGCCAGGAATTCGATCTCGACGCGGCGCTCGCGCGCCGTCCCGACACCCTGCTGGTGGACGAGCTGGCTCACTCCAACCTCACAGGCGGGGAGCCGCCGCCGCGCCATCCCAAGCGCTGGCAGGACGTCGCGGAGCTGCTGGCCGCGGGCATCAACGTCTGGACCACGGTCAACGTGCAGCACCTGGAGAGTCTCAACGATCTGATCTTCCAGACCACCGGCATCCGCCAGCGCGAGACCCTGCCGGACCACGTGTTTGACGAAGCCGACGACATCGAGCTGATCGACCTGCCGCCCGATGATCTGATTGCACGCCTGCACGCCGGCAAAGTGTATGTGGACGAGCAGGTGAGTGCGGCCGTCGAGCGCTTCTTCCGCAAGCAGAATCTGCTGGTGTTGCGCGAGATCGCGCTGCGGCGGGTCGCCGATCGGGTCGAGGCTGCTGCGCTCGCGCTGCCGGCGGACCGCAGCCAGGCGCGCATCGCCGGCGACAGGGTGCTGGTCGCGGTCGGCCCCGACGAGCAGGCCGAGCAGCTGGTGCGCACCGGCAAGCGCCTGGCGGACGCGCTGGATGCGCACTGGACGGTCGTGTACGTGGAGACTCCCGCGCTGCTGCGCCTGTCGGAGCGCGAGCGCAATCGCCGCATCGACGTGCTGCGGCTGGCGGAGTCCCTCGGCGCCGAGACCGTGACGCTCGATGGTCCGTCCGCCGCCGCCACGCTCGCCGAGTACGCGCGGGTGCGCCATGCCACGCGCGTGCTCGTGGGGACGCCGAAGCGGCGCGGCTGGCGCGCGTGGCTGCGTCCCTCGACCGCGACCGAGCTGGTGCGCCGCGCGCGCACCTTCGACGTGGTGCTGATCGCCCCGAACCCGCGCCGCGCACACCCGGCACCGGCCGCCGCCGGCGCTGCGGGCGCGGCGTCTGCGGTGCGCTGGGATCGCTATGCGTGGGCCGGCGCCATAACGGTGCTCGCCACTCTCCTCGACTTTGTGATGTATCCGCATTTCGAGCTCTCCAACCTGGTCATGATCTACCTGCTCGGCGTGACGGTGGCGGGGTTGCGGCTCGGACGCGGACCCTCGGCCCTCAGCGCGGTGCTGAGCGTCGCCGCGTTCGATTTCTTCTTCGTGCCGCCACGCTATTCGTTCGCGGTATCGGATGCACAGTACCTGGTGACCTTCGGCGCCATGATGATCATCGCGCTCGTGATCGCGACGCTCACCGCGAGCGTGCGCCAGCAGACGCGCGTGGCCGGTGCGCGCGAGCGGCGCACCGCGCTGCTGTACGGCATGAGCCGCGAGCTCGCGGCCACCCGCGGCATCGCCAACATGGCGCGTGTGGCGGTGCGTCACGTGGCGGAGGTCTTTGAATGCCGGGCGGTGGTGCTGTTGCGCGATTCCGGCGGCAAGCTGCGCTACCCGCCCGAGGCGCCGCTCGAGAGCTCATTCCGCCACGCCGATCTGGCGGTGGCGCAGTGGGTCGCCGACCACGGTCGCCGCGCCGGGCTCGGCTCCGATACCCTCCCGGGGACGCCCGGTCTGTACGTGCCGCTCGGTGACGAGGGCCGCACCGTGGGTGTGCTGGCGGTGCTGCCGGCGAATGCGCGGCGCGTGCTGCTGCCCGAGCAAAGCCATCTGCTCGAAACCTTCGCCGGCCAGATCGGGCTCGCGCTCGCGCGCGCACGTCTCGCCGAGGTTGCCGAGCAATCCACTCTCGCGGCCGAGCGTGAGACGCTGCGCAACACACTGCTGGCGTCCATATCGCACGATCTGCGCACACCGCTCGCGGTGATGGCGGGTGCGGGCAGCACGCTCGCCGAGCACGGCGCGAATCTCGATGCAGCGACCCGCGTGTCACTGGCGCGCTCGGTGGAGACCAAGGCGCGCGAGATGTCGGAGCTGGTATCCAACGTGCTCGAGCTGGTGCGTCTGGAGTCCGGGCAGGTGGTGTTGCGGCGGGACTGGCAGACGCTCGACGACCTCGTGGGCAGCGCCCTGGCCGCCTGCGCCGAGCGGCTCGCCGCCCACCCGGTGGAGGTGCGCCTGCCCGCGGACCTGCCGCCGGTGTGGGTGGACGCGACGCTCGTCGTGCAGGTGTTTGCCAATCTGTTCGACAACATCGCCAAGTACACCCCGCCCGGCACCCGCGTGTGGGTGTCGGCCGTCGCCGGAGCCGACGGGGAGACGGTCAGGGTCACGCTGGACGATGACGGCCCGGGACTGCCCGCCGGTAACCCGGCGCGGCTGTTCGACAAGTTCCAGCGCGGCAGCGGCGAGGGCACGGTCGTCGGCGTCGGCCTGGGACTGGCGATCTGCCAGGCGATCGTGCGCGCCCACGGCGGCGAGATCGAGGCGCGGCGCCGTGAAGGGGGAGGCGCGCGCTTCGTCTTCACGCTGCCCGCCACCGAAGAGCCGCCCACCACGGAGGCGGCGGCGTGACGCAGGCCATGCATCAGGTCCTGCTCATCGAGGACGAGCCCGAGATCCGCAAGGTGCTGCGCGTGCTGCTGGAGGCGGAAAACTACCGCTGCATCGAAGCGGACACCGCGCTGCGCGCCGAGATCGAGACGCGCAGCCACAAGCCCGACGTGCTGCTCCTCGATCTGGGGCTTCCCGACGGCGACGGTCTCACGGTCATCCGCCGGGTGCGCGCCTGGTCGAGCGTGCCGATCGTGGTGCTGTCGGCGCGCACCATGGAGGAGCAGAAGGTGGCGGCGCTGGATGCCGGAGCCGACGACTACGTCACCAAACCCTTCAGCGCCCCGGAGTTGCTGGCGCGGCTGCGGGCGGCGTTACGGCGCCACGTCAGCGGCGCCGTGCCGCGCTCGCTGCTGCAGTTCGGACCGGTACGCGTCGATCTGGCGCGGCGCGAGTCGCACGGATCCGCCGGCGAGATCCACCTGACGCCGCTGGAGTACCGGGTGCTCGGCTGTCTCGCGCGGCAGGCGGGCGCGATCGTGATGCAGCGCCAGCTGCTGCGCGAGGTGTGGGGGCCGGAGCGCATGGATGACTCGCGCAGCCTGCGGGTGTGCATCAAGAACCTGCGCGGCAAGCTCGAGCCCGATCCGCGCCGGCCACGCTACCTGGTCACCGAGACCGGACTCGGCTACCGGCTGCGTGCGGACGAGGAGGCTGCCGCTGAGGCTCTCGGGTAGCGCGGCCGGCTCAGGTAGCGCGCCCGAGGCGTGGGCCGGTAGCGCGCCGCGGCCAGAGCGTCAGGTGAGCGAGACGATCAGTTTCGCGGAGTGGCTGCGCCAGTTGATGGGGATGATGAATGAGCGCATCCCCGGCTTCTGCGGAAGCTGCGGCTTCTCGCCCGACAGCACGCTCGGCACCGAGATCACGAAGTCGCGGCCGAAATCGCGCCGCGCGTTGCCGGAGATCATGTTGGCGACCTCGCCGACCAGATCGCGCATGGTCTCGTGGCTGAAGTCGTTCTCCTGCATTTTCATCAGCAGCACGGTAAGCATGGCCTTGGGGGCGGTGAAGTACACCACCCCCTGGCGCTTGCCGGAGATGTTGATGAGCCCGGTGTACTCGTGCACCGCGGGTGAGCCTTCCATCAGGTAGGGCGAGCCGATCGAGGCCGGCTGCTGTGCGGTGACCTCGAAGAAATTCGTCGTCCCCTCGACGAAGGTCTTGAGCTCCTGTTCGTGCAGCATGACGGATACTTCCGGTTGGCCCTAGCGCATGAGATCGGCGATGGCTTCGTTCAGTTGCCGGTCGGTGAAGGGCTTGTTGAGGAACCCGTTCGCGCCGCGCTCCATCGCCTCCACCGCCGTCGCCTTGTCCGCCAGCGCCGAAATGACCAGGATACGCACGGCCGGCTTCAGGGCTACGAGCTGACCGATGCACTCGATGCCGTCCATGCGCGGCATGGTGAGATCCATGGTCACCACGTCCGGGTCGGTTTTCTTGAACAGCTCCAGGGCCTCGACCCCGTTGCCGGCGGTGCCCACCAGCTGCAGGTCCTCGAACTGCTGCGAACGCTCGATGCGCCGGCGCATGAGGTTCGAGTCATCGACGATCATCAGCTTGAAGCAGCGTCTTGCGCTGCCGTTCAGTGCCTGTACGTCGCTGTTGCCCATGCGCGGTGCCTCGAGCGCCTCAGGCGACTGCGCTGCTGACCGCCTGGGCGGCCGGCAGCAGGATCTTGAAGCGGGTGAAGCGGCCGGGATGGGTGCTCACGCCGATCCTGCCCCCGAGCGCGTACACGCTGCGCGCCACGACGTCCATGCCGACCCCCCGGCCGGCATCCATGGACACGTCCTCCTGGGTGGAGAAACCCGGACGAAAGATCAGCGCCATGGCGGAGC
>DATKEZ010000101.1:0-2499 GCA_035511775.1 Steroidobacteraceae bacterium | reverse complement strand
GTCACCAACTCGCTCGCGGTGTACGCCGAGCGTGCCGCCAACGCCGAGATCTGGGACGTCGAGGGCCGGCGCTATATCGATTTCGCCAGCGGCATCTCGGTACTCAACACCGGCCACGTGCACCCGAAGGTGCAGCAGGCGGTCGCGCGGCAGCTGGAAAAGCTCATGCATGCCTGCTTTCAGGTGACTCCGTACGAGAGCTACATCGCCCTCGCCGAGCAGTTGAACGCGCTCGCCCCGGGCGCCGGTCCCAAGAAGACCATATTCCTGACCACCGGCGCGGAGGCGGTGGAGAACGCCATCAAGATCGCGCGCTTTCACACCAAGCGCTCGGCCGTGATCGCATTCTCGGGTGGCTTCCACGGCCGCACGCTCGCGTGCATCAGCCTCACCGGCAAGGTGCAACCCTACAAGGCCGGCTTCGGACCGATGCTGCCGGAGGTCTACCACCTGCCCTACCCGATGCCCTATCACGGCGTCACGCTCGAGCATTCACTGCAGGCGCTCGAAGCTCTGTTCAAGGCGGATGTCGACCCGGCGCGCGTGGCGGCGATCATCATCGAGCCGGTGCTGGGGGAAGGCGGGTTCTACGCGGCGCCGTCGGAATTTCTGCGGCGGCTGCGCGGCCTGTGCGACAGCCACGGTATCGTGCTGATCGCCGACGAGATCCAGTGCGGATTCGGCCGCACCGGGCGCATGTTCGCCATCGAGCACGCCGGGGTTGAGCCGGATCTGATCACCATCGCGAAGAGCGTGGCCGGCGGGGTGCCGCTGTCGGCCGTCACCGGCAAGGCCGACATCATGGACGCGCCGGGCCCGGGCGGGCTGGGCGGGACCTTTGCCGGCTCACCGCTCGCTTGCGCCGCGGGCCTCGCGGTGCTCGAGGTGATGCGCGAGGAGCAGCTCATGAGGCGCGCGCAGGAGATCGGGCGCTTCATGAGCTCGCGCCTGAAGGGGCTGCAGGTGCGTTTTCCGTGCGTGGGCGACGTGCGCGCGCTCGGCGCCATGGTGGCCATCGAGCTGGTCAAGAACGGGCGCGCCGAAGCCCCGGATGCCGAGCTCACCAAGGCGCTGGTGCAGGCCGCCGGCCGGCGCGGGCTGGTGATCCTCTCCTGCGGCGTCTACTCCAACGTGATCCGCTTCCTCGCGCCGCTCACCATCCCCGACACGCACCTCAAGGAAGGCTGCCACCTGTTCGAGCTGGCGCTGCAGGAGGTGGCGGGAGCGGGGGTGAAAGCGAGCGCCGCGGTCTGACTCGCACCCGCAGCGCGCGGGCGCGCCGCCCCCTCACGCGCGGCCGGCGTTGGCGTCGGTGGGCGTGTGGAAGTATTCGCTCTCGGAAGCCAGCTGCCCGAGGAGGCGGTTGAGTTCCGCCATGCGGCCCTGGGCGGTACTGATAGGCATGCAGTCCTGACAGCGCGGATCCCCGCACGGCTGGCGCGAATACAACCAGTATTGGATCGCACCGGCGAGCAGCCCGTCGGCGATGTCCCACAGGTCGGCGTCCTTGTCCTTGTCTGCGATCCGGTTGCCCAGATCGACCGCCTTTGAAAAAGCCGCGTCAAAGGTATCAGCAAGCTCGGTCATGCTCTTGGGCCGCCCTTCATCGTTGGGGCCTAGTATATGGCAAAGAACGTGCCGACCGACACGAGCCACCCGCCCTGGGTCCGCTCGCCGACCCCGGCGGACCCCCGCGCATGTGCTTTATTGCGATGCCGGCCACGGAAGCGCGGCGCGCGGCGCGCGCATCATGAGGGGTTGGACTGACTGTGACACAGGTCCCTATCTGCCGGCCGCGGTTTATGTCGCATGCGAAAACCGATTGCTGAATCCGCCCGGTCGAGCGCGCCGCGCTCGCTGCCCGCGCCACGCGTACCGCGCCGCTGGCGCCTGCGCGTGCCGCGACTGGGGATAGGCTGGCGCCTCGGCCTGGGCCTGGCCGCGGTCACGACGGTGCTCATGCTCGGAGAGGGGCTCGCCACGCGCACGACCCGCGAGGCTCTCGAGGCGGTTCGCAGCATGCAGAACGAGCACGAGCCGCTCGCCAACAGCGCCAACGCCGTGCTGGAAAAACTCCTCGCCTACGATCGTGCTGTGGATGAGGACCTGCAGGCGCACAACCCTGACGAGTTCCGCGCCATGACTGAGGCCGGGGACGCGCTCGAAGCGGCGGTCGCCGCCTACTTCGGCGCCTCGCCCCCACCGCCGGTCACGGCGAGCGGCATCGGCCGCCTGCGCCTGCAGCTCACTCGCCACATCGCTAGCGCGCGCCAGCTCGCCAGCCGCGCCGCGCAGCGCGCGCAGTGGGTCGCGGGGCGCCAGGCGGCCCTCAACCAGGTCTACCAGCGCATAACCTCAGCCGGCGGCTCGGGACTGGCCATCAACGGCACCCAGGTGGTGGCACGGCGCTCACTCGCCGAGCTCGAGGAGGCCTTCAACGCCGTGCGCGGCAACGTCGCCACGCCCGCCGTGAGCGCGCGGCGCGAGCGTGACTTCACA
>DATKEZ010000100.1:0-4527 GCA_035511775.1 Steroidobacteraceae bacterium | reverse complement strand
GTCCGGCCAGTACGACGCCAGCCACCTGGAATCGCTCCCCGGCCTGTTCCTGAAGATATTCTGGTACGGAGCGATCGGCGGCACGGTCATGCTGCTGCTGACGCCGTTCGTGAAACGCATGATGGCGGGCGTGCATTAGAGGTTTCCGGCCGCGAACGGCGCGATTTTTCGCGGCCTGTGCAACAGGGGGTCACCATGTGGAAACATGTCTGCGCCACAGGCGGCGCGCTGTGTCTGACCGCGCTGTGCGCCTGCGGGCCACGCGAGTCCGCCCCCGTGGCACCCGTCGCCCAGCCGACCGCCGCGGCCGCGAGCGCGGATGAGTTCGTCGCGCGCGTGAATGGCGAGCTCGCCGCGCTGTCGCAGGAGGCACAGGCGGCCGGCTTCACGCTCGACACGTTCATCACCCCCGACACGCAGCTGCTCAACGCCAAGGCCAACGATCGCTACCTCGCCTACCTCAGCAAGGCGGTGGCGGAGGCCAAGCGCTACGACACGCACACACTTTCGCCGGCGAGTGCGCGCGCGCTCATGAAGCTGCGCCTGAACGTCGCCGGGCCCGCGCCCGACGACGCGCACAAGCGCGCACGTCTCACGCAGCTCGAAGCGCAGCTCGAAGCCAAGTACGGCGAAGGCAAGTACTGCCCGCAAGGGCCCGCCTCCTGCCGCAACCTCGATCAGCTGTCGGACACTCTCGCCAGGAGCCGCAACTACGACGAGCTCACCGAGGCCTGGAAGGGCTGGCACGCCGTCGGTGCCGGCATGCGCGAGGACTACCGCGAGTTCGTGGCGCTGGCCAACGAGGGCGCGCGCGAGCTCGGCTTCAAGGACCTGGGCGTCATGTGGCGCGCGGGCTACGACATGTCGCCCGAGGAGTTCGATGCCGAGTCCGAGCGGCTGTGGCAGCAGGTGAAGCCGCTGTACGACGGGCTGCACTGCTATGCGCGCGCCCGGCTCGCCAAACGCTATGGCCAGGACAAGGTGCCCCCAGCTAAGCCGATCCCGGCGCAGCTGCTCGGCAACATGTGGGCGCAACAGTGGAACAAGATCTATCCCGATATCCTCAAGCCCTACCCGGGGGCCAGCATTGAAACCGCCGACGCGCGCCTCAAGACCCAGAAGTGGGATCCGCTGCGCATGACGCACTCGGCCGAGAGCTTCTACAGCTCACTGGGATTCCCGCAGCTGCCCCGGACATTCTGGCAGCGCTCGATGTTCGCGCGGCCGCGCGATCGCGAGGTGGTCTGTCACGCGAGCGCCTGGGACATGGGCAGCACGGGTGACGTGCGCATCAAGGCGTGCCTGGAGCCGACCGAGGAGGATCTGTACACCGTCTACCACGAGCTCGGGCACGTCTACTACTACCTCAGCTACGCGAACCAGCCCTACCTGTTCCGCGACGGCGCCAACGACGGCTTCCACGAGGCGATCGGCGACACCGTCAATCTGTCGGTCACGCCCGCGTACCTGGCGAAGATCGGGCTCATTGGCGCGGTCGCCCCTAGCCACGAGGCGCTCATCAACCAGCAGATGAAAATGGCGTTGGAGAAGATCGCCTTCCTGCCCTTCGGTCGGCTGATCGACCAGTGGCGCTGGCGGGTGTTCTCGGGCGACATCACGCCCGAGAACTACAACAGCAGCTGGTGGGAGCTACGCCGGCGCTACCAGGGCATCGCGCCCCCCGTGCCGCGCTCCGAGGCCGACTTCGATCCGGGCGCCAAGTACCACATACCGGCCAACACCCCGTACACGCGCTATTTCCTGTCGTTCATTCTGCAGTTCCAGTTCCATAAGGCGCTGTGCGCGGCAGCCGGCAACCAGGCACCGTTGTACCAGTGTTCGAACTACGCCAGTCAGGAGGCGGGCCGGCGCTTCGCCGACATGTTGAGTCTGGGTGCCTCGCAGCCCTGGCAGGACGCCCTCGAGAAGCTCACCGGTACGCGCCGCATCGACGCCGCCGCGATCAGCGAGTATTTCCAGCCGCTGATGCAGTGGCTCACCGAGCAGAACCAGGGACAGCCGTGCGGGTGGTAGCCGGACCTACTCCGTCACCCGCACGCCGGTCACGAAATACTCGGTATCCCCGAAGCAGGAGCTCGGAAGCCATTTGTGCTGCTCGTAGTGCAGCGCCATGCGCTTGCCGACGTTGGCGTTGAGCTTCGCGGCCACCGCGTTGTCCGGCACGGTGAAGGTGAACTTCTCGGCCACCGTGCCCGGCATGGTCACCATCGCCATCTCGCCCTCCCAGGTCTTGCACAGCCACCCCTTGCGCGAGAGCTTCTGCACGTAACCGGCGCGCTCGCCGTCTGAATACGCCCAGTGCAGCGTGACCCAGGTGTAGCCCGCGAGCGCGGCGATGAGGAGCACCAGAACGCCGAGGATCTTGACCATGATCGCTAGCATAGCGCGAGCCGCCGCCGCGCACCTTTCCCACAAACGGGCGCCGCGCGCGCCGCGCGGCTAAGATGCTCAGCCATGGATGCGCAGCCACTCGCTGGTCGCACCGTCGCGGTGCCGGAAACGCGTGAGCTCGAGGTGTTCGCCGCCATGCTCGAGCGGCGCGGCGCGCGCGTGCTGCGCTGCCCGCTGGTGGCCATCCACGACGCCCCTGATCCCGCGCCCGTCCTGGCGTTTTCCCGCGCGTTCGCCGGCGGCGCGTGCGATGACCTGATCCTCACCACCGGTGAGGGCCTGCGCCGCATCCTCGCCTGCATCGAGCGGCACGAACCCGCGCTGCGCGCCGGCTTTCTCGAGTCTCTCGGGCGGGTGCGCAAGATCACCCGCGGACCCAAGCCCGCCCGGGCGCTGCGCGAGCTCGGCATGAAGCCGGACCTGCCGGCGCAGCCGCCGACGACCGCCGGCATCATCGCGAGCCTCGTCGCTGTGGACCTCAAGGGCCGCCGCGTGGGCGTGCAGCTCTACGGTACCGAGCCCAATGCGCCGCTTATCGAGTTTCTCGAGCGCGCCGGGGCCACCGTGCTCACGGTCGCGCCCTATGTCTATGCGGACGGTGCCGATGATGCGGCGGTGCTCGCTCTGCTTGCGCGGCTCGAGGGCGGCGCGGTGGATGCCATCGCTTTCACCAGCACGCCCCAGGTCGAGCGGCTCTTCGCGGTGGCGCCCGCCGCGCGGGTGCGCGCGGCACTCGGCCGCACCCTCATCGCGGCGGTGGGCCCGGTGGTGGCCGAGGCGCTCGCGCGCCACGGCGTGAGTGCGCGACTGATGCCGGAGGAGTCCTTTTTTCTCAAACCGCTCACCACTGCGCTGGAGGAGGCGCTGCGCGCCCTATGAAGACCGAATCGCGGGCCGAGCTCACGCTGCGCGGAATTGTCCTGGGCGTAGTGCTCACCGTGGTGTTTACCGCCGCCAACGTCTACTTCGGACTGAAGGCGGGGCTCACTTTCTCCACCTCCATCCCGGCGGTTGTGCTCTCCATGGCGCTGTTGCGCTGGCTCGGCAACACCACCGCCCAGGAGAACAACATCGTGCAGACGGTGGCTTCCACCGCCGGCACGCTCTCCTCCATCATCTTCGTGCTGCCCGGCTTCGTCATGATCGGGTGGTGGACCGGCTTCCCCTATTGGCAGTCGGTAGCCATCTGCGCCGCGGGCGGCATCCTCGGAGTCATGTATTCCATCCCACTGCGCCGCGCGCTGGTGACGGACTCGGATCTGCCCTATCCCGAGGGCACCGCCTGTGCCGAGGTCATCAAGGTCGGTTCCGGCGACGTTACGGACCAGGACTCGGTGGAATCCGGCGGCAAGGGCCTGAGGGCGGTGCTGGTCGGTTCGCTGGTCTCCGCCCTGTTCCTGGTGCTGGTGCACACGCGGCTGTTCCTGGGGGACGTGGCTCACAGCTTCCGCTTGGGTGCCGACCAACGGGCGCCGGTCACCGGCTTTGATTTCCAGCTCTCCTTCGCGCTGTTCGGCATTGGCCACCTGGTGGGCATCAGCTGCGGCATCGCCATGTTCGTGGGCGCCCTCATCGGCTGGGGCTGGGGGGTGCCGCACTTCAGCGCACTGCACGCGTCCGCAGGCGATGCGGGAGAGTTCGCGCATGCCACCTGGAGTCACTATGTGCGTTACGTGGGCGCCGGCGCGATCGCCGTGTCCGCCATCTGGACCCTCTTCAAGCTCGTGAAGCCGGTGATCGGTGGCCTGAAAAGCGCCATCGCTTCCTCCCGGGCGCGCAAGGCCGGCAAAGGCGACACCCTGGCGCGCACCGAGCACGACATTCCCGTGGATCAGGTGGGCCTGGTGTCGCTGCTCTGCATCCTGCCGATCTGCTGGTTGTTGTGGAACTTCGCCAGCGACGCGGGCCTGGGTGAGCATGCGCTGCTGCTCACGATCGGCGGCATCTTCATCGTGGTGGTCATCGGCTTCCTGGTTTCAACGGTGTGTGGCTACATGGCGGGGCTGATCGGCGCCTCCAACAGCCCGCTCTCAGGGATCGGCATCCTGGTGGTGGCCATCACGGCGCTGTTCCTGGTGGTGAGCGTCAAGTCCTCGCTCCCCCCGGAGATGGGCA
>DATKEZ010000099.1:0-4184 GCA_035511775.1 Steroidobacteraceae bacterium | reverse complement strand
CGGCTCGTCAGGGCGCCCGAGCAGGTGATCGTGGTCGATGGCGCCGCGAGTGAGGCCACCGCTGAGCTGTGCCGCGGCGCCGGCTGCACCTGGCTGCCGTCCCCGGTCGGACGCGGGCAGCAACTGGCCGCCGGCATCGCCGCGGCGCGGGCCGCGGGCGCGGATGTGCTGTGGATGGTGCATGCGGATTGCGAGCCCCACGCCTGGAGCGCGCACGCCATTCGTGAGGCTATGGCTGCGGGCGCGGCGGGCGGCTACTTCCGGTTCCGCTTCGGCGGCGCGCGCAGCAGTCTGAAAGACTTCCTGGAGACGTGCATCGCGTGGCGCTGCCGGCTGTCGATGGTGTACGGGGACCAGGGTATTTTCGTGAGCCGCGCGGCCTACGACGCGAGTCCCGGAATCGGCCCGCAGCCGCTGTTCGAGGAAGTGGCGCTGGTGCGCGCGCTGCGGCGCAGCGGGCGTTTCGTCGCCGTACCCCTGCCGATGACGGTGTCGGAGCGCCGCTGGCAGCGCGACGGGCTGCTGCGGCGCACGGTGCGCAACCGCATCCTGGCGCTCGCTTATCTCCTGGGCATCGATCCGGTGAAGCTCGAGCGCTGGTATCGCGCCTCGCGGACGCGGGAAGTGCGGCCGTGAGTGTTGGCGATGCGCCCGGCTACATCCAGCCTCACACCCTGTCGGAGCTGTGGTTTCATACCGGCACGGCGTGCAATCTCGCCTGCCCGTTCTGCCTGGAGGGCTCGCGGCCCGGTGATCGGCGCCTCGGGCGCGTGAGCTTCGAGGACGTGCAGCCCTTCATCGACGAGGCGGCCGCGCTCGGCGTGCGCCAGTTCTCCTTCACCGGCGGGGAGCCGTTCCTCATCAAGGATCTGGTGCGCATTCTTTCCTATGCGCTGGAGCGGGCGCCGTGCCTGGTGCTGACCAACGGCGTGGATGCGGTGCCGAAGCGCCTGGCGAAGCTCGCGGAATTGCGGGCGCGGCCGCACGCGCTCGCGCTGCGCGTGAGCATCGACTACCCGGAGCGCGCGCGGCACGACGCGGGGCGCGGCGCGGGGAATTTCCTCAAGGCCTGGGCTGCCCTCGCACTGCTGCACGGCGCCGGCTTTCGCGTCTCGATCGCGCGCCAGATGCAGCCGGGCGAGAACCGCAGCGCGGTCGAGGACGCCTACCGGCGGCTGATGTGCGCGCACGCGCTGCCGCAGGATCTGAACATCGTGGCGTTTCCCGACTTCGGTGCGCCCGGCACGCAGCCGCCCGTGCCGCACGTGACCGAGAGCTGCATGACGCGCTATCACACCGAGGGCACGCGGCGCGAATTCATGTGCGCGTACAGCAAGATGGTGGTCAAGCAGAACGGGCGCATGCGGGTGTACGCCTGCACGCTGGTGGACGATGATCCGGCGTACGATCAGGGCGCCACTCTGGGCGAGAGTCTCGGCCGGCGCGTCATGCTGCGACATCATCGCTGCTTCAGCTGCTTCAAGTACGGCGCATCCTGCAGCGAGAGCAGGGGGCACTGACTGCTATTCAGCTCTCCAGGAACTCGAGCAGCGCGCGCTGTTCAGCGCTCAGCTGCGCGCGCGGCGTGACCAGCGCCCCGCGCAGCCCCTGGCGGCAGGGTCGTGACTCGTCCTCCTGGTACTCGGCCACCGCCGCGGCGAGCAGAGCTTGCACGCGCCCGAGGCTGGCGTGGAAGAGCTGCAGTATCTTTTCAGCCGACGCATGTTGCGCCGGATCCTCGAGCCAGGAGTCGTAATCGGTCGCTACCGCGATGGTGCAGTAGCCCAGCTGCGCCTCCAGGGCGAGGAATGCCTCCGGCACGTTGGTCATGCCCACGAGGTCGGCACCGGCGTTGCGCAGGAACAGGCTCTCCGCGCGGGTGCCGAGCCGCGGACCCTCGACGCAGGCGTAGGTCTTGTCCTCGTGCAGCGCCACACCGGCCGCGCGTGCCACGCGCGCGATCAACGCGGCGGTGGCGCGGCAGGTCGGCTGCGCGCTCGAGACATGCGCGACCAGCCCGCCGCCGAAGAAGCTCGCGGCACGCGTTCCACGGGTGAAGTCCAGGTACTGCGAGGGCAGCGCGAGGTCGCCGGGGCGGATCTGCTCGCGCAGGCTCCCCACCGCCGACACGCTGATCAGCGTGCGCACGCCGAGACTCTTCAGCGCCCAGACGTTGGCGCGATAGTTGATCTCGCCGGGCAGCAGCTGGTGCTGCAGCCCGTGGCGCGCGAGAAATACCACCTCGCGACCGTGCAGCATGCCGCTCATGAGCGGCGCGGACGGCGCCCCGAACGGTGTCGACACCGCTCGGGCGCGCGGCGTCTGCAACTCCTGCATGGCGTACAAACCGGTGCCGCCGATGATGCCGATCATGTCGCTGCGCTCCCAGGCTCATTTGCGCGGATGGCCCGCCGCGCGGCAAGATGCCTCAAAGCACCGCGCAACAACAACTCCAACCGGGCATCCTCATGAGCACACCGTTTCCATCGCTCGGACCGGCCCCCTGGCCGGTGCGCCTGCTCGATGCGGGTGTGTGGCTGATCGGCGCGGGGCTGCTGCTGTGCCTGGTGAGCGGGCCGTCACACCGCCTGGGGTGGGCGGATTTCAGGGCCGCGCTGCTGCTGCTGGCGGGCGGTCTGCTGCTGCTGCTGGCCGGCACGCTGCTCGCCCTCGTCGGCATGCTGGTGGCGCGTGCGCGGCGCATGCGTTTTGCGCGCGGCCGCGCCCTGGTGGGGATCGCGCTCGGCCTCATCGCCAGCGGCTATCTGCTCAGCTGGATCACGCGCGCCCGCGCGGCACCACCGATACACGAAATCAGCACCGATCTCACTGATCCGCCGGCGTTTGTGGCGGTTGCGGCGTTGCGGCGCGACGCTCATGCTGTCAATCCGTCCGAATACGTGTCCCGGCTGAGCGGGCCGGGCGGCAGGAGCATCGACGTGCCGCAATTGCAGCGCCAGCATTATGCAGACATCCAGCCGCTGCACCTGGCGCTCGCGCCGGCGGCGGCGCTGCAGGCGGCGCAGCGCACCGCGCAGCGCCTCGGCTGGCAGATCGATGCCTGCGTGCCCGCCGACGGTCGCCTCGAGGCGACCGACACCAGCGCCTTCTTCGGCTTCAAGGACGACGTGGTGGTGCGGGTGCGCGCCAGCGATGCGGGCTCGCGCATCGATGTCAGGTCGAAGTCACGGGTGGGCCTGAGTGATGTCGGCGCCAACGCCCGCCGCGTGCGCGCGTTCCTGAAGCTGCTGGACGGCGGCTGAGGTTGCGCCCGTGCGCACCACCATGACAGCCAGGCCGACGGCATCGCCGCCGCGCTTCGCGAGCTTTCGCGAGTTCTATCCTTATTACCTGGGCGAACACCGCAACCACACCTCGCGCCGGCTGCACGTCACCGGCACGCTGCTCGCGGTCGCGATCGCCGCCGGCGCGCTGCTCACCTCCCGCTGGGCGTGGTTGCTGGCGGTGCCGCTCGCCGGCTACCTGCCCGCGTGGGCGGGGCACTTCTTCTTCGAGCGCAACTCGCCGGCCACTTTCCGCTATCCGCTCTACAGCCTGCGTGGGGACTTCTCCATGCTGGCCGAGGTGCTCACGGGCCGCATGCGCTGGTAGCGCGGACCGCAAACCCCCATGAGCGCACCCGGCATCGACCGCGTGTTCGAGCGACACCTCTCCGCCCTGGTCAACGGCGGGGAGCCGCAGATCCTGCAGGGCGGGCGCAAGGGCGTGGAGAAGGAATCGCTGCGGGTGTTGCCACACGGGCACCTGGCGGCTAGCGCGCATCCGGCGCTGCTCGGATCCGCGCTCACCAACGAGCACATCACCACCGACTATTCCGAGGCGCTGATCGAGCTGGTCACGCCCGCGTTCACGCACAGCTGGGAGCTGCTGCAGTACCTGCTCGACCTGCATCAGTTCGTCTACCGCCACCTGGGCGATGAGCTGCTGTGGGCCACCAGCATGCCGTGCGCCATCGAGCGCGACGAGGACATCCCGCTGGCGCAGTACGGCAGCTCGCACGTCGGGCGCATGAAGACCGTGTATCGCAACGGGCTCGGCCTGCGCTACGGCCGCATGATGCAGGCGATCTCCGGGGTGCATTTCAACTACTCGTTCCCGCTGCCGTTCTGGGAGGCCTACCGCGCGATGCGCGGCGCGCGCGAGCCCGGCGCGCAGTTCATCTC
>DATKEZ010000098.1:0-2368 GCA_035511775.1 Steroidobacteraceae bacterium | reverse complement strand
CGCGGCGGTGAACACCTCACCCACCCGCACGCGCGCCACGACGCGCAGCGCCGGCCGCAACAGCAACCGCCCGCCGCCGATGACCACCGCGATCACCGCCAGGAGCTTGAGCAGTCCCAACCACCAGGGGCCGCCGCTCTGGTGAGTCCCCGGGAGGGATGCGAGCAGCGGCAGCAGCGCGAGCGCCGGCAGCACGGCGAGATCCTGGAACAACAGAATCCCGAAGGCCGCGCGCCCGTACTGCGTCTTGAGCTGGCCGCGCTCGGCGAGCACCTGCAGGACCAGGGGCGTTGAGGACAGCGACAGGCCGAAGCCGATGACGGCCGCCGCGACCGGGGGCTGACCGAGCAACCAGGCCCCCGCTCCGAGCAGCACGGCGCACAGCGCCACCTGCGCGGCCCCGAGGCCGAACACCACGCGCCGCATGACCCACAGCCGCGTCGGCTGCAGCTCGAGTCCGATGATGAAGAGCAGCAGCACGATGCCGAACTCCGACACCTGCAGGATGCGGTTGATGTCGCCGATGAGGTTCAGGCCCCAGGGCCCGATCACGAGCCCGGCGGCGAGGTAGCCGAGGATGGAGCTCAGCTTCGCGAAGCGGAACAGCGACACCGCGACGACGGCCGCGGCCAGCAGGATGGCGGTTTGGGCGAGGGAGATCATGGCCGGCTGGGGATTCTGGCAGGAATCGGCAGCGCTGGCCTCAGGGCGGCGGTTCGCTCTGGGCAGCCACCCTTGTTTTTGTCCGTCCGGTCCCAATGCCTGCGCAATGCTCGATGCCGTGCCGACGGAGCCCTCATCCCCCGAGCCCCTGGACGCTTATTCGGCCGCGGTGGTTGGCGCGGTCGATGAGGTGGGTCCGGCGGTGGTCAGCGTGTACGTGGGAGGCGCTGCGGAAGCCGAGCAGGCGCGCGGCGGCGCGGGCTCGGGGGTGGTCGTGACGCCCGACGGGTATCTGCTCACCAACGAGCACGTGGTGCAGCGCGTGGCGCAGGCGCGCGTCACGTTCATCGACGGTCGCAGTGTACCGGCGGTCGTCACCGGGCGCGATCCGGCCACCGATCTCGCAGTGCTGCGCGCGCAGGCCGGGGCGCTGCCCTACGCGCAGCTCGCCAGCAGCCAGCGGCTGCGTGCCGGCCAGCTCGTGGTGGCGGTCGGCAATCCATTCGGGTTCGAGTCGACCGTGTCCGCGGGCGTCGTGAGCGCGCTCGGACGCTCGCTGCGCAGTCGCCACGGCCGCCTGATCGAAGGCGTCGTGCAGCACAGCGCGGCGCTCAATCCCGGAAACTCCGGCGGGCCGCTCGTGGATGCGCGCGGCCGCGTGGTGGGCATCAACACCGCGATCATCGCCATGGCGCAGGGCATCGGCTTCGCCATCCCCGCGTCCACCGCGCAGTGGGTGCTGACGGAGATCCTCACCCAGGGACGCGTGCGCCGCGCTTGGCTCGGTGTGGGGGCGCGTGACCGGCCGCTCGACTTAAGGCTGGTGCGGGCGCTCGGGCTCAGCGCGGCGCGCGCGGTCGAGGTGCTGTCGCGCGAGAGCCAGGGACCGGCGGCGGAGTCGGACCTGCAGCCCGGGGACTTGATCGTGGCCGTGGACGATCAGCCGGTGGATGGCGTCGATGCGCTGCACCGGCGCTTGAGCCGCGTGGCGCCCGGAAGCACGCTCAATCTGCAGGTCGTGCGCCGCACGCAGCGGGTGAACATCGCGCTCACGGTGCGCGAGCCGTCCTGAGACGTGCACCGCCCCGCACCTGCGGCGCGCTCACTCAATCCCTGGCCCTGACCTCGAATCGATCCGGCTCGCTCCAGGCGTTGCCCGTTCGGTGGTCGGCATCAAAGCGCACCATGATGCCGGTGAGCCGATCGCGCTCCAGGGTGAAGCGCAGGTAGTGGAAGTTGACCGCGGTGCTCAGATGGGAGAGCTCGCCGAACATCCGGGGCGCCGGAACCGGCTTTGCGCCGCCGCCGCCGCTGACGAAGTAAGTGACGCCGTCCTTGCGGTAGCGCTCGTAGTTGTGCACGTGGCTGCCGACCACTATCACGCGCGCGTGCAGGCTCGCGGCCTTCGCGGAGAAGTAGCGGGCGACCTCCTGCTCATCCGCCATCCTCGGGTAGAGCGGGTCCCGGACCGGCGGGTAGTGCAGCACGACCAGGATGAAGCGGATGCCCGGCTCTGCACCGGTAATTTGCTGGTCGAACCAGGCGAGCTGCTCACTCCCGCGCTTCAGCGGGGCACCGGAGTCCAGAATCAATGCCAGCAGCGTCGGTCCCAGGGTCAAGGAGTACCAGCGGTAGGGACTCAGGGGCAGCGGGCTGAAGGCCTGCCACCAGTTCTCGAGGCACGCGCGGAGGTTGTGCGGCGGGC
>DATKEZ010000097.1:0-2823 GCA_035511775.1 Steroidobacteraceae bacterium | reverse complement strand
GCGCTGGTGGCCCTGCTCGCACTCTACGGCTCGAACCTGCTCGCGGTACGCATGTTCGGCGAGCTCGAGTTCTGGTTCGCGCTCATCAAGGTGGTCACCATCGTGGCGCTGATCGCCGCGGGCCTCGCCGTGATCGTGTTCCATGTCGGGGATCTCGGCGCCGGCGCGAGCTTCAGCAATCTGTGGTCGCACGGCGGCTTCCTGCCCTACGGCGTCGGCGGGATGCTGCTCACCATGCAGATCGTGATGTTCGCTTACGTCGGCGTGGAGCTGATCGGCGTTACCGCCGGCGAGGCGCAGGACCCTAAGGTCGTGCTGCCGCGGGCGACCAACGGCATCATCCTGCGCATCCTCATCTTCTACATCGGCGCGCTCACCGTGATCATGGCGCTGGTGCCGTGGAACGAGCTCAGCCCCAGCGTGAGTCCCTTCGTGTACGTGTTCGAGAAGCTGCGTGTTCCGGCGGCCGCCAGCCTCATCAACCTCGTCGTAATCACCGCCGCCAGCTCCTCCTGCAACAGCGGCCTCTATAGTACCGGCCGCATGCTCTGGTCGCTTGCCGCACGCCAGCAGGCACCGCGCGCCCTCGCGCGCTTGAGCCCGCGGCACGTGCCGGCCGCCGGGATCCACGCCTCGGCCGCCATGATGCTGCTCGGGGTGGCCCTGAATTACATGGTTCCCGAGCGCGTGTTCATCTGGGTCACGAGCGTTGCGCTGGTCGGGACGTTCTGGACCTGGGGGATCATCCTGCTATCGCATCTCAACTACCGGCGCGCAGTTCAGGCAGGCCGCGCCGCGGCGTCCCCCTTCCGCATGCCGGGCGCGCCCTACGCCAACTGGGCGGTGCTCGCGTTTCTCGCTGCGGTGAGCGCGCTCTTGTGGCGCGATCCGGATAACCGGGTGGCTCTCTACGTCGCGCCGGTGTGGTTCGGGCTGCTCACCATCGGGTACTTCGCGTCCAAATCGCGCACGCCGGAGAAGGCGTGACCTGACACCGGCGGCCTACATCAGGGGCTCACCACCGCCGATCAGGCCGCCACCGTCGACAATGAGCGTCTGACCGGTGATGAAGGCGCCGGCGCGCGAGGCGAGCAGCACCGCGGCCCCTGCGACGTCGTCGGGATCGCCGAGGCGGCGCAGCGGATTGGCGCGCGCGAAGGCCGCGGCGCGAGCCGGGTCCGCCCACAGCGCGCGCGAGAAGCTGGTGCGGATGATGCCCGGGGCGATGCAGTTGATGCGGATGTTGTGCGGCCCCCATTCCACCGCGAGATTGCGCGCGAGCTGCATGTCCGCGGCTTTCGAGAGGCAGTAGGCGCCGAGCATCGCGCTGCCGACGAAGCCGCCGACCGAGGAGACGATGATGAGGGCTCCGTCCTTGCGCTGCGCCATCGCCGGCAACGTCATGTTGCTGAGCCACACGTTGCTCAGGAGGTTGGTGTGCATGATCTTGTCGAACACCTCGTCCGTGATGCTCGCGGAAGGGCCGAAATGCGGGTTCGCGCCCGCGTTGCACACCACGATGTCGATGCGATCCCATTTCGCGACCGTGGCATCGACGAGGCCCTGCAGCTCGGCCTTGTGCCCGACGTGACAGGCGTGGGCGAACGCCGCGCCGCCTGCCGCCGTGATCTCCGCCGCTGCCGCCTCGCAGCTCTCGAGCTTGCGGCTCGAGATGACCACCCGCGCCCCGTGCAGCGCCATCTGCATCGCGATCGCCTTGCCGATGCCGCGGCTCGAGCCGGTGATGAGTGCGACCTTGCCCGACAGATCAAACAGGCTCATGTGAATGTCCCCCTTCGGGGTGGGTCTCCCGCGCATTGTGCCCGCTGCCACGTCGACTGGGGAAATACCCGTTAACGCGCTCGCCGTTGCGGCGCTTCTGCGCCGTCACGCACACGCCTCCAGGTTCGCAGTAGAATTCGCGCGCCGCGCCCGTAGCTCAGTTGGATAGAGCATCAGGCTTCGAACCTGAGGGTCGGGAGTTCGAATCTCTCCGGGCGCGCGAAATTCGAAGACGGGACGGGGCCTGCCGCGAGCGGCCGCGCGTGGTTGCGCGCCGCAGCTACCTCGCCATCGCGGCGGCGTATTCCTGCTTAGCGCTGTCGATCGCCTAGATCAGCGCGTTCACCCGCGCGAATACGCCGCGCACATTCACGCTGCCAGATCAAGTAGCATGGGTAATGAAAGATCAGGTGGTGATTGGCGTTGCGCGGGTCGATGTCGTACTCGACTCTGTCACGCTTGACCGGTTGATCACACACAGGACACGCGTGTCCTGCGGCGCCGGCGCCGGCGTTGACCAACCTAACGATTGCTACCGGCAGGCGACCTTCCTTGATGCGCTGCTGAACGCGCATTCGCAGCTCGCTCTCCGGCAAGACTGCCTCGGTATACATACCCTCCCTGTACCGCCGGGCCTGCTCTTGTTCGACTGCCCGAGGCAGTTAACACCGATTTCGGGCAGGGCGCATCGGGTTTCCACCGGTGTCCCAGGAGGTATTGCACCACCGCACCCGGCGGGTTTCCACCCTCGCTGGCTCGAGCGGCGCGCGGTCGCACTGGCTGGGCGAGCGCGGCCTTCACCTTCGCACCCCTACCCAGGGCTAGGCTCGCGGAACGGGGACTCCGCCCCCCGCGCCGGGCCCGGGTGCGGGGTGCGACGCAGCGCGGCGCCGCCCGCGCGACACGGGCCTGTCACTCACGGTCCGTTACTCGCCAGGCGCCGGCGCGATGGTGCCGAATGATCCGTTCGTTTCGCCGTTGGGGCCCGCCGCATAGTAGAGGGAGTCCGAGCTCGACCCGCGGCCGCCCCCGAGGGTCAGC
>DATKEZ010000096.1:0-17070 GCA_035511775.1 Steroidobacteraceae bacterium | reverse complement strand
GCACCGCCGCGAAGACGAGCGCGGCGCGCTCGGTGAGCGCGCCGGTCGGCAGCGGTCGGGCGCGGGTGCGCGCCATCTGCTCGTCGATCCGCCGGTCGAGCACGTGATTGAGGGTGGCGGCGCAGGCGGCGGCGAGCGCGATGCCGAGATTTCCCCACACCAGGGGCTCCAGCGGCGGCGCCCCGGGGCTGGCGAGCAGTGTCCCGACGATGGCGGTGAAGGTGACGAGCGCGACGACCCTCGGCTTGGTCAACTCGAGGTAGCGGCGCCACAGTGGCGGCGCTACGGGTGCATATTCCGATGTCGTCGCCACGGGATGCGCAGCCTAGCAGATCGCGGTGCGGCGCAGCCGGGGCAGCAGCGCCTTAGCGGGTGCTCAGGGATCGCAACAGCCCCAGCGTGGCGAGCAGCAGCAGCGCGGCGCCGGCGGTGTGCGCCGTGGCGAGCCACAGCGGGAATGCCTTGAGCACCATGGATATGCCGATGAGCAGCTGCAGGCCGAGCGCCCCGAGCAGCGCCCAGGCGCGCAATCGCGCACCCGACAGCCCGCGGCGCCGCAACACGAACAGTGCCGCGAGCGTCAGCGCCACCGCCGCCAGCAGCGCGCCCAGCCGGTGCGTGAGGTGAATGGCGACGCGCGCCGGGTTGTCGAGCAGGCCGCCTTCATAGTCGACGTTGAGACCGCGCCACAGCACGAAGGCGTTGTGATAATCCCCGTGCGGCCACCACGTGCCCTGGCAGGTCGGAAAATCCAGGCAGGCGAGGGCGGCGTAATTGCTGCTGGTCCAGCCCCCGAGCGCCATCTGCACGCCGAGCGCGGCGAGACCCGCGAGCGCGAGCTGACGGGCGCTCGCGATCGGGGAGGCGCCGCCGCCGCTGATCTTGCGGCCGGCGCTCTTGAGCGCGGTAGCCCCCCAGGAGCTGCGCGGCAGGGACAGCATCAGCCACCACAGGAGGCCAAGGGTGGTCATGCCGAACAGCAGGTGCAGCGTCACGATGAGGGGCTCGAGCTGGCGGGTGACGGTCAGCATCCCGAGCGCGGCCTGCACGATCAGGGTCGCGAACAGCGCCAGTGCGAACGGCAGGCTCACCGGCCGCTGGCGGCGCGCGCTGATCGCGAGCGCGGTGATCCCCGCGATCACCAGCCCCAGGGCGCCGGCCGCATAACGGTGGATCATCTCGCGCCACGCCTTGCCCGGCGCCAGCGGCCGCCCGGCATACGCGGCTTGCGCCGCGGCGCTGTGCTGCGCGCCCGGGGGTGTGAGGTGGCCATAGCAGCCGGGCCAGTCGGGGCAGCCGAGCCCGGCGGCGCTCAGGCGCACGTAGGCGCCGAGCACCACTACGGCGAAGCACAACAGCACGCCTGCAACGGCCAGGCGACGCATCCAGCGGGCAACCGAGTTAGCGGGCATTCACATCACGGAGCATCTACTTAGCACTGAGCAGCAGGCAAAAGTCACGCCTTTTGCCTGCGGAAACGCAGCTGATGTCCGCCGAAATAGCCGCAGGCGATTTCGGCCAATCAACCGATGTGCGACAGCTTCAGCAGCTTCTTCAGGTCCTCGAGCAGCCCGTGAGGATCCCGGCGCGCATCGTAGCTCATCATGAGGTTGCCGAGCGGATCGACCACGAACAGCGAGTGCTCGCGCCCCGCGGAGGGAAACTCGCGCAGCAGCGCCGCGCCGGCCGGGCCCGCCACGTCCAGGATCTCGAGGCCGGCCTGCTCGCGCCCGAACAGCTCGCGGGAACAGCACCCGGCGCTGACGAGGAACACCCGCTGCAGGCGCGTCATGTCGTTGTTGAGCGCGAGGCGCGTCTGACGCATCACGTAAAGACTCTGGCGGCAGGGGCTGTCGCAGGCGCCGTTGCCGACGTACACCAGCGACCACTGGCCGCGAAACGGCGTGCCGTACGCCGCCGCGCCAGCGCCGGGCTGCGGCAGCCTGACCGGCGGCAGCGGCCGCGCCGGCGTGATCAGCACGCCGTGGTTCACGCGCTGCGCCGGCCGCCAGCCGGTGCCGTAGTAGGTGAACAGCGCCATCACGAGCGGCAGCAGGAACAGTGCCGCAAGCCCCGCCAGGGTGCGCAGGTTGCGCGCGCGCGGCGCTCTCGCCGGGGTATTCATGCGCTCGCGGCAGCGTGGTTCCTGCGCGTGCTCATGATCGCCCACACGATGAGCGCCAGGCCCGCGAAGCACCACCACTGGATGGCGTAGGAGAGGTGGCGGAGCGGCGCCATCCCGGGCGGCTGCCAGTCGCGCAGATAACCAAACGGGGCCTGCGGGTCGAGCAGCACGATGCGCGTCGCGAGCGGCGCGCCGAGCGCGGCGCTGAGCTGCGCCACGCTCGGATAACTGGTGACCTTGGGCCACGCCGCGCGCGCGTCGGGGGCGGCCCGGCCGCTGGCGAGCCCCGGGCTCGGAAGCTGCGCAACGCGGCCGCTCAGGGTCACGGGCGCCGCCGCCTCCAGGGAGATATCCGGCAAGCGCGCCCGCGTGCCGGAGAACGGCACCCAGCCGCGATCGATCAGCAGCACGGCAGCCTCGGCGCGCCTGAGCGGCGTCAGCACTTCGTAGCCGGCGCGCCCGCGATAAGTGCGGTTGTCGAGCAGGAACTGGCGCGCGCCATCCAGCCGCCCCGTCACGCTCACGCGCTGATAAAGCGGCACATCGCTCACGGCGCGCTCATCGAGGGCGATGACCCGATCGGCGCCGCGCGCGAAGCGGGTCCACTCTTCCTGGCGCTGGATCCCCTTGTGCCACTGCCACACCCCCAGGCGGATGAACAGCGCGCACAGGAGCAGCGCCGCGACCGTGAAGCCGGCCGACGGGGCGAACACGCTTCTGCCGAGCCTCAGGCCCCGCGACATGGATCATTGCTCCGCGGCACCCCGGCGCTACACTGCGCCCCATGCGCGCGCTGGTGTTGGTGCTGATCCTGACGAGTCTTGCGGGGATCGTCGCGAGCCTCGGCTTCGGGCTGTTTCATCTGTCGCGCGGCGGCGCCGACGATTCGCGCAAGCTGGCGCGCGCCCTCACCATCCGCATCGCCGTGTCGCTGGTGCTGTTTGCGCTGTTGATGCTGGCCTGGTATCTGGGGCTGATCTCGCCCCACGGCCTGCAGTCCGGCAGCGTCCCGCCGCATCCGTAACAGCGGGCGCGCAGCTACAGCCAGTAGACAAAGATAAACAGGCCGAGCCACACCACGTCGACGAAGTGCCAGTACCAGGCGACCGCCTCGAACGCGAAATGCCGGGTGGCGGTGAAGTGCCCGCGCAACACCCGCAGCCAGATGACCGTGAGCATGATCGCGCCCACCGTCACGTGCAGGCCGTGGAAGCCGGTGAGCATGAAGAACGTCGAGCCGTAGATACCGGTCGAGAGCCGCAGGCCCAGCTCCCGGTAGGCCTCGCCGTACTCGTGGGCCTGCAGGCTGACGAAGCTGAATCCCAGCAGGAACGTCAGCGCCAGGAACAGCGCCAGCCGCCCGCGCCGGCCGGCACGCAGCGCGTGGTGGGCGATGGTGACCGTGAGTCCGCTGGTGAGCAGGATCGCGGTGTTGAGCGCGGGTACGCCGAAGGCGGGAATGGTGCTGAAGGTGGAGTCGGCGTGGCCGCCGACGTGAGCCGGGCCGTTGGTCGGCCAGACGCCCTCGAACTGCGGCCAGAGGATGAAGTTGGTGAACACCTTCACGCCCTGGCCGCCGAGCCACGGCACCGACAGCATGCGCGCGTAGAACAGCGCGCCGAAGAACGCGCCGAAGAACATCACCTCGGAGAAGATGAACCACATCATTCCCATGCGGAACGAGCGGTCGACCTGCAGGTTGTAGATGCCGTGCTGGTTCTCGTCGATGACGGTCGAGAACCAGCCGAAGAACATGTAGGCGAGCAGCACCGCGCCGGGCAGGAAGACCCAGGCGCCCGCCCAGTCATTCAGGTAGCCGATCGCCCCCAGCATGATGGCGAACAGCGCGATCGAGCCGCGGATCGGCCACGGACTGTCGTGCGGAATGTAGTAATGGCTGCTGTCGGGAGCGTGTGCGTTGGCCATGTGCGTGCCTAGGGTTGGCGGGTGACGCGCGAGGATTCGTCGTAGAAGGTGTATGCCAGTGTGATGAGATCGATGTGGCGCGGCAGCGCCGGGTCGATGAAGAAGCGCACCGGCAGGTCGCGCCCCTCGTTCAGCGCGAAGTGCTGGGGCGAGAAGCAGAAGCATTCGGTCTTGTGGAAATACGCCGCCACCTCCGATGGGGCGATGTTGGGCACCGCCTGCGCCACGCTGTCCCGCCCGGTGAGGTTGTGCGCGTAGAACTGCGCCGTGTAGAGCTGGCCCGGATGCACGTCCAGGGTGCGCACCACCGGACGGAACTCCCAGCTGCCGGCGCTGGCGACGTCCGCCAGGAATTGCACCTGCACGGTGCGGTTCACGTCCGGGTGCTCGATGGCCTGTACGCGCTCGAGGAGCCTGGTCTGATCGCCGTAGCCGGTGACCGAGCACAGCACGTTGTACAGCGGCACCAGTGCAAAGCCGAAGCCGAAACTGCCGGCCGCCATGGCGAGCAGCTGCCACAGCAGATGGCGGTTGGCGCGCCGCGGGTCGCTCATTTCCAGCCGCGCGCCAGTGTCATGAGGATGAAGCCGACGTAGAAGGCCGCCGCGATCAGCGCGAACAGCAGCGCGCTGCGCCGTACGCGGCGGCGCCGGGCCTCATCCGGCGGCGCCGCGTCGCTGGTGTGCGCCTGCATCAATGCGCCGCGCCGCGCGCGATGACCGCATCCGAGGGCGGTGTGGTCCAGGAGTGGTACGGCGGCGGCGAGGGCAGCTCCCACTCCAGTCCATGCGCACCCTCCCAGGCCCTGTTGCCGATGGGCTGACCGCCGCGCACGCACTTCCAGATGATGTAGGGGAACAGGAACTGCGCCAGGCCGAAGCCGAAGCCGCCGATCGAGGACACCATGTTCCAGTCGGTGAACTGCACCGCATAGTCGGGAATGCGGCGCGGCATGCCGGCGAGCCCGAGGAAGTGCTGCGGGAAGAACAGCACGTTCACGAAGATCGCCGACAGCCAGAAATGCCAGGTCGCGAGCTTCAGGTCGTACATCCTGCCGGTCCATTTCGGCAGCCAGTAGTACACCCCCGCCATGATGCCGAAGATCGACCCCGGCACCAGCACGTAGTGGAAGTGCGCCACGACGAAGTAAGTGTCCTGGTACTGGTAGTCGGCCGGCACGATCGCCAGCATCAGGCCGGAAAAGCCACCGATGCTGAACAGGAACAGGAACGCCAGCGCGAACAGCATCGGCGGCTCGAAGGACAGCGAGCCCTTCCACATGGTCGCGGTCCAGTTGAACACCTTCACGCCGGTGGGCACCGCGATCAGCATGGTGGACAGCATGAAGAACAGCTGTGCCGCGAGCGGCATGCCGACCGTGAACATGTGGTGCGCCCACACGATGAAGGACAGGAAGGCGATCGAGGCGACCGCGTACACCATCGCTTCGTAGCCGAACAGGGGCTTCCTCGAGAAGGTCGGAACGACCTCCGAGATGATGCCGAAGGCCGGCAGGATCAGGATGTAGACCTCCGGGTGCCCGAAGAACCAGAAGATATGCTGGAACATCACCGGGTCGCCGCCGCCGGCGGCGGTGAAGAAGGTGGTGCCGAAGAAATGATCGGTGAGCAGCATGGTCACCGCTCCGGCGAGCACCGGCATCACCGCGATCAGGAGGTACGCGGTGATCAGCCAGGTCCACACGAACAGCGGCATGCGCAACAGCGTCATCCCCGGCGCGCGCATGTTCATGATGGTCACCACGATGTTGATGGCGCCGAGGATCGAGGAGGCGCCCATCAGGTGGATCGAGAACACCAGCATCGGGAAGGACGCCCCGGTCTGCAGCACCAGCGGCGGGTACATGGTCCAGCCGCCCGCGGGGGCCCCGCCGGGCACGAACAGCGAGGACAGCAGCAGCGTGAAGGCGAACGGCAGGATCCAGAAGCTGAAGTTGTTGAGGCGTGGCAGCGCCATGTCCGGCGCGCCCACCTGCATCGGGATCATCCAGTTCGCCAGTCCGACCCACGCCGGCATGATCGCGCCGAAGATCATGATCAGCGCGTGCATGGTGGTCATGGAATTGAAGAACTGCGGATCGAAGAACTGCAGGCCGGGCTTGAAGAGCTCGAGCCGGATGAGCATCGCCATGCCGCCGCCGATGAAGAACATCGTGCACGAGAAGATCAGGTACATCGTGCCGATGTCCTTGTGGTTGGTCGCGTAGACCCAGCGGCGCCAGCCGTACGGCTTGTGGTCGTGGTCGTGGTCGTGGTCGTGGGCGGCGGCGGCGGGTGAGTGCGGCTGAGCCATGTTCGATTCTCGTGGAGCTTGTTGGGGGCTGATCAGGGGGCGGTTGCAGTCGGGGCGCGGGCGGCCCCGGCGGGCGCGGCGGCGGTCGTGACGGCGGTCGTGACGGCGGGCGCGGCGGCGGGCGCGGCGGCGGGCGTCACCGCGGGAGCGGCGCCCGGGGCGGCCGCCTGTGCCCGGGCGGCCTTGTCCTTGAGCCAGGTCGCGAAGTCCGCCTTGGAGCGCACGTCGACCACGATGGGCATGAAGCCGTGGTCGCGGCCGCACAGCTCCGCGCACTGGCCGCGGTACAGGCCCGGCTTGTCCGTGTCCACCTTGAACCAGGCCTCGTTCACGAAGCCCGGGATCGCGTCTTTCTTGACGCCGAAGGCCGGCACCCACCAGGAATGGATGACGTCCGCGCCGGTGATCAGCAGGCGCACCTTGGTGCCGAGCGGCACGACCAGCGGGTGGTCGACGTTGAGCAGGTAGTGCTCGACGCTGTTGGGATCGATCCCGGAGAGCAGCTCGCGCGCCGCGTCGCTCCGGCGATCGAGGCGCGAGTAGTAGGCCACGCCGTCGTCGAGGTAGTCGTACTGCCAGCCCCACTGAAAGCCGGTGACCTTGATGGTGAGCTCCGTGCGGGTGGTGTCCTCGATCTCCACCAGCGTGCGCGCCGCCGGCACCGCCATGGCGATCAGGATGATCACCGGCACCACCGTCCAGATGGCTTCGACCTTGGTGTTATGGACCAGGGTGACGTCCGGGATCGCGCCCCGGGACTTGCGGAAGGCGATGATCGACCAGATCATCGCGCCGAACACCACCACCGCGATGGCGACGCACACCCAGAAGATCTCCATGTGCAGGTCGTAGATCTTGCGGCTGATCTCGGTGACCCCCCGGGGCATGTTGAGCTGGCTCCAGCCGGATTCGGCCTGCGCCGGTGAGGCGCCGCACGCTGCGACGGCGGCCAGGGCGAGCGGGGCGAGCTTTGCGCGGATCATCATTATTAACGTGCCTTACAGCGCGCACTCCGACCGTCGAAGGCGGCGCGTCTCATGCCCCTTTGGGCCTACGGCCAGGAGGGCGACTCGTTGACGCGGCCGATGAGGCGCTGCAAGCGAAGCGCCAATCCACGCCGCTCTTCTTCCGTGAGAAAGCTGCCCAGCTCGCATTGGCGGCCGTGCGACTCGATGGTGAGCCGGCTCGGGTACTGCATAGCTGCGGGGCGCCGCAGTTTAACCTGCGCCCAATGCCGCGGGAACACGACCCGCGCGCAGCGCTCGCGCACCTGCGATTCGATGCTCACATCCGCCTCGGTCACGGTAATGGTCTGGCGGTGGAAGCGCCGCTCGAGGGACAGCCTGAGCGCCCAGCCGAGCAGTGCCATCTCCAGTCCCGCGAACGGCAGGATCGGCCAGAAACCCCTGCACGCGAGGAACGCGCCGACCCCGCACGGGATCACGCAGGCGGCGGCAAAGAACACCTGCGCACTGCGCACGCTGAGCGAGCAGTTCGTGCAGATCTCGATACGCAGTGGTTCGCTGTCCACGTACGTCCGGATGGTAACGCGCAACGGCCCTTATTCAAGCCGCCCGAAGCTAATGGCCTTGCGCGCGAGCCGCGTCGCCGCCTCCTCGAGCGTGAGCGATGAAGCGGCCGCGGGCTCACAGGGCGCGATGGCGACGGCGGGCTCACCGAGGAGCCGCTCGAGCGAGGCGAGATTCTCGGCGGTGCGCGCCATGGCGGGGTCGACAGCGCTCGCGATCCAGCCGGCGAAGCTCACGCCCCGCGCCTCGATCGCCAGCCGCGTGAGCTGCGCGTGATTCAGGCACCCGAGCTTCACGCCCACGACCATGAGGGTCGGCACCGCGAGCGCCCAGGCGACATCGGCCATGGTCTGCCGCTCGCTGATCGGCGCGAACCAGCCCCCGGCCCCCTCGACCACGACCCAGTCCGCCTGCGCCGCCAGGACCTCGAAGTTGCGCCGGATCATGGCGATATCAACCTCGATCTGGGCCTCTTTTGCGGCGATATGCGGTGAAATGGGCGGTTCAAAGCAATAGGGGTTCACCAGGGCGTAGGGCGCCGTGGCCTGCGCCGCCTCGATGAGGGCCAGGGCATCGGCGTTGCGCAGGCCCCCGGGTGTACGGGTGGCCCCCGATGCCACCGGTTTCATGACCGCGACCCGGGCACCCTGGGCCCGAAGTCCGCGCGCGAGCCCGCACGCCACGACGGTCTTGCCCACGGCGGTGTCCGTGCCGGTGACGAAAATCCCCCTGGCGGTCATGGCCGGGCCGCCCGCCGGATCGAGCCCGGCGCGATGTGCGCTTCGCCCGCGAAGGCCGGTGCGGCGCGGCGCCCGGCCGCTCCCCAGCTCGCGCCGTAGATGACCTCGTAGGTGGCCGGCAGTCGATCATCGCGCCGAAAGGCCTCGTACGCGTCCTCAACGCGCTTGAGACGCGAGCGGCCCACGAGCGCGCGCGGTCGCCCGGCCGTGACATTGTGCGCGCCGATCGTCTTCAGATCGCGCATCAGGGACAGGGCATCGGGGTAGCCGACCTCGATGCGATCCACATCGAGCACCGGCTCCATGAGACCCGCGCGCACCACAGCATCACCGACCTCGTGCACATCGACAAAGTGATTCACATGATTGTAGCCGTCGGCGCTCGCCCACGCGCCCCGCAGCTCGTGCAGCGTGTCCGGCCCCAGGGTGCTGAAGGCGAAGAAACCGTCAGGCTTGAGCACGCGGCGGCATTCGGCGAGCGCCGTCTCGAGCGGCTCGCACCATTGCAGCATCAGGCTGCTGAACACCACGTCCACGCTGGCGTCGGCGAGTGGCAGGCGCAGCGCATCCGCGCACACCCGTTCGAAGCGCCGCCACCACTGCTGATGCCGGCGCGCCTCGCGCAGCATCCCGGGGGCGAGGTCGAGGGCAATCACCAGCGCGCGCCGGTAGCGGCGCTTGAGCTCGCGCGTGACGCGCCCGGTCCCGGCACCCAGGTCGAGCACCACGCGCGGTTCCAGGGCAAGCTCCGCCAGCCGCTCGAGCAGCTCCGCAGCCACGCGCGCCTGCAGTCCGGCGGCACACTCATAGCCGGCGCTGGCGCGATCGAAGGACGCACGCAGCCTGCCGCGGTCGAGGCGATAAGCTTCCGCGGACTTAAGCACGCAGGAACTCCGTCAGCAGCTGCGCGAAGCGCGCCGGGCTCGACAGGAACGGGGCGTGCGCGGCGCGTGCGAATTCGACGTAGCGCGCCCGCGGCAGCGCCGCCGCGAGTGCCCGGCCCGCGGCCGCGCGCGTGATCCGGTCGAGGCGCCCGGCGATCACCAGCGCCGGTACGCGCACCAGCGGCAGCGCCGTGCGCAGGTCGCCCTCCTTCAGCCGCGCGAGCCCCAGCGCGAGGGCCTCGGGACGCGCCCCTCCGTGCACCGCCACCGCGTGGCGCAGCCTCTGCAGCACCCGGGCGGCGGTGCGCGGTGCGCTGCCGCGCACTTGCAGAGCGAGGAAGCGGCTCACCGTGCGCTCGCAGTCCGCGTGCAATTGCCGCTCGAGCCGGCGCAGCAGCGCCGGCTCGGTGCCGCAGCGCCAGCCGGCCGCCGCCGGAAACTTCGGCGTGGTGGCGACCAGCGCCAGGCGCTCGATTCCCGCGGGCATGGCGGCGGCGAGATCGAGCGCGAACTGCCCCCCTGAGGACCAGCCGAGCAGCGCGTAGCGCTGTGTCAGCGGCGCGAGCGTCTCATGCACCCGCCAGGCCTGCGCCGCCGGGGTGCTGGCGCGCGCGTCCCAGTCGCTCTTGCCGTGCCCCGGCAGATCGATGGCGATGACCCGGAAGCGGCGCGCCAGAGCCCCCGCGAGCTCATCCCACACCCGCAGGTTCAGACCCCAGCCGTGCAGCAGCACCACGTCCCGGCCGCGTCCCTGGACCTCGAAGTACAGAGCGCTCACGCCTGAACGCTCCGCGCCCGCGCGCACGCGCGCGCGAGCTGTGCGACCAGCTCATCGACCTCGCCTTCCGTGTGCGCGGCGGACAGCGTGACGCGCAGGCGCGCGCTCCCCCGGGGCACCGTGGGCGGCCGGATGGCCACGACCCACAGGCCGGCCTCCTGCAGCTGGGCTTGTGCCGCGAGCGCGGCGGCGGCGCTGCCGAGCACCACCGGCTGGATGGGGGTGCCGGAGTCGGTCAGCGGCACCTGCGTCTCGCGCGCCTGTCTGCGAAAGCGCGCGGTGAGGGCCAGCACGCGCTCGCGGCGCCAGCTCTCGGTCTGCGCCAGCTCGAGCGCGCGGCGCGTGGCAGCCGCCACCGGCTGGGGGAGCGCGGTGGTGTAGATGTAGGGGCGCGCCGTCTGGATCAGGTACTCGATCAGATCGGCGCCGCCGGCCACGAACGCGCCGAACGAGCCGAAGGCCTTGCCGAGCGTGCCGATGAGCACCGGCACCTCCTCGGCTCCGAGGCCGAAGTGCTCGAGCGTGCCGCGTCCGCTCGCGCCCACGACACCCAGGCCGTGCGCGTCGTCGACCACGAGCCACGCATCCTGCGCGCGTGCGACGCGCGCCAGCTCCGGCAGCGGCGCCAGATCCCCGTCCATGCTGAACACCCCGTCGGTAGCGATGAGCGCCGTGCGCTCGGCGTCGGCGCCGAGCAGCGCTGCGGCGGCGTGCGCGTCCGCGTGGCGGTAGCGCCGCAGCCGCGCGCCCGAGAGCAGCGCGCCGTCGATGAGGGATGCGTGGCTGAGGCGGTCGAGCAGCACGCGCTCCCCGCGGCCCGCGAGCGCGCCCAGCACTGCGAGGTTTGCCATGTAGCCGGTGGAGAACAGCAGCGCGCGCTCGCGCCCGGTGAAGGCCGCCAGCTCCTCTTCGAGGCGCTGGTGCTCGGCGCCGTGGCCGCTGACCAGATGCGAGGCGCCGCTCCCCGCGCCGCTGCGCGCCGCGCAGGCGCTCATGGCGGCGGCGGGCCCCGGGTGGCGCGCGAGACCCAGGTAGTCGTTGCTGCTGAAGTCGATGAGCTCACGCCCGCCGGCCAGTGCCACCACGCGAGTGTCCGGCGCGCCGAACGCCTCGACCGTGGTGCGCGCCCGGCGCAGCTGCCGTTGCGCAAGCCGCGACAGCGCCGCCTCAAGTGCCCGTGCGGCTCGTTTCATGGCGAGCGGGCACGTGCGCTTTCAGCTCGCGGCGCGGGCCGCGCCGGGCGCGGCCGGGAGTTCCTGCGTAGCGCGCGCGCGCGCGGTGCCCTCGGCGCTGAGTCCCAGCCGCGCGAGGAGCCGGCGATCGTGCTCGATGTCGGGGTTGCCGGTGGTGAGCAGCTTCTCGCCGTAGAAGATGGAGTTCGCCCCGGCGAGAAAGCACAGCGCCTGCAGCTCATCGCTCATGCCCTCGCGTCCGGCCGACAGACGCACGTGGGCGCGCGGCATCAGCAGCCGCGCGACCGCGATGGTGCGCACGAAATCGAACGGATCCACCTCCGGGGCGTGAGCGAGCGGGGTGCCGGGGACCTTCACCAGCTGATTGATCGGCACGCTCTCCGGATGCGCGGGCAGATTGGCCAGCGTACGCAGCAGCTCGGCGCGATCGGCGCTCGACTCGCCCATGCCGATGATGCCGCCGCAGCACACCTTGAGTCCCGCCGCGCGCACCGCGGCGAGGGTGTCGAGCCGGTCCTGGTAGGTGCGCGTGGTGATGATCTCGGCGTAGTACTCGGCCGAGGTGTCGAGGTTGTGGTTGTAGTAGTCGAGGCCCGCCGCCTTGAGCTCGCTCGCCTGCGCGCTCGTGAGCATTCCGAGGGTGGCGCAGCTCTCGAGCCCGAGTGCGCGTACCTCGCGCACCATCTGCACGATCACCTGCAGGTCGCGCGCCCTGGGGGAGCGGTAGGCCGCACCCATGCAGAAGCGCGTCGCGCCCGCGGCCTTGGCGCGCGCCGCGTGCTCGCGCACCGCGGCGACCTCGAGCAGCGCCTCCGGGGCGAGCCCGGTGTCGTAGCGCACGCTCTGCGGGCAGTAAGCGCAATCCTCGGGGCAGGCGCCGGTCTTGATGGACAGCAGCGTGCTCATCTGCACGGTGTTGGGTTCATGGTGTGCGCGGTGCACGCGCTGCGCGCGCAGGATCAGATCCGTGAACGGCAGGGCGAACAGGCCCTGCACCTCGGCCAGCGTCCAGTCGTGCCGGATGGGGTCGTGGCTCATCCGCGGGACGATGCCCGAGCACGGCCGCTCATGTCAACGAGGTGCGGCACCCTGAGTCGACAATTGGTCATTCTGTGCTCAGCGGCGAAGACCAGCCGGGCTGGCTGTTCAGGTACGGCCGATAGGTCGCAATCAGCTCCTGCTCGATCTGCCCGCGCTGCTCCGGCAGCGGAACCACCATTGCGTGGACGTGGCTCGCCCCGAGCCGGCATGCCGCGACCCAGTGCTCATGATTCTGCAGTCGCGTCTTGAAGCTCTCGGTGATGCCGACGTAATAGGCATGCCACAGGGCATCAGCCTGGATACCCGCGAAGATGTAGACGCCCGGCTCGTCGTTCCAATCCGCCTCCATGGCCAGAACGTGGAACGCGTGCACTCCCCAGTTGACAGTGTTCGCCACTCTGCCTCCTCCATGGCTGTTGAATCGGCCTCAGCGCCCGAGCAGGTGCAGCGCCAGGGCGAGCGCGACGGTGAGCGCGCCGAGCACCGCGACCAGCACGCCGGCGGCCGCGCAGTCCTTGGCGATGCGGATAGCGGGGTGCTCGTGCGGATGCAGCGCATCGGCGAGCCCCTCGAGCGCGGTGTTGAACAGCTCGGCCGCAATCACGACCGCGCTCGACAGCAGCACCAGCGCCCACCACAGCGGGCTCGGGCGCAGGATGCCGAGCGCCGCCAGCGCGGCTGCCAGAGCGAGCAGCTGGACCTGCAGGCTGCGCTCCGCGCGCACGCCGTGCACGAGACCCTGCAGCGCGAAGCCGAGGCGCGCACGGAACGACTGATTCTTGTACAGACTCATAAGCTACGAGCCCACCCCGTCACCAGGAGCTTACCCGTGCCCATCCGCTGCCGCACTGTGTTGTCCGCCGCCGTCGCGCTGCTGCTCGCGCTGCTGGGGACGCCCCCGGCCCGCGCCGGCGGCGGCCCGCTGGGGATCGACTCGCGCTTGAGCTACGACAACTCGGGTCTGTGGGCGCGTTCCAACCAGAACGCGCTGATCGCAGTGCTGCTGGTCGGGGAGGTGGGTGGGGCGCTGTGGGAGGGAGGCGAGGATCGCTTCGGACGCACGTTGTGGCAGTCCATCGATGCGACCCTCATCGGCGGGGTGTCCTCGGAGGTCCTGAAGCGGGTGTTCTCGCGCCAGCGCCCCGACACCACCTCCGACCCCAACCAGTGGTTCAAGGGCGGGGGCAACCAGAGCTTTCCCAGCGGCGAGGTCACCGTCACCAGCGCCGTGGTGACGCCGGTGGTGCTCGAGTACGGCCGCGAGCACCCGGCGGTCTACGCGCTGGAGCTGCTGCCGGTGTACGACGCGATCGCCCGCATGAAGGTGCGGGCGCACTGGCAGTCGGACGTGATCGCGGGCTTTGCGCTCGGCAGCGGCGCGGGCTACTTCGCGCACTCCCGCGCCGGCACGCCGCTGGTGCTGTCGGTCATGCCGCACGGCATCTATGTGGGGTTGAAGAAGCAGTGGTGAGCGCGCGCGGCTCACCCGGCGTACACGTACTGCAGCAGGATGCCGACGAACACCACCAGGCCCACGTACTGATTGTTGAGGAAGGCGCGCATGCAGCCGGCGGGATCGCGCTTGCGGATGAGCCACTGCTGCCACAGGAACAGCACGCCGGCCGCCGCCAGGCCGCCCTGGTAGGGACGTCCGAAATGCAGGTTGCGCCCGACCAGCACCAGCGCGCCCAGCATCATCGCCTGCATCACCCCGATCAGCACCCGGTCCATGTCCGCGAACAGGACGGCGCTCGATTTCACGCCGATCTTCAGATCGTCCTCGCGGTCGACCAGCGCGTAGAGGGTGTCGTACATGGACGCCCAGATGACGGCCGCGATGTACAGCACCCACGCGAGGCGCGGCAGCGCGCCCGTCTGGGCCGCGAACGCCATCGGCACGCTCCAGCCGCCGAAGGAGATGCCGAGGTACAGCTGCGGCATGGGGAAGAAGCGCTTGAAGAGCGGATAGGAGACGGTCAGCAGCGCGCCGATGGCGGCGAGCTCCATGGTGAGCAGGTCGAGCCGCGTCACCAGGTAGAACGCCACGATGAGCAGCAGCGCAAACAGCACCAGCGCCTCGCGCGGCGAGACGCGGCGCGCGGCGAGGGGCCGGTCGCGCGTGCGCTGCACGTGCGGATCGATGTCGCGGTCGAGGAAGTCGTTGATCACGCAGCCCGCGGCGCGCATCACCACCACCCCCAGCACGAACACCAGCAGCACCTCAGGGCGTGGACGGCCGCTGCCCGCGATCCACAGCGCCCACAGCGCCGGCCACAGCAGCAGCCAGGTGCCGACCGGGCGATCGAGGCGCATCAGCCGGCCGTACTCGGTCACGCGCCGCGCCAGGCGGTATGACAGCGGCGCCTCCGGGACCGGCGGCACCGAGTCGAGCGGGGGCGATGCCGTGCTCATCCGGGGGCGCTCATGCGCGCAAGTCTAAGCGCCGGCCGCGATCCCTGCAGCGCATACCAGGCGATGTAGGCGTAGCACAGCAGCGGCAGGAGGAAGGCGAGCTGCACGCCGATGCGGTCCGCGAGCACGCCCTGCAGCTGCGGGATCACCGCGCCGCCGAAGATCGCCATCACCAGCAGACTCGAGGCCTTGGGCGTGAGCGGCCCGAGGCCCTCGATGCCGAGGGTGAACAGGGTCGGGAACATGATGGAGTTGAATAGCCCGATTGCGATCACGCTCCACATCGCCACCGCCCCGCTGCTGAGGATGGTGGTCGCGAGCAACGCGATCGCCACCAGGGCGAACACGCACAGCAGCACGCGCGGCGCAATCCGGCGCAGCAGCGCCGAGCCGATGAAGCGGCCGGTCATCGCGGCGCCCCAGTAGTACGAGACGTAGTGCGCGGCCCTGCCGGCGTCGAGGTTGCCTATGCGGGGAAGTGTGATGTAACTGATCAGGAAACTGCCGATGGTCACCTCCGCGCCGACGTAAACGAAGATGGCGAGGACCCCCAGGCGCACGTGCCGGTGCCGCAGCACCTCGGTGAAGGTGTGCGGTTGCGGATCGGCCTGTTCAGTGGCCTCGGTGAGTGGCGGCAGGCGGAACAGGTACACGCAGCTCGCCAGCAGCAGCAGGCCGGCTGCGACCGCGAGGTACGGCAGCTGCACCGATTGCGCCTGCGCGATGCGGTAGGCCTGTTGCTGCGCTTGCGGCAGCCGCGCGAGCTCGGCGCTCCCGAGCACCGCGACCGCGAGGATCAGCGGTCCGATGAGCGCCGGCGAGAGCGTGTGACCGAGCGAGTTGAGCGCCTGCGCCAGAGTGAGGCGGCTCGAGGCGCCGCGTGGCTCGCCCAGCAGGCTGATGTACGGGTTCGCCGCGACCTGCAGCAGCGTGATGCCCGTGGCGAGCACGAACAGCGCCAGCAGGAACAGCGGATACGAGGGCACCTTGGCCGCCGGATAGAACGCCAGTGCGCCAAGGGCTGCGATCAGCAGCCCGATGACCATGCTCGGCTTGTAACCGACGTGTGCGCTCAGACGCCCCGCCGGCAGCGACATCACCAGGTAGGTGCTGAAGAAGGTGAACTGGATCAGCATCGTGCGCGCGTAGTTCATCTCGAACACGGCCTTCAGATGCGGGATCAGCACGTCGTTGAGGCTGGTGAGCGCGCCCCAGGTGAAGAAGATGAGGGACAGGACCGCGATCGCCGCGTTGGCGGACAGGTTGCGGCGGCTCACGGCGCTCAGCCCACCCGGCCGTAGCGCTCGCCGGTGCCGATCCAGCGGGCGGTGAGCGCGGCGATGTTGTCCGGGTGGGATGCCAGCAGCAGCTCTGCGGTCTGCTGTACGCGTGGCAGCAGGTCCGCATCGCGCATCAGATCCGCGACCCGCAGTTGCGCCAGTCCGGTCTGACGCGTGCCGAGCAGCTCCCCGGGTCCACGCAGCTCGAGGTCGCGGCGCGCGATCTCGAAGCCATCGTTGCTCTTGCGGATCACCCTGAGGCGCTCGCGCGCCAGCGCCGACAGCGGCGCGCGGTACAGCAGCACGCAGCTGCTCGCCTCCGGGCCGCGCCCGACGCGCCCGCGCAGCTGATGCAGTTGCGCCAGTCCCATGCGCTCGGCGTTGTCGATCACCATCAGGGTCGCATTCGGCACGTCCACCCCCACCTCGATCACGGTGGTGGCGATGAGCAGCTGGATCCTGCCCGCCTGGAAGGCGAGCATGGCGCGATCCTTGGCGGCCGCCGGCATGCGCCCGTGCACCAGCCCCACGCGCACCGCCGGCAGCGCCTCGGCGAGGCGCGCGGCGGTCTCTTCCGCGGCCTGCGCGCGCAACTCGTCCGATTCGCCGATCAGCGGGCACACCCAGTACGCCTGGCGCCCGGCGCGGCAGGCCTGCGCGATGCGCGCCACGACCTCGCTGCGCCGCTGCTCCGGCACCACGACCGTCTGCACCGGCGTGCGCCCCGGTGGCAGCTCGTCGATCACGGAGATATCCAGATCGGCGTAGGCGGTCATGGCGAGCGTGCGCGGAATGGGCGTCGCCGTCATGATCAGCTGATGTGGCAGGCGCCCCTGCTGCTGTCCCTTT
>DATKEZ010000095.1:0-11543 GCA_035511775.1 Steroidobacteraceae bacterium | reverse complement strand
GCTCATCAAGACCTGCCACCGGCGCGGCGCGCACGCCATGGGCGGCATGGCGGCACAGATCCCGATCCGCGATGACAGCCAGGCCAATGAGGCCGCGATGGCGCGCGTGCGGGCCGACAAGCTGCGCGAGGCGCGCGCCGGGCACGACGGCACCTGGATCGCGCATCCGGGGCTGGCGCAGATCGCCCGCGAGGCGTTTGACGCGATCATGCCCGGGCCGAACCAGCTCGACGTGCTGCGCGCGGAGGTGAACGTGACGCCACGGGATCTGCTCACGGTGCCCGAGGGCGAGATCACCGAGGGCGGCCTGCGCGCCTGCATCCGCGTCGGCGTGCAGTACCTCGAGGCGTGGTTGCGCGGCAACGGCTGTGTGCCGCTGTATCACCTCATGGAGGATGCGGCGACCGCGGAAATCTGCCGCGCGCAGCTGTGGCAATGGCTGCGCCACGGCGCGCGCACCAGCGACGGACAGCCGGTGACGGTGGAGCGCTTCGATCGGCTGCTGAGCGCGGAGCTCGACCGCATCCACGATGAGGTCGGCGCTGCGCGCCTCAGCAGCGGCGTGTTTCCGACCGCGGCGCGGCTGTTCGAGCAAATGACCAAGAGCGAGACCTTTGACGAATTCCTGACGCTGCCGGCCTATGAGCTGCTGAGCTGACCGCAACGGACGCGAGAGGTGCACAGGTCCATGAACGCTGCCAAACCAATGACCACGGCCGATGAGCTGCGGCGCCAGTGGCGCGAGGCGCCGCGCTGGCGCGGCGTGCGGCGCGCCTATGACGCCCGGGACGTGGTTCGCCTGCGCGGCACCATTGCGGTGGAGCACTCGATCGCGCGGCTCACCGCGGACAAACTGTGGGGCTATCTGAGCGAGCGGCCATTCGTGAACGCACTCGGTGCCCTCACGGGAAATCAGGCCATGCAGCAGGTGAAGGCGGGACTGGATGCCATCTACCTGTCCGGCTGGCAGGTGGCGGGGGATGCCAACCTCGCCGGCGAGATGTACCCGGATCAGTCGCTGTATCCGGCGGATTCGGTGCCGGCGGTCGTGCGGCGCATCAACAACACCCTGCGCCGCGCGGATGAAATCCACCATGCCGAAGGGGACGACTCCATCGATTGGCTGAAACCGATCGTGGCCGATGCGGAAGCCGGCTTTGGCGGTGTGCTCAACGCCTTCGAGCTCATGAAGCAGATGATCGATGCGGGCGCTGCCGGGGTGCACTTCGAGGATCAGCTGTCGTCGGCCAAGAAATGCGGTCACATGGGCGGCAAGGTTCTGGTGCCCACCCAGGAGGCGATCAACAAGCTGAGCGCGGCGCGCCTGGCGGCGGACGTGTGCGATGTGCCGACGGTGCTGATCGCACGCACCGATGCAGAGAGCGCCAACCTGCTGACCTCGGATGTCGATGAGCGCGACCGGCCTTTCATCGACACCACCGGGGGCCGCACCGCGGAAGGATTCTTTCCGGTCAAGGCGGGACTTCGGGCGGCGATCGCCCGCGGCCGCGCCTACGCTCCGTACGTGGACCTGCTGTGGTGCGAGACCGCCAAGCCGGACCTGGAGGAGGCCCGCGAATTCGCCGCAGGAATCCACGCGCAGTTCCCGGGCAAGATGCTGGCGTACAACTGCTCGCCGTCCTTCAACTGGAAGCGCAAGCTCGACGATGCGCAGATCGCCAGATTCCAGCGCGAACTGGGCGCGATGGGCTACCGCTTCCAGTTCATCACGCTGGCCGGTTTTCACGCGCTGAACTTCTCGATGTTCGAGCTGGCGCGCGGTTACAAGGCGCAGCAGATGTCCGCGTACGTGGAGCTGCAGCAGGCGGAGTTCGCGGCCGAGGCCTGCGGCTACACCGCCACCAAGCACCAGCGCGAGGTCGGTGCCGGCTATTTCGATGCGGTCACCCAGGCGGTAACCGCCGGGACTTCCTCGATCACCGCGCTCACCGGCAGCACCGAAGAGCAGCAGTTCGAGAAGATGTCCTGAGAAGGCGGACCAGGCTCACCGAGCGGCTGCGCCCGCGCAGGCTGCGCGGCGCCCGTCGCGCTACTTGGCCGTCGGCATGCTGAATTCCGTGCCCTTGGGCGTGCCCTCCGGCCAGCGCTGCATGATGGATTTCTGCCGCGTGTAGAAGCGCACGCCCTCCTCGCCATAGGCGTGGGTATCGCCGAACAGGCTGCTCTTCCAGCCGCCGAACCCGTGCCACGCCATGGGCACCGGAATCGGGATGTTGATGCCCACCATGCCCACCTGGATGCGCCGGCCGAACTCGCGCGCCACGTTGCCGTCGCGCGTGTAACAGGCCACGCCGTTGCCGAGCGGGTGCGCGTTCACCAGCTCGACGGCCGCGGCGAGGTCGGGGACGCGCACGCAGGCCAGCACCGGGCCGAAAATCTCCTCCTGGTAAATGCGCATCTGCGGCGTCACGCGGTCGAACAGGGTGGCGCCGAGCCAGAAACCGTGCTCGTGTCCGGGAACGGTGAGGGCCGCGCCGGTTCCCGCCTGCCGCCGGCCGTCGACCACCAGCTGCGCGCCGCTCGCGATACCCTCATCGATATAACCGCGAATGCGCTCCAGCGCCTGGCGGCTGATCAGCGGACCCATCTCGGTGTCGGGGCGCATACCGTTGCCGATGCGCAGCTGCCGTGCGCGCTCGGCCAGCTGCGGCATCAGCGCCTCCGCGCTGTCGCCCACCAGGACCGCCACCGAGATGGCCATGCAGCGCTCGCCCGCCGAGCCGTACGCCGCGCCGATCAGCGCATCGACCGCCTGCTCGAGGTCCGCGTCGGGCATCACCACCATGTGATTCTTGGCCCCGCCGAGCGCCTGCACGCGCTTGCCCGCCTCGGCGCCGCGCCGGTAGACGTAATGCGCGATCGCGGTGGAGCCCACGAAGCTCACCGCGCGCACCTGCGGATGTGCCAGCAGCGCATCCACGGCCGCCTTGTCACCCTGCACGACGTTGAACACGCCGGCCGGCAGGCCCGCCTGCGCCAGCAGGCGCGCCATGAACAGCGACGCGGACGGGTCGCGCTCGCTGGGCTTGAGCACGAAACTGTTGCCGCAGGCGATGGCGAGCGGAAACATCCAGCACGGCACCATGCACGGGAAGTTGAACGGCGTGATGCCGGCGACCACCCCCAGGGGCTGGCGCAGCGTCCAGTTGTCGATGCCGGTAGACACCTGGTCGGTGAAGTCGCCCTTCAGCAGTTGCGGGATCCCGCACGCGAACTCCACGATCTCGATGCCGCGCGTCACCTCGCCCTGCGCGTCGCTGAGCACCTTGCCGTGCTCGCTGGTGATGAGCGCCGCCAACGCGTCGCGCTGTTCATTCAGCAACGCCAGGAAGCGCGCCAGCACCCGCGCGCGGCGCACCGGCGGTGTCTCCGCCCACGAAGGCCAGGCCGCCTGCGCGCTCGCGACCGCGGCGCGCACATCCTCCTCGTCTCCCATCACCACCTGACGCGCCACCACGCCGGTGGCGGGATTGAACACCGGCAGGCGCGCGCCGGCCCCGCTCGCCGGCCGGCCGCCGATCCAGTGCTGCACCAGCTCGGCCGGCGCCGACACCTCGGCGGCGGCAGGAATGGGCGGAGGGAATGTGGAAACTGCCATGAGGGGATCCGTCGCAGGTGGCTTGCAGGAGTGCGCCGATCATAGACCACTTCAGTGCCGCCGACGCATACTGGCGCGCATCGCATGAGCACGCAGGTCCTGTTTCCGACACTGGTGTACCAGGAGCGGCTGCGCCTGCGGGGCTGGCGGCGGTTGAACGCGCGCCTGCTGCGCGAATGCCGCCAGCTGCGCGCGGACGATGCGACCGGGAGGCGCTGGTCGGCGCGCAATTATCCCGGCGGCTACACCTCGTACAACTCGGCGCACCGCATGCACCGTCTGTCACCGACGTTCGCTTCGCTGGCACGCGAGCTCGATCGTCACGTCGCGGCGTTCGCGCGCCGGCTGCAGCTGGATCTCAGCGCTCGCCCGCTCACCATGACCGACTGCTGGGTCAACGTCATGGGTCGCGGCGCCGTGCACGGCCTGCACCTGCATCCCCTGTCCACGATCAGCGGCACCTACTATGTCGCGGTGCCCGAAGGATCGCCGGGGCTGAAGTTCGAGGATCCGCGGCTCGAGCGCTTCATGGCTTCGCCGCCGCGCCTGAGCGGTGCACGGCGCGCCAACCGGCCGTGGGTCACCCTGAGCGCGCGCGCCGGCCAAGTGGTGCTGTTCGAGAGTTGGTTGCGCCACGAGGTGAGCCTCAATGCCGTGGCCGCCGAACGCATCAGTGTCAGCTTCAACTACAGTTGGTTCTGATGTGGGGCGATGAGATTGTTCGGCGTCCGAAGCATTCGCTGGACCGAGGAGCACAGCCAGCGACGTCAACGCCCGCAGCGCGCGCGCGTTGCACGTAAGTGAGGCGGCGCGCCGTGCCGACGTCGGGCGCGGGCGACATTTGAAGGAAGATTCAGCCGCGGTTCAGTATTGGTCGGTCAAGGTTTCGGAAGTAAGGAGAGCATCGCATGCGTAACCTGGTCCGCGGTCTGCTGGCCGCCGTGTTGCTCGCGGCGCTTCCCCTGATGTCGAACGCCGCGGTGCTGATCGGCGTGTCGGTCAACATCGCACCGCCCGTGCTGCCGGTGTACGTGCAGCCGCCGTGTCCGTCGCCGGGCTACATCTGGATTCCCGGCTACTGGGCGTGGGCTGACGAGGGCTACTACTGGATACCCGGAACCTGGGCGCTCGCTCCAAGCGTGGGCCTGCTATGGACGCCCGGGTACTGGGGCTGGGAGAGCGGGGCGTACTTCTGGCATGGCGGCTACTGGGGTCCGCACGTCGGGTTCTACGGCGGTGTCAACTACGGCTTCGGCTATGGCGGCGTTGGTTACGAGGGCGGCTACTGGCGTGGCAGAGAGTTCTACTACAACCGCTCGGTGACCAACATCACTAACACCAACATTACCAACGTGTACAACCGCACGGTCGTCAACAACGTCACCGTCAATCGCGTCAGCTTCAACGGCGGCGCCGGCGGCGTGGTGGCGCGCCCTTCCGCGGCTGAGCTGCGGGCGGGGAGTGAGCACCACGTCGGGCTCACACCGGTGCAGAGACAGCACGAGCAGCAGGCGCGGGGCGACACGAGGCTGCGCGCCTCGGTGAACGCTGGCCGGCCGCCGATTGCCGCAACCCAGCGCCCGGCGGCGTTTACAGGTCACGGTGTGGTCGCCGCGCGCGGCGCGGCCGCGGCGGACCAGGCGCGCGCCGCCGCGATGAACCGCAGCGATCGGCCGGCACAGGGGCAGCGCCCCGCGATGAGCAACCGTGCCAGCGTGCCGCCGGTGGATCGGCCGGCACAGGGGCAGCGCCCCGCGATGAGCAACCGTGCTGGCGTCCCGTCGGTGGATCGGCCGCCGCAGGCGCAGCGCCCGGGGCCCATGGCGAGTCAACAGTTCCGCGAGCGTGGCAATGCCCCAGCGCCGCCCCCGCGCAGCCCGTCTCCGGGCGTCGGGCGCGCGGGACCTGAGGCGGGCCCGCGTGGAGCGCCAGGCTATCCGCAGGCCCGCGGGCCGGCGCAGCCGAGCGGCCCGCCCGCGCCTCAGGGCGCAGCCCGCGAGCGCCAGGCAGCTCCGCACCCGAGCGGCGAGCGCCAGGAAGATCACGGTCGCGGCCGGTAGCCGCGCCGCGCGTCCCGGCGCCACTCACTGCTAGGGAGGTCCCTCGAGGCCGCCCGTACGGGCGGCCTCGCCGTATCCGGTGCACCTAAGCATGGATTTGCGAAGTGAGTCGGCGGAAATCCGCAGCAGATCCTGCCATTCTCATTTCCTGGCACATGTAAGCGATCGGTCTGTGGAGGGTTGGTCTATGCGTATTGCCCTGTTTGCCCTGGCGCTGCTCGTGGGCGGGTGCGTGATCCAGGTGCCGCGTGAAGTGGTTCAACCGGCCCCCGTTGTTGAAGAAGCCGCGCCGCCCCCCGTCGTCAGCGTGTACGAGGAGCCCCCGTTGTCGGAGCCCGCGCCCATTGCCGTGGGCTGGGCGCCGCCCCCGATGCTGGTGGAGGTCCCGCCGCCGCCGCCGTTCCCCTATGCCGCCTGGGTGGGTGGTTACTGGGTGTGGCAGGGCAACTGGGTGTGGGCACACGGTCACTGGATGGAGCCACCACGCCCGCAGTATGCCTGGGTGCATCCGTACTACGAACACCGCGGCGGTGTCGTGATTTTCATCAGCGGGTACTGGTCCGCGCCCGGTGCCGTCTTCGTGCCGCCTCGGCCTGAACTGGTTCTGGCGGTCGAGCCTGCCGCGGTGGGTGTCATCCCCGGTCCGCGCCCGATTGGTCCGGAGGGCTGCTTCGTGCCGGCCCCGCCCGGCTCGCGTCGCGGCATCATCATTCCCGCTCCCGTGGGCACCGCTCCTGCGGTCGTCACCAGCGCGCCGCCGGTCGTAGCTGTGGGCATGCGCGTGACCACCAACGTCACCAACATCCACAATACCAACATCACCAACGTCACCAACGTTACGAACGTGACCAACGTGACCATCGTGGCGCCGCCTACCGCCACGGCGAGCGGCCGGGCCTTCAGCTCCTCGGTTCCCGCCGCGCCGCACCTGGCCGCGGCGCGTCCGGCTGTCGTGCAGGCACGAGCGCCGGAACCGCAGTCCAGGCGACCCGTAGCGCCGTACGTGTCTGCGCATGCGAAGCCGGCGGCGCCGCCGTCTCAGCCCCACGGGGCCGTAGCCGACGCACGCCTGCAGCCCGTGGTTGCGCGCGAGCCGCAGCCCGTGCACGCCGGTTCCGCCGGCAGCGCGCAGCCGCAGCACCCGGCACAACGCGAAGAGGGCGCCTCTGCTGCTGCACGGCCCGTGCAAAGCGCGCCCCCGAAGGCCGCGGCCGCCGGGACACCCGTTGCGAGGACACCGGACGCCAAGGCGCCGGCCAAGGCGCCAGCGGCCGCGACAGCTGCCTCCAAGACCGCGCCGGCCAAGACAGCGCCGCCGCACCCTGACAAGGGCAAAGCGCCCAAACCGGACGCAAAGAAGGATGCGAAGCAGGACGCCCACCCCTGAGCTAGCGGCTCAGAATGAGCGTCGCGCGTGCTCAGAGCACCCGACGTAACCAGGCGGCGATATCGGCGACCTCCTGGGGACAGACCGCATGGGGCATGCTGTACGCATGCCACTCCACCGCATAGCCCGCCGCTTGCAGTTGGCGGCGGGCCTGTTCCCCGAGAGCCGGTGCGACCACAGGATCCTGCGTGCCGTGCGCGAGGAACACCGGCGTTGCCTGATTGGCGGCCGCGCGCTCGGCCGCCAGATGCGCAGCGAGCAGCAGGTAGCACGACAATCCCATGATGCCGGCGAGCTTGTCCGGATAACGTGCTCCGGCGAACAGCGCCACGGCGCCGCCCTGGGAGAACCCCGCCAGTACGATGCGCTCGCTCCTGATGCCGCGCGCGTTCTCACGGCGGATCAGCGCTTCCACCGTCGCCTGCGAGGCGCGAATCCCCTTTTCGTCCTCGGGCCCGTGGCGATCGAGCGCGGTGATGTCGTACCAGGCGCGCATGGCAAATCCACCGTTGAGCGTCACCGGCCGGATCGGTGCGTGCGGAAACACGAAGCGCAGCGCCCGCTCTCCCGGGCGAACGAGCTCAGGCACGAGGGGCTCAAAGTCGTGGCCGTCCGCCCCCAGGCCGTGGAGCCAGATCACGGCGGCCGCGGGATCGCGGCCGGTTTCGACTTCCACTGCATCACGTGACACGTGCGACCCCCGCTATATTCATGCCCGTGCGGCGCATGTTAGTGCACCGCTGCCCGCTCATGCACCGAGGGCCCGGGTGATGGCGCAGCGGTCGCGGCGCCTGCGGCTGTGGCCGGCGCCAACGGCGCGGCGGCGTTGGCGGCGGCGCTGGCGGCGGACACCGCCGGGCGTGCGCGCCTCGATCGGCGTGCTGCTCGTTGCAATCCTGACGCTCGGGGTGAACGGCATCTATCAGGTCGTGCGCAAGCCCACGGAGTTGTTCTTTCCCGTGAGCGGCACGCTGTACAAGACCCCGTCGGAAACCTGGCGTGTATACGCACCGATCTTCCGCCGCTACGCAACCCCCACCATTACGCCGGAGCTGCTGGCTGCGCTCGCGCAGGTGGAGGCGTCGGGCAATCCACTCGTGCGCACCTATTGGCGCTGGTCATGGGCGCTCAAACCGTTCGAGCTGTACCGGCCGGCGTCCAGCGCGGTGGGGATGTACCAGATCACCGACGGCACGTTCGCGGAGGCGCGCCATTACTGCATCCACCATCACTCGCTGGTGCGCGAGGGCGCCTGGAATGACTGGCGCGCGTGCTGGTTCAACGCCCTGTACTGGCGTGTGGTGCCCAGCCATGCGGTGGAGCTCACCTCGGCATACCTCGATCTGAAGGTCAGCGCTATCCTCGGGCGCTTGGGTGTCAGCCGCGCCACGCCCGCAGAGCAGCGCCATCTGGCTGCGGCCGTGCATCTGTGCGGCGCCGCGCTTGGGGCGACCTACGTGCGCCAGGGATTTCGCTTCACCGACGCGCAGCGCTGCGGCGATCAGGATCCGCACGCCTACCTCAGTCGCGTCGACGCGATGCAGGCGCTGTTCGCGCGCCTGGCATCCGCACAGGAGGGCGGCGGTGAGCCGGAGTCTCACTGATGGTGGTCGCCGGGGCCGTGCACGTGCCCGTGCGAGAGCTCCGCCTCGGTGGCTGCACGCACCTCGGCAACCTCGACCTGGAAGTGCAGGTTCTTGCCCGCGAGCGGATGATTGCCATCGAGGGTCACCAGGTCGCCGGCGATCTGCGTGACGGTCACGGCCCGCGCGCCGTGCCCGGTTTGCGCCTGCAGCCGCATTCCCACCTTGAGGTTCGCGAGGCCCTTGAGGGTGCGGCGCGGCACGCGCTGCACGAGGGCTTGGTCATACTCCCCGTAGCCATCGGCCGGCGAGACCGTTACCTGCAGCTTGTCCCCAGCGTGCTTGCCCGTGAGCTCGCGCTCGAGACCGGGTATGAGGTTGCCACGACCGTGCAGGTACGCGAGCGGCTCGCCCTCGGGGGAACTATCAATGATATTGCCGGCGTCATCCTTCAGGGTGTAGTGGATGCTGACGACCTGGTCCTGCGTGATGCTCATACGGGGCAAACGGTCGCGCATCGAAGGGGCGCGAAGGATACCATTGCGCCCTGCCCGTGGCCCAACCAGGAGGTCCGCGGGCTCGAAACCCAAGGGCATCCACCATGAGACGCGTGTACCTGGCGATTCTCGCCGCTAGCTTCCCGGCATTGGCCCTCGCCGGACCCAAGACTGCAAAGACTGCAAGGACTTCCGCAATGGCCGACAACCCGTTCATGCAGCCGAGCACACTGCCCTTCGAGCTGCCGCCCTTTGACCGCATCCGCGACAGCGATTATCTGCCCGCCTTCCACGCCGGCATGCGCGAGCAGCTCCTGGAGGTGGCCCGCATCGCTCACAACCCGCAACCCGCCACATTCGACAACACCATCGTCGCTCTCGAGCGGGCCGGGCAGCTGCTGCAGCGCGTCGACACAGCCTTCGGACGGCTCAATGCCTGCAACACCAACCCGCGGATGCAGGAGATCGACACCGAGATGGCCCCGAAGCTCACCGCGCAGCAGGACGCGATTCATCTGGATCCAGCGCTGTGGGCGCGCGTCAGGGCGCTGTACGAAAAGCGTGCCAGCCTGCAGCTCGATCCGGAGTCCCTGCAGCTGCTCACGCGCTACCACACCGAGTTCGTGCGCGCCGGCGCCCGCCTCACGGCGGCCGAGCAGACGCGCCTGCGCGCGCTCAACACCGAGATCTCCTCCCTCACGACGCGCTTCAAGCACAACGTGCTCAAGGCCACCACCGATGGCGCGGTGGCGGTCGACAGCCTCCAGGACCTCGACGGCCTGTCGGCGGGGCAGATCGGCGCCGCGGCGCAAGCGGCGGCGGCACGCGGTCTCACCGGCAAGTGGCTCATCACCCTGCAGAACACCACCAACCAGCCGGTGCTGGAGCGGCTCACGAACCGCGCACTGCGCGAGCGCATCTACAAGGCCTCGATCGCCAGGGCGTCGGCCGGGGCGACCGACAACACCGCGGTAATCTCGCAGTTGGTCAAGTTGCGCGCCGAGCGTGCCACGCTGCTGGGCTATGCCAACCACGCCGCATATCAGCTCGAGGACGAGTCGGCCGGCAACCCGACCGCGGTGCGCGACATGATCAGCCAGGTGGCCCCGGCGGCGCGCGCGCGCGCGCGCGTCGAAGCCGCTGACATCCAGAAGCTGATCGACACGCAGGCGCAGGTGAGCGGTACGCCGTCCTTCACCCTGCAGCCCTGGGACTGGTCGTTCTATGCGCAGCAGGTGCGCAAGGCACGCTACGATTTCGATCAGGCGAGCGTCGCGCCGTACTTCGAGCTCGATCACGTGCTGCTGGACGGTGTGTTCTACGCCGCGCACCAGCTCTATGGCCTGAGTTTCAAGGAACGCCGGGACCTGCCCGTCTATCAGCCGGATGTGCGGGTGTTCGAGGTATTCGACGCTGACGGGGAGCCGCTGGCGCTGTTCCTCGCCGACTACTTCGCACGCGACAACAAGCAGGGCGGGGCGTGGATGGTCGCCTACGTGACGCAGTCGAAGCTGCTGCATCACAAGCCGGTGGTGGCCAATCACCTGAACATCTCCAAGCCGCAGGCCGGCCAGCCAGTGCTGCTGAGCTTCGATGAAGTCACGGCGATGTATCACGAGTTCGGTCACGCCCTGCACGGCATGCTGTCCGGGGTGCGTTACGCGAAGCTCGCCGGCACGGCGGTGCCGCGCGACTTCGTCGAGTACCCCTCGCAGTACAACGAGATGTGGGCGCGCGAGCCGAGCGTGGTCGCCCATTACGCCCGCCACTACCAGAGCGGCGAGCCCATGCCGACCGAGCTCCTCGAGAAAGTGCTGGCGGCGCAGAAGTTCAACCAGGGCTATGCCACTACCGAATACCTCGCTGCGGCGCTGCTCGATCAGGCCTGGCACCAGATCAGCGCCGCCCAGGCGCCCAGCGCCGCCGACGTGCGCGCGTTCGAGCAGGCCGCGCTCAGGGACAGCGGCCTCGACTACGCCCCGGTGCCGCCGCGCTATCACTCGACGTACTTCTCGCACATTTTCGAGGGTGGCTATTCGGCCGGCTACTACGCCTACCTGTGGAGCGAGGTGTTGGCCCGTGATACCGGTCAGTGGTTCCACACGCACGGGGGACTTACGCGCGCGAACGGCGATTACCTGCGCACGCAAGTGCTGTCGCGCGGCCGCAGCGAGGACCCGCAGGTGCTGTTTCGCAACTTCTACGGGCGCGCGCCCGAGATCGCCCCGTTGCTGGAGTATCGCGGGCTCGCGGGCGGCTCCTAGGCCGCTCCCGCGGCCGCCGCGTCGCGCCGCGCACGGTCAAGACCGGCGATGAGCAGCGCAAAACCCTCGAGCAGGGGCAGCGTGAGTGCGAGCTCGCGGGCCCTGGCGCTCGCGTAGCCGAGGGTTTCGTTCA
>DATKEZ010000094.1:0-32135 GCA_035511775.1 Steroidobacteraceae bacterium | reverse complement strand
CATGTGGAACGGGTGCGCACCGACCATACGCCGGTCGGCCGGAATACCTATGAGTGGGCGGGCGGGTGCCATGGCGGGTTGCAGCCCGGGCGGTGTTTAGTATCTTAAACAAACCGCGCCGGCGGAGTCTCCCAAATACGCGCCTATTAGACCACAGGTGCAGTACGGAAGCCTCAGTTGCGCACCCGGATGGAAGTGCGGTAACGGCCTAAGTACGGCCGTCGCGTGAATCACAGCGGCATGAATGGATTTGCCGCGCGCCGCTCCCGCTCGCTATCCTGCGCCCCTTCCGCCGCCCAGTGGGGCGTCTGAATATCTTAAACACCCGCTCGCCTTGGGATGCATGCTCATGGGACGCCTCGAACACGTGGGTTCGTACTACGCCGCCTCAGCTCACGGCGCGCCGCAGCGTCCCGCGCTTGCGGACGGCATCGACTGTGATGTGTGCGTGGTCGGCGCGGGCATCGCCGGCTGCTCCACCGCGCTGCATCTGGCGCTCGCGGGCCTGCGCGTGGTGCTGCTCGAAGAGCAGCGCGTCGGCTGGGGCGCCTCGGGGCGCAGCGGTGCGCAGGCAATCTACGGAATCGCGGCCGGCCAGACCAAACTTGCGCGGCTAATCGGCGCCGCGGCCGCGCGCGCGGTGTGGGATGTCTCGATCGAGGGCCTGGCGCTGATGAGGGAACTGATCGCGCGCTTCTCGATCGACTGTGACTGGGCTGCGGGGCACCTGGCAGCGGCCGTCAAGGAGCGCCACGAGCGTGAGTTGCACGCCGAGCTCGCCCAGCTGCGCGAGCACTACGGATACGGGAGCGTGCGCTACATCCCGCGCGAGGAGCTGCGCGCAACGCTCGCGACCGAGCGCTACCGCGGGGCGCTGTACGACACGAACAGCGGCCATCTGCACCCCCTCAATTACACCCTGGGACTCGCGGCGGCGGCCGAGGGCCTGGGGGTGCGCATCTTCGAGGGAAGCCGCGCTACGGGTTTCGCACCCGCGGGCGCCTCGCAGGTGCACATCCGCACTGCCCGGGGAGAGGTCCGCGCGCGCTACCTGGCGCTGTGCGGGAATGTCTATCTGGGCGCCACCGCCCCGACCCTCGCCTCCAAGATCATGGCCGTTGCAACTTACATCGTGGCGACCGAACCCCTGGGTGCGCAGCGCGCGCGAGCGCTGATCACCAACAACGCGGCGGTCAGCGACATGAACTGGGTGTTGGATTATTTCCGGCGCTCAGCCGATCACCGCCTGCTGTTCGGCGGGCGGGTGAACTACTCCGGGTTCCGCTCCTTCGATGCCCCGAGCGCCACCCGCGCGCGCATGCTCGCCGTGTTTCCGCAACTGCAGGACGTGCGCATCGACTACGCCTGGGGCGGGGAGGTCGACATCACGCTCAATCGCGCTCCGCATTTCGGCCGCCTGGCACCCAACGTCTACTTTCTGCAGGGCTTCTCCGGCCACGGTATCGCCCTTACCGGAATTGCGGGCAAACTGGTCGCCGAAGCCATCACCGGAACCGCCGGGCGCTTCGATGTGTTCGCGCGGATTCCACACGGCAGTTTCCCGGGCGGAACTGCCTTGCGCCGTCCGGCGCTGGTATTGGCGATGCTGTATTACCGCATCAGGGACCTGTTGTAACTGCGCGCCTGGTGAGCGGGCTCGCTCGTGAATGCCGCCATGCACACTTCCGTGTCGAGCTGCCGCCAGCTCATGCTGTGGCTGTGGTTGGCCTGGATTGTGTACTGGGTGGTCTGCGCGCTCAGCGTCAAGAGCACGCGGCGTCGCGAGTCGCCGGGCTCGCGCATGTCGCACGTCGTGCCGCTGCTCAGCGGCGCGGCGCTGATCCTGTGGCCGCGTGTTCCGTGGCAGTGGCTCTCGCAGCGCCTGCTGCCGGCTGGCCTGCTGCAAGTTGCGCTCGGCCTGGTACTGCTCGCCGTCGGCCTCGCTTTCACGGTGTGGGCGCGCGTGTACCTGGGCCGGAACTGGAGCGGCATGGTAACCGTCAAGGAGGGACATGAGCTCATCCGCTCCGGTCCCTACGCCTGGGTGCGCCATCCCATCTACACCGGGCTCCTGGTGGCGCTGCTCGGCAGCGCCGTCGCCTGCGGGGAGCTGCGCGCCCTGATCGGATTGGGGATGGTCGCCGGCGCGTTCATCCGCAAGCTGCGCGTCGAGGAGCGTTTCATGCGGGAGCTCTTCCCGCAACAGTACCAGCGCTACTGCGCGGAGGTGCCGGCCCTGATCCCGTTCACAGGAGCTCCGCGATCTGTACCGCGTTGAGAGCCGCGCCCTTCAGCAGCTGATCACCCGCCACGAACAGGCAGATGGAGCGTCCGCTCGGATCGCTCAGATCCTGGCGGATGCGGCCGACGAGAATGGGGTCCTGACCGGTGGCGTCCCGCGGCATCGGGAAGTAGTTGCGCTGCGCATCATCCACCAGCTTCACGCCCGGAGCGGTCTGCATCAGCTCGCGCACCTGCGCCGGCGTGATCGGCCGCTCACATTCAAGAGTGATCGCCACCGAGTGCGCACGCAGCACCGGTACCCGCACACAGGTGGCCGACACGCGGATGTCGGGATCGCCGAAGATCTTGCGGGTCTCCTGGATGACCTTGGTCTCCTCGTCGTTGTAACCGGTAGCCGGGTCGATGCTGGTGTTGTGGCTGAAGAGATTGAACGCGTAAGGGTGCGGCAGCACCTTGTGCTGGTAGGCACGGCCCTCGAGGTACGCGCGCGTGGACTCGAGCAGTTCCTGCATCGCCGCGGCGCCGGCGCCGGAGGCGGCCTGGTAGGTGGCCAGCGTCAGCCGCTGGATGCGATTGCTGCGGTGGATCGGCCATAGCGGCGTGATGGCGATGATGGCGCAGCAGTTGGGATTGGCGATGATTCCCTGGTGAGTGCGCAGCGTGTGCGGATTGATCTCCGGCACCACCAGCGGCACGCTGGGATCCATGCGGAACGCGGACGAGTTGTCGATCACGGTGGCACCCGCGCGCACGGCAATGGGCGCGAAGCGCTTCGAGGTGCTCCCCCCGGCGGAGAACAGCGCGATGTCGACGCCGCTGAAGCTGTGCTCGTTCAATTCGCGTACCGCGAGCTGCAGGCCGCGAAACGTGAGCGTCCTGCCGGCGGAGCGCGCGGAGGCGAACAGCCGCAGTTCCGACACCGGGAAGCCCCGCTCCTCCAGGCAGCCAATCAACTCCACGCCCACCGCGCCGCTGGCCCCGACGATCGCCACCACTGCCCCCGGCGGACCACGACCTGCAGACATCACTCTCGTTTCTCCGGTTCACAAACGACAAAGGCCCCGTCGGGTCAGCGGCGGGGCCTCTCGGGATCCGTTACGGACGCTACCTGAGCGGCATCAGGCTGTAAACCGGACTGATCAGGAGTCCAATCCCAGCTCTGGATGAAAATGCAGTGCTATCAGCTCATTAGCTGATATTAATCGCCTCACTTCGAATTCGAGGGGCTTGCGCGGACGCGGGCATGGCGGCGGCGCGAGTGGGGGGAGTCGAGGCAGGTTCGCCCCCGAGGTCGTCGGCGCCTTTGCTCCGGTTCTGCGGTTCGTTCTGCGGGTCATACTCCGGATCGCTCTCCGCGAGCATGTTGATCAGCTGAAGCGGCACCGCTACCACCAGCAACAGCAAGACGATCACCAGGGCCACGACCACCCGCACCAGGGTCTGCATCTGAATCTCCTTTCACAGCGTGGTCACGTCCTGGATTACGCGCCGCGGCGTGTGCAGTCCTCAATCGACTGTTTACCCGTCTGCCAACCGCGGCGTCATCCCACGGATGGGGTATGTGGCCGTATTCCGGTAGGTGATCCACGAAGATGCGGATCGGGGCGAGACGGACGAGTTCCTCGGGAAACTGCCGGGAGAGCACCACGCGTTCCCGTAAGGCCCGATGAGGAGGGCGAGGTGGTCGCCGTCGGAGCCGGGCGGCATCCCGCAACCTAAAGGTTGCGTATCATCATGGGCCGCGCTAATATGCAACTCGGAGGTTGCCAATATGAATGAGCGCATCGAGAAACGCATCGAGCTCAAGGCGCCGCTGTCACGCGTATGGCGCGCACTCACCGATCACCGCGAGTTCGGCGAATGGTTCGGCGTGATGGTGGAGGGGCCGTTCGTGCCGGGCCAGCTGTCGCAGGGCCAGATCACGGTCCGCGGCTACGAGCATGTCCGCTGGCAGGCGCTGATACAGAAGATCGAGCCCGAGAGTCTCTTCAGCTTTACCTGGCATCCGTACGGCATCGATCCGAAGGTGGACTACTCGAAGGAGACGCCTACGCTGGTGGAGTTCCGGCTGCAGAAGATCGCCGGCGGAACCTTGCTGCTGCTCACCGAGTCCGGCTTCGACAAAGTGCCCGCGAGCCGCCGCGCGGAAGCGTTCCGTATGAATGACGGCGGCTGGACTCAGCAGATGAAGAACATCGAGAGCCATGTCGCGCCTCGGCAGTGACATGAGCGCCGCGAAGCGGCGGCATCGTGCCGCGGTGTGTGCGGCGCTGGGTGACGAGACACGCCTGTCGCTCGTCACGACGCTGTCCGGCGGGGCGCCGCGTTCCATCGCTCAGCTGACCGGTGGTTCGAGAATGACCCGGCAGGCGATCACCAAGCACCTGCGGGTGCTGGAGAGCGCCGGTATCGTGCACAGCGTTCGCTCGGGGCGCGAAAGCCGCTTCGAGTTTGATCCGCAGCCGCTGCATGAGCTGCACGAGTATCTCGGCCGCGTCTCCGCTCAGTGGGATCAGGTGCTGTCGAGGCTGAAGACCCTGGTGGAAAGCTAGGGCTCAGCTTGCGGGCCGGGAGAGCCTGGGCCGCACCTCGAAGCAGCGGTGAATGCGCGGATTGCGCTCGAAATCCTTCGGCAAGGTCGCCGCCGACACGTCGCGGATGTCGTAGCGCTCGCCGAGCTGCTCGTCCAGGCGGAAGCGCTGCGCGTTGGTCGAGAAGATCAGCAGCCCCTCGGGCGCCAGCAACCGCACGCAGGCGTCGATGAGCTCGGGGTGATCGCGTTCGATATCGAGCACACCCTGCATGCGCCTGGAGTTCGAAAAAGTCGGCGGATCGAGAAACACCACATCGAAGCGCTCAGATCCGCGCACCGCGTCCGCCAGCCATTCACGGCAGTCCGCCTGCACCCACGCATGCGCCTCGCCCGCCAGAGCATTGAGAGCGAGGTTACGTTGCGCCCACTGCAGATAGGTCCTGGACAGGTCAACCGAGGTGGTGCTCGCCGCACCGCCCGCTGCGGCATAGACCGTGGCGGTACCGGTGTAGGCAAACAGGTTCAGGAAACGCTTGCCGCGCACTGCGTCCCGCACCCTGGCGCGCGTCATGCGCTGATCGAGAAACAGTCCGGTGTCGAGATAGTCCGCGAAATTCACCCGGAATCTCAAGCCCCCCTCGGTGACGACGTGGAAGTGAGCCTGCTCGTCCACCTTGTCGTATTGCTCGCCGCGCCGGGTGCGGCGCCGCAGGCGCACACGGATGCGCTCGGGGGCTACGCCCGTGGTTCGCGGCAGCGTCGCCAGCACCTCGCCGCGCCGCCTGCGCACGGCTTGCAGCTCGATCTCCGCCGGCGCCGCATACTCCTGAACGTACAGCCACAACTCATCCGGTTCGATGGTGCGATACACGTCGATGGCGAAGGCGTACTCCGGCATGTCGGCGTCGTAGACCCGGTAGCATGAAACACCCTGGCGCTCCGCCCAGCTCCGCAGTCGCTTCAGGTTCTTCCCGAGCCGGTTGGCAAACATGCCCGCCCCGGGAGTGTCCCCGAGGTGCGCCGCGCCCTTGCCGAGTGTTCCCGGCTCGCGTTGGCTGTCGGGCACCACGTTGATCCGCAGCAGCCGGCACTCGATCGCGCCGTTCCACACGCTGTGCGTGCGATGCGCACGCAGGCCCAGCTCCTTGCCGAGCTCCGGCGCCCCGGTGAGCACCCCAGCGTTCCAACCCTGAAAACGCTGGCGCAGCACGGCGCCCAGCTCACGGTGCAGCGCCCGCGCGCCTTCGGGCCCCTCCAGGCGCAAGCCATAGGGTGGATTGGTGCACAGGAGTCCCGGCCGATCCGGATCGCGCTCCGCCAGCGGCGCCGCCTCGGCCAGCACGCCCGTGTCCACGCGCACCAGCCGGCCGACACCGGCGCGCGCGGCGTTGTCGCGCGCGCTGCGGATGGCGGTGGGGTCGCGATCCGTTCCGCGCACCGCGACCTGCGCCGCCGCCTCGCCCGCGGCCGCGCGCGCCTCCGCCTCGGCGCACAGGCGCGCCCACAAAGGCGCATCGTGGCCGCGCCAGCCGAGGAAACCGAAATAGTCGCGCGTCAGCCCGGGCGCCCGGTCGGCGGCGATCAGCGCCGCTTCAATGCACAACGTACCCGAGCCGCACATCGGATCGAGAAACTCCGCGCCCGGCGCCACGAGCTCCGGCCAGCCGCAGCGCAACAGCACGCCCGCGGCGACGTTCTCCTTGAGCGGCGCCTCCCCGGCCGCGCCCCGGTAACCACGTCGGTGCAGGCTCTCACCCGAGAGGTCGATGGACACGCTGATGTCGGTGTCGCGCGCATGCGCGTGCACCCGCACACCCGGGCGCTCGAGCGCCACGTCGGGCCGCGCGCCGGTGGCGGAGCGCAGCGCATCGACGATGCCGTCCTTGAGCTTCAGCGCCCCGAAGTGAGTATGAGTAATCGCGGGGTGTCGCCCGCTGAAATCGCACGCCAGCGTAGTCCCAGGTCCGAGATGAGCCGCCCAGTCGATGCGGCGCACAGCCGCGTGAAACTCATCCGCGTCGCGCGCCTCGAAGTGCGCGAGCTCGAGGTACACCCGATTGGCGATGCGCGACCACAGGCAGGCTCGATAGGCGCTCTCCAGCGTGCCCGTGAACGCCGCGCCGCTCGAGCGCTCGCGCAGCTGCGCCGCGCCACACGCGCCGAGTTCCCGCACCAGCAGATCGGCAAAGCCGCGGGGCGCGCTGGCGAGAAACCTGTGGGGTGACGGAGTCACGAGCTGCGGCTCGCGCATGAGGTGCGCGAGCCCCGACAGCTCAGGACAAGTCGATCCACGTCGTCTTCAGCTCCGTGTATTTCTCCAGCGCGTGCAGCGACTTGTCGCGTCCCATGCCCGACTGCTTGAAGCCGCCGAACGGCACGGTCAGGTCATCGGCATCGTAGCAATTGACATACACCGTGCCGGCGCGCAGCGCGCGCGCCACGCGATGCGCAGTGGTGATGTCACGGGTCCATACGGCGGCGGCGAGGCCATAGATCACGTCGTTGGCGATCTCGATCGCCTCGTCGACGGTCTTGAAGGTGATGGCCGACAGCACCGGGCCGAAGATCTCCTCGCGCGCGATCGCCATGGCAGGCCGCACGCCCTCGAACACCGTCGGCTCGATGAAATAACCGCCGCTGTCCTCGCGCACCCGGCGGCCGCCGACGCGGATGCTGGCACCGTCGCGGCGGCCGGCCTCGATGTAACCCAGCACCCGTTTCATCTGCGTCTCGTCGACTATCGCGCCGAGCTGCGTCGCCGGATCGAGCGGATCGCCGGGCTGGCGCTGGCGGCTGAGCGCCTGCACCTTCTCCAGCACCGCGTCCTTGATGCCTTCCTGCAGCAGCAGGCGCGAACCGGCGGAGCACATCTCGCCCTGGTTGGAAAAGATGGCGTCCGCGGCGGCGCTTGCCGCCTTGTCGAGATCCGGATAATCCGCGAGCACGATGTTGGGCGACTTGCCGCCGCATTCGAGCGACACGCGCTTCAGGTTCGACTGACCGGCGTACTGCATGATCATCCGCCCGGTCGCAGTCGAGCCGGTAAAGGCGATGCAGTCGACGTCCATGTGCAGGGCGAGCGCCTTGCCGGCGGTCTGCCCGAAGCCCGGCACCACGTTGAGCACCCCCGCCGGAACTCCCGCTTGGACCGCAAGCTCTGCGACCCGCAGCGCGGTGAGCGGGGACTTTTCCGAGGGCTTGAGCACCAGAGAATTGCCCGCCGCGAGAATGGGGGCGATTTTCCAGGCCGCCATGAGCAGCGGGTAATTCCACGGCACGATCGCCCCGACGACCCCCATGGGCTCGCGCGTGATGAGCGCGAGCGCCCGCGCTCCGGTGGGCGCCACCTGGTCGTACACCTTGTCGATCGCTTCGGCATACCACTGCAGGCAGCGCGCCGCGCCCGGGATGTCGATCTTGAGGCTGTCGGAAATGGGCTTGCCCATGTCGAGGGTCTCGAGCAGCGCGAGCTCCTCGGTGTGCCTCAGGATCGCGTCCGCAAAGCGCAACAGGATCTTCTTGCGCTTCGCGGGCGCGAAATTCGCCCAGGCGCCCTTGCGAAATGCGGCGCGGGCAGAGCTCACGGCGCGGTTGATGTCCTCCTCATCACCGGCGGCAACCCGCGCCAGGAGCTTGCCGGTGGCGGGATTCATGGTGTCGAAGGTGGCACCGGAAGCCGCATCGAGGTAACGCCCGTCGATGAAGGCCTGAGTGCGGAAACTGAGCGTGCGGGCACGCTCGTGCCAGGATTGCGTCTCGGGTATTGCGTTCATGACTGCGGCGAGCCTTCAGAAGGTCGGTGGGGTGCAGGCGCTGATGATCTCACACGCCTCGCGCCCGACGTTGCGGAAGCGATGCGGAAGCTGGCTGGCGAAATAATAAGCCTCGCCGGGTCCCAGCACACGCGCAGCGCCCCCCACCGTGAGCTCGATGCGCCCGCGGATCACGACGCCCGCCTCCTCGCCGCGGTGCGCGAGCATTTCCTCGCCGGTGGCCGCGCCAGCCGCGTATCGCTCGTGCAGCACCGTCAGCTGCCGCCCGGGGCGCTGCGCCGCCACCAGGCGCAGGGAGACTTCCGGATTGCCCAGCTCCACCAGATCGTCGGCGCTGAAAAAAGCCTGCGGCGTAGCGCTCAGGTCCATGGTGAAGAACTCGGCGAGCGACATCGGCACACCATCCAGCACCTTCTTCAGCGAGCTCACCGAGGGGCTCACGCGGTTCTGCTCGATGAGGGAAATGAGCCCGTTGGTCACCCCGGCGCGGCGCGCAAGCTCGCGCTGCGACAGCCCGAACGCGGTCCGGATACCGCGCAGGCGCGCACCGACGTCGATGCTCAGCGTGTTTAGGATCTTAGACAAGAAGGGTGAAAATATCGCCCCGGTGGCCGGTCTTGTCCACTTTATTTATCATCTCGCCGAATCCACCTGCATCGAGCCCCGTCATGTCGAACGCCAGCGCCCCCAGCAGCCGATCGGAACTCGAAGCGTTCTGGTTGCCCTTCACCGCCAACCGCCAGTTCAAGGCGAAACCCCGGCTGCTCGCGAAGGCGAGCGGTATGCACTACTGGACCCCCGAGGGACGGCAGATCCTCGATGGGGTCGCGGGACTGTGGTGCGTGAATGCGGGCCACGGCCGCCGCGAGATCACCCAGGCGGTGGCGAGCCAGCTCGAGACCATGGACTATGCGCCGCCCTTCCAGATGGCTCACCCGGGGGCGTTCGCATTGGCGAACGAACTGGTGAAAATCGCGCCCGAGCGGCTCGATCACGTGTTTTTCACCAACTCCGGATCGGAATCCGTCGACACGGCCCTGAAAATCGCCCTCGCCTGGCACCGCGCGCGCGGTGAGGCCTCACGCACGCGTCTCATCGGGCGCGAGCGCGGCTACCACGGCGTCGGCTTCGGCGGCATCTCGGTGGGCGGCATCGCGCCGAACCGCAAGACCTGGTCGGGAGCGCTGCTGCCGGGGGTCGACCACCTGCCACACACGCATGATCCGGCGAGGAACGCTTTCTCGCGCGGCGCGCCGGCGCACGGAGCGCCGCTGGCGGATGAGCTCGAGCGGCTGGTGGCGCTGCATGATGCATCCACCATTGCCGCGGTGATCGTCGAGCCCATCGCGGGCTCCGCCGGGGTGCTGATCCCGCCGCGCGGATATCTGCAGCGGCTGCGCGAGATTTGCGACCGGCATGGGATCCTGTTGATTTTCGATGAGGTGATCACCGGCTTCGGCCGCACCGGTGCGCCATTTGCAGCGCAGGAGTTCGGCGTCACGCCCGACATCATCACCCTCGCCAAGGGACTGACCAACGGTTGCGTGCCGATGGGCGCCGTGCTGGTGAGCAAGACCGTCTACGAGGCGTTCATGCAGGGCCCGGAGGGCATCGAGCTGTTCCACGGCTACACCTATTCGGCGCATCCGGTGGCCTGCGCGGCGGCTCTGGCCACCCTGGGCATCTATCGGAGTGAGGGTCTGCTGACGCGCGCCAAGTCCCTGGCGCAGTACTGGGAGGACGCCGCCCATGCATTGCGCGAGCTACCGCACGTCATCGACGTCAGGAATTACGGGTTGATCCTGGGACTGGAGCTGCAACCCATCCCCGGCAGAGCCGGCGCGCGCGCCTTCGAGGTGTTTATCAAATGCTTCGAGCGTGGCGTGCTGGTGCGCCAGACCGGCGACATCATTGCGCTCTCCCCGCCGCTCATCATCGAGCCGTCGCAGATCGATCAGATATTCAGCACGCTGACCGCCGTGCTGCGCGGGCAATAGCGGCCCGCGGGCAGCCGCGCCCGCAGGCGTGCGCTCAGCGTGTTCGCCCCCGGAGCGCGCGCCGCGGCGCCCGGCAGGCTCGAGCCTGCGGCTCGGCCCTTAAGCGTGCGGCTGATTGCGGTCGCGGCGCACGCGCGACAGCACCATCCATACCAGCACCGCGACCACGATGGCGCTGCCGATCAGCATTTCCATCTCCGACAGACTGAACGCGCTGCTGCGCGTGGCAGCAACAGTAATGGTTTCCACGACCGACCTCCAAAGCTCACCGAGTTCCCACCCAAGCTCAGGTACTGTCGCACCGGGCGCACGCGCGGTGAAGGAACCCGTCATGGATCTGCGACGGGCGTCAAGAAACAAGTGTTATGTCTGATCGCGGCGCGCGCCGCGCACTTCATGGGCGCGCTTCGAACACCGCGTAGATCTTCGAGCAGTCCTCCAGGACTTCCCAGGTGCCGACGAAGCCGGCGGGGACCACGAACGCATCCCCGGGTCCGAAGCTGCTGCGCTCGCCGGTGGCACTCTCAATCGTGACGCGCCCCGCCGTCATCACGCACAACTCGTTCTCGGTGTAACGCACGCGCCATTTGCCGCGGCTCGCCGACCAGCGGCCGGCGAAGAACTGCTGGCTGGAGTCGGTGAAGAAATTGCGCACCTGCAACTCGGGCGCGCCGGCGATCAGGCGCTCGGCCGGCAGCTCGGACACCTGCGCTTCGACCCGACCCTCCAGCGGAACGATGGCAGTGCTCACGAGAGTGCCGCACAGGTATTCATGCCAGGAAATTCTAGCGCGAACGCGCGCCGCGGGCCTGCCTTCCCGCGGCGCGCCTGGCGGGCGCGCGGCGCACACCCTAGTCACTGCGGGCAACCTGGCCGGACCCGGCAAGTTCCAGGCGCACCGTTACGCGGCGGTCAAACGCATAGCTGTCGAAGTCGCCGTACGCGCTGCTCGACTCGGTCTTGCCGTGTGCCTCGATGAGGATGTGCTCGCGGGCGACTCCTGCCGTCATCAGCACCGCCGCGACACCCTGAGCGCGGCGCAACGACAGCTCGCTGTTGTAGGCCTGCGAGCCGCGCGGATCCGCGTAGCCGGCGATCCGCACGCGGGCCTGCGGCATGCCCGCCACCAGTGCCCCGAGTTTCAGCAGCGGCGGCATCACGCGCGCGCTGATCGAGTCGTCATTGGTGCGAAAGCTCACGTCGAGAGCGAGCTCGTCAGCCTGCTGCAGCGTCTGATCGAGCTGTGCACCGCGCGCCTGGGCCTGCGTGAGCGAGCCGTCGAGCTGCGCGACGCTCTCAGAAAGGCGGCTGCGCTCCGCTTCGCTGTGGTCGAGATCGGCGGCCAGCGCCGCCGAGGTTTGCGCCTGCCGGTGATAGCGGTCACCGAGCAAGGCTCCGGCCGCCGCGCCCAGCACCGCGCCGAACGGTCCGCCCGCGACCGCACCGACCGCGAGTCCAGTCATCGCGCCAATGTCCGACTGCTTCGAGCCCTCACCGGGCTCGTCCCCGCAGGCGTACGCCGGCCAGACCGTCACGCCCCCTGCCAGTGCAATGCCGAGCACGCCGGCCCGGAGCTTCGATTTCAATGTAGTCATGTTGCCTCCTCTTCGTGTCAGTGCGGAACCCATCGTTCCGGGTACGCTGACCAGTTGAACGCGCGAGCCGGCGCCCCTGGTGATGCAAAAGCGACACTGCGGAGATGCTTTGTGGCGGAACATGGCGGCATGAGGTGATCGCATATACTGGCGCTGTTACCGAACACCCAGGATCCGTCATGCCGCATCCTTACCGGCGCCGACCACGGCGGGCGTCGCTCGCCGCCCTGATTGCGCTCGCGTGCTGCACGGCGGCTGCGCTCAGCGCCGCGCGCGCGGCCGAGAGCGCCGCGCAGAACACCGAGGTGTTGCGCGCTACGCTCCCCAACGGCCTGCGTGTCGTCATCGTGCGCAATACGCTGGCGCCGGTGGTCGCGACCGCGGTGAATTACCTGGTGGGCTCGGACGAGGCGCCCGCGGGGTTCCCGGGAACGGCGCACGCCGAGGAGCACATGATGTTCCGCGGCAGCCCGGGCCTCAGCGCCGACCAGCTCGCTGATATCGGCAGTGTCGTCGGCGGTGATTTCAACGCCAATACGCGCGAGGGCATGACCCAATACCTGTTCACGGTGCCGGCCGAGGATCTCGACGTGGCGCTGCACATCGAGGCGCTGCGCATGCGCGCCGTGCTCTACTCACCGAAGGAGTGGAGCCGTGAGCGCGGCGCGATCGAGCAGGAGGTCGCGCAGGACCTGTCCGAGCCGTCCTACGTGCTGTTTGAGAAGTTGCGCGCCAGGATGTTCGCTGGAACCCCCTACGCCCACGATGCGCTCGGCACCCGACCGTCGTTCGAGAAGACCACGGCGCGCATGCTGAAGAGCTTCCACGACACCTGGTACGCGCCCAACAACGCCATCCTGGTGATCGCCGGGGACCTCGACCCGGAGGCGACCCTGAGCGAGGTGAAACTGCTGTTCGGTGACATCGCGGCGAAGAAACTGCCTCCCAAGCCGCAGGTGCGCCTGCGCCCCGTGCGACCCATATCCTTCACGCTGGACACCGACCGGCCCAGCGGCACGCTCATGATTGCGCTGCGCACTCCCGGTCCACGCCCTGCCGACTTCGCCGCACTGGAGGTGCTCGCGGACGTGCTCAGCAGCCGGCGCTTCGATCTGTACGGCCTGGTGCCACGGGGCAAGGCAGTGGCCGCGGAGTTCGCGCTCGATCCGCTGCCGCAGGCAGCCCTTGCCTACGCGATTCTCTCCTTTACCACCGGAGATGATCCCAAGGCGCTCGAGCGCGAGGTGCGCACGATACTGGCGCGCGTCGCGCGCGAGGGCGTGCCGCCGGAACTCGTCGAGGCGGCCAAGCTGCAGGAGCGCAGCGCGGCACAGTTCCAGCGCAACAACATCGCCGAGCTCGCCGCGGTGTGGTCGGAGGCGCTGGCGCTGTACGGGCTGAGCTCTCCCGACGAGGATCTGGCGCGCATCGAGCAGGTCACGGTCGCGGACGTCAACCGGGTGGCGCGCCAGTATCTCGACCTCGATCACGCCATCACCGGCATCATGCTGCCGCGCGGCTCGGGTCAGCCGATGGCCGCGCGCGGCGGCTTCGGCGGACAGGAGGCGATTTCCCTGGGCGAGGCACACCCGACTGCCTTGCCCGCCTGGGCGCAAAAGGCTCTGCAGCGCCTGGACGTGCCGCCCTCGACCCTGCACCCGATCACCAGCACCCTGCCGAACGGCCTCACCCTGATCGTGCAGAGCGAGGATGTCAGCGACACGGTGAGCGTGTACGGCCACATCCGCAATCGCCCCGAGACCGAAGAGCTCGCGGGCCAGGAGGGAGTCGCGCAGCTGCTCGAGCGGCTCCTGAGCTACGGCAGTGAACGGCTCGACCGGGTCGCGTTTCAGCAGGCGCTCGATACGATCGGCGCCCGCGAGCATGCCGGAACGGACTTCTCGGTGCAGTCTCTGGGGGAGCATTTCGGGCGCGCGGTGGAACTGCTGGCCGACAATGAACTGCATCCGGCGCTGCCCGACGCAGCCCTGGAAGTGATCCGCGGCCAGGTGGCTCTGGGCGTCGCGGCGCGCAACGCGAGCCCCGGCTTCCTGACACAGCGCTCGCTGCGCGCGGCATTGTTTCCGCCGGATGATCCCAGTCTGCGCATGGCCACACCCGAAACGGTGCGCTCCCTCACCCCGGCCGCGGTACGCAGCTACTACAACAGGGTGTTCCGGCCCGAACTCACCACCATCGTGGTCATCGGCAAGGTCACTCCCGCCGCCGCGCGCTCCGCCATCGACAGGTATTTCGGCGCCTGGAGCGCCAGCGGCCCCGCACCCATCATCGACCTGCCGCCCGCGCCTCCCAACGGACCGGGCAGCGTCGTGGTGCCGGATGCGAGCCGTGTGCAGGATCGCGTGGTGCTGGCGCACAACCTCGCGCTCACGCGCTCCGATCCGGACTACTACCCCTTGCAGTTGGGCAACGCCGTGCTGGGCGGAAGCTTCTATTCAACGCGGCTGAGCATCGATCTGCGCAAGAATTCCGGCCTGGTGTACTCGGTGCAGTCGCTGCTGCAGGCCGGCAGAACGCGCAGCGTCTACCTGGTTGAGTACGCCAGTGACCCCGAAAATGTCGTCAAGGCCGCCAACATGGTGGTGCGCGAGGTCACTACGATGCAAAACACCCCGGCGGGCGCCGACGAGCTCACCCGCGTCAAGGCCTGCCTGCTGCGCCAGCTCCCCCTGAGCGAATCGGGCGTGGAGCAGATCGCTCACGGACTGCTGGCGCGCAGCGACCTGGGTCTGGCGCTCGATGAGCCGACCGCCGCCGCGCAGCGTTACATCGCTCTGGACGCCGCGGCGGTGCAGAGCGCGTTTCGCAAATGGCTGCGTCCTCAGGACCTGGTGCGCGTCAGCGAAGGCCCGACGCCGCCCTGAGGGGCGTGCCGGCTCTGCTTGGCGGCACGAGGCAGATCGCGACAGGCCACGGCCAATCTGGTGGCGAACTCGTCAATGGCGAGCCGCGCGTCAGCCCACGGGTCTAGCGATGCGGAGCCCAGCCCCAGCGTGGGAGCAAAGTGGCGGTAGCTGACCGTGGCGATGAGCTGCCGGTTCGCGTTCCGCACGTAACCCACCAGCTCCGCACCACCGAGATATTTCGTCCGCACCACATCCGCTGCCGGGTCATCGCTCGCCTGCTTGCGGGTCGGATGGGTGGGGACAACGTCCTGCACCAGCACGGTGAGCACCAGACCCTCGGGCGTGGCGACCCGCCCGGTCTCGCGGGACACGGCCGCGAGAATCGCGGAACGCAGCGCATCTCCCTCCTCGCTCCCATAGCGCTGCAGCTGCGTCGTGACCCGCGGCGCGAACTCGATCGTGGTCGCGGTCAGTTGCCCCGCGAACAGCTGCGGCGCGAGCAGTCCTGTGGCGGCGATCAAGATCCGGTGAATGGGCGACAGGGGTGGCATGATTTCGCGGGGCCAATTGCGCGTACTATTGCGAGCCATACCCGGCAATCGACGAGCGCGATTTATGCATACCGCCCGCACCCGGTCAACGGCCTCACTGCGCAAGCTCGGCTGCATGCTGTTATGTGTGGGCTCCTGCCTGCCGGCCGGCTGGGCCGGCGCGGGTACCGAGGCGCCGCGCAGCGCTGCGCGCGCGCACAGCGCGGCGAACCCGGACCCGTGGTGGAAGCACGCGGTGATCTACGAGATCTATCCGCGCAGCTTTCAGGATTCCGACGGCGACGGTGTCGGCGATCTCAACGGCATCACGCAGCGGCTCGATTACCTCGAGGCGCTCGGCGTCGATGCCATCTGGATCGCACCGATGTATCCCTCGCCGCAGGTCGATTTCGGCTATGACATCTCCGACTACCAGAACGTGGATCCGCGGTACGGCTCGCTGGCGGACTTCGACCACCTGCTCGCGGAGGCCGGCAAACGTCACATCCGCGTATTGCTCGACATGGTGCTCAACCACACCTCCGACCAACACCCCTGGTTCCTGGAGGCGGCGCGCTCCCGCGACTCCGCGCACCATGACTTCTATTGCTGGAACGACGGCAAGTCCGGTCCCGCCGGCCAGCCCCTGCCCCCCAACAACTGGGTGAGTCTGTTCGGCGGCTCGGCCTGGCAGTACCTGCCGGCGGTGCATCAGTTCTACTACCACATGTTCTACCGGCAGCAGCCGGATCTGAACTGGCGTAACCCGCAGGTCGAGCACGCAATGTTCGCCGCGATGCGCTTCTGGCTGGATCGCGGCGTCGCTGGTTTCCGTCTCGACGCCATCACCACGCTGTTCGAGGATGTGAAACTGCGCGATGAGCCGGCACTCGGCGGCACCAATGCCCAGGGCGACCCCATCCTCAGCGACATCTACACAAACAACCTTCCCGAGGTTCACGACGTCATCCGGCGCATGCGGGCCATGATCGACACTTACGCGGGCGAGCGGCTGCTGATCGGTGAGACCTACGTGCCGAAGACCGCCGACCTCGATCCGTGGTACGGGGGTGCGCTGCATAACGAGCTGCAGCTGCCGATGGATACCCTCGTCGGCCTGGGGAGCAAGCTCGATGCCGGCAGCTTCCGCCAGCGTCTCATCGAGGCCGCGACCCAGCTGCACGATTCGCAGCCGCTGCTGGTGTTTGACAACCATGACAACATCCGCAGCTGGGACCGCTTCGGCGACGGAGTTCACAACGACGCGATCGCCCGCATCGTCGCCGCGCTGCTGTTGACTTCGCGCGCCACGGCGTTGCTGTACCAGGGTGAGGAGATCGGACAGCGGACTGCGACCCCCACGCGGGTCGAGGACGTGCGCGATCCGATCGGCATCACCGGCTGGCCGAAGGAGAAGGGTCGCGACGGTGAACGCACACCGATGCAGTGGGACACATCCAACGCCCAGGCCGGCTTCAGCACCAACCCGAAGACCTGGCTGCCGGTGCCGCCGGACTACCGCGCCGTCAACGTGCAGACCGAATCGGCCGACCCGCATTCAATGCTCAACTGGCATAAGCACCTGACCGCGCTGCGCCGAAGCAATTCCGCCTTGCGCACCGGCCGCACGGTCATGCTGGATCAGATGAACGCCAGCGTGCTGACCTACGCGCGCGTGGATGCGCACGGCGGGACGATCATCGTCTCGCTGAACATGTCGCCGCGGCCGCAGACCATCAGGCTCGATGCGCCGGCGGCCGGACTGCCGGGGACGCGCTACCGGACCCTGTTGTCGAGCCCGGGAGCGATTGCCGATGCCGCCGCGTCGCAGCCCATCGCGCTGCCTGCCTTTGGCGCGTGGGTCGCGGCCCTCGAGTAGCGCCGCTCCTCTAGCGCGGTTGCCGGTGAGGCGTGCGTGCCAGCTGATCGCGGAACAGCCACTCGATGGCGCGCGGAAATTCCGCGCGCCAGGCGCCCTCGTTGTGCCGCCCGACCGGATTCACGCGCACCGCCAGGTTGCTGGCCGGGAGCCCCCGGCGCCGCAGCAGGGCTGCCATCCGCTGCGTGTCCGGCACCATGCTCGGCACCTCGCTCCCGCCCGCATAGAAGTAAATCCGCTCCGCCGGCGGCGGCGGCCGCGCCTCAATGTCGGCGAACACCTGAGGGGCAAGCCAGTACGCCGGCGAGAAGATCCCTGCCTTGCCGAACACCTGCGGGTAGCGGCTGATGGCGTAACTTGAGATGAGGCCGCCCATCGAACTGCCCATGATGGCGTTGTGCCGGCGATCCGATCGCGTGCGGTAATGCTGATCGATCCACGGCTTGAGCACCTCGACGATGAACGCCATGTACTGCTCGCCCTCACCCTTGCCGAACTGCGGATTGTCCCAGGCATTGAGCTCGTGGATGCGCGCAGCGCCGCCATTGTCGATGCCGACCACGATGAGCTCGAGTCCACGCGACTTCGCCAGCTTATTCAAGGTCTCGTCGATACCCCACTCACCGGCATACGCGGTCGCATCGTCGAACAGATTCTGCCCGTCGTGCATGTACAGCACCGGATAGCGCCGCGTGCTCCTCTCATACCCGGGCGGCAGATAGATGCGCACGGTGCGCTCGCGGTTCAGGCCCGGAATCAGGAAGGGCGTCGGCAATACATGCACGTTGGGTTGCGCGGTGCTCGCCTTTGCCGGGACGGGGGGCTCATCGGACCAGGTGGGCAGCGCGAGCAGAGCGCAGGCGACGGCGAGCACCGCCCGGCTGGCGTTGAGTACGAGTCCCGAGGCAGGATTGATGAGTGACACCGGACAGTTCAGACAACCGTGAGCCTCTCACGTTCGAGGTGCAGGGCGGGCTGCGGGTTTCGGCCCGGCTCGCGCTGCCCGCCGGCGCGCACGCCTGCTATGTGCTGGCACACGGCGCCGGAGCGGGGATAGAGCACCCGTTCATGAGCGCGGCCGCGCGCGAGCTCGGGGCACTCGGCATCGCCACCCTGCGCTACCAGTTCCCCTACATGGAACGCCGCTCACGGCGACCGGACCCCCCGCCAGTGTGCCATGCGACGGTGCGCGCGGCGGTGGCCGCGGCGGTACGCCTCGCGCCCGCGTTGCCGCTGTTTGCCGGCGGCCGCTCCTTCGGCGGCCGAATGACCTCGCAGGCGCAGGCGCTTGATCCATTGCCGGGGGTTCGCGGCCTCGCCTTCCTCGGCTTCCCGCTGCATCCCGCCGGCAATCCCGGGGACTCCCGCGCCCAGCACCTCGCGGACGTGCGCATCCCGATGTTGTTCGTGCAGGGCGCGCGCGATGCGCTCGCCGAACGCGAACTGCTGGAGGCGCTCATGGTGCGGCTCGGCGCGCGGGCTTCCTTGAGTCTCATCGAGGACGCCGATCACTCCTTTCACGTGCCGGCCCGCAGGGGCAAAGACTCCGAAGTCAGGAGCACCTTGCTGCGCGCGGTGGCGCGCTGGATGGAGTCATTGCTGTGAGCAAGCGCGCCCTCGAGCGCTACGCCGCCAAGCGCACCTTCACGCGCACGCCCGAACCGCCGGCGCAGGCCGCGCACGCCCGGCACGGGCCGCTGCTGTTCGTGGTGCAGAAGCACGCAGCGCGCCAGCTGCATTACGACTTTCGCCTGGAACTCGACGGCGTGCTCAAGTCCTGGGCGGTACCCAAGGGCCCCTCGCTCGATGTCAGTGACAAGCGCATGGCAGTCGAGGTCGAGGACCATCCGTTCGACTACGCCTCGTTCGAAGGAGTGATTCCGGCCAAGCAATACGGCGCCGGCAGGGTGATCGTGTGGGATTGCGGCGTTTACTCCCCGGACGAAGGGCAGAAGTACTCGTTCGCGGATCGCGCCGCGGCCGAAACGCGCGTGCGTGCCGAACTGGCCGCCGGGAAGCTGAGCGTGCTGCTGTGCGGCGAGAAGCTCAAAGGCTCGTTTGCCCTGGTGAAGACCAGGACCGGCAATCAGTGGCTCCTGATCAAGCACCGCGACCGCTTCGCACAGCCGAACGACGTGTTGGCGCGCCACGCTTCGGTGCTCTCGGGCCTGACTCTCGATGAGATGTCGCCGCTCAAGGTCCCCGCCCGGCTCGACGCGCTCGTGCTCGCGCCGACCGGCCCGGCGGAGGCGCCGCCGAAGCAGCTGCAGCCGATGCTGGCGGAAACCGGCGACGCGCCGCGATCCGATCCGCGCTGGCGTTACGAACCGAAGCTCGACGGCTATCGTGTCATCGCGTTCGTCGCTGCTTCGGGTGTGCGCCTGCAGTCGCGCCGCGGTCTCGACCTCACGCCCTTTTTCCCGGAAATCGCGGCGGAGCTCGCCGCCCAACCCGCGGGGCAGATGATTCTCGACGGGGAGATCGTGGCCCTCGATGCCGCCGGACGTCCATCGTTCAATGCGCTACAGAACCGGGCGCAGCTCAAGACGCCCGCGGAAATCGCCACCGCGCAGCGTGACACGCCGGTGGTGTTGGTATGCTTCGATCTGCTGCATTTTGCGGGCCTCAACCTGCGCGCCGCGCCTTACCACGATCGGCACCGCTACCTGGCGCAGTGCCTGCTGCCCGCGAAGCACCTGCAGCTGGTGCATGCCTCCGAAGACGCCGAGCCGCTGTTCGCCGCGGCCCTGAGTCATGGATTCGAGGGCATCATGGCCAAGCGCCTCGACAGCCCCTACCAGGCGGGCCGGCGCTCGCGCGCCTGGCTCAAAATCAAGGCGGCGCAGTCGGCCGAGTTTCTGATCGGCGGTTACACGCGCGGCCAGGGCGCGCGCGAACCGTTGGGCGCGCTGTTGCTCGGCTACTGGGAGGGCAAGTCACTGCGCTACGCCGGACACGTCGGCTCGGGTCTGGACGATGAAGTCATCGGCGTGCTGCTGAAGCGCGCCGCGAAACTCGAGCGCCCCACCTCGCCGTTCGCCGAGCCGCCGCCGTTGCATCGGCCCACGCGGTGGCTGAAGCCGCAGCTCGTGGCCGAGGTGAGCTTCAGCGAGTGGACGCCAGGCGGGGCGCTGCGGGCTCCGGTGTTCGTGCGCCTGCGCGAAGACATCGCGCCCCGCAGCGTCCGCAAGCGCTCCGGGGCTGCGACATCGCGGGCCGCGCCGGCGGCGGCCAGCACCCGTGCGTCGCGGGCGCCCGCGCCCGTGACGCACACCGCCGCCAACGAGGCAGCCGCGGTGCTGCAGCAGCTCGAGAACCCCGCCAACAGCCTGGAGCTGGCGGTCGGCGGCGCGCGCATCAAGCTGACCAACCTCGATCGCATCTATTGGCCCGCCGCGCCGCGCGCGCGCCACCCGGCCACCACAAAGCGGGATCTATTGCGCTATCTCGCCGGGGTCGCGCGCTTCATGCTGCCGCATCTTGCGGATCGACCGCTGACCATGATCCGCATGCCCGAGGGGATCGATGGCGAGCGCTTCTTTCAGAAGCACTGGGCGCAGGCGTTGCCGGAGTTCGTCGAGTCGGTCACGGTCTTTTCCGAACACAAGGACGAGAAGCACCGTTATCTGCTCGCCAACAACCTGCCCACACTGCTGTGGCTGGGGCAGGTAGGCACGCTCGAATTCCACGTGTGGCATTCGCGCGCGCAGCTCACGCCCGAGGCCGCCGGGGCCCAGACCGATTACGCGAGCTCGCTGGCGGCGCTGGAGTCCTCGATCCTCAACTACCCCGACTACCTGGTGTTCGACATCGACCCTTACATCTACTCCGGCAAGGAAGCGCAGGGCGCGGAGCCGGAACTCAACAAGCGCGGTTTCGCGGTCGGCAAGCGCGTCGCGTTCTGGCTGCGCGAGCTGCTGAAACAGATGTCCCTGGAAGCGGTGGTGAAGACCTCCGGCAAGACCGGTCTGCACGTGTTCGTGCCGATCGAGCGTAGCGTGACCTTCGATGAGGCGCGCCACATCTGCGAGACGGTCGGACGGCACGTCATGCGCGCACATCCGAAGGACATCACCATGGAGTGGGCGGTCGAGAAGCGCACGGGCAAGATCTTCATCGATTACAACATGAATGTACGCGGCAAGACCCTGAATGTGGCGTATTCACCACGCGGTGTTCCGGGAGCCCCGGTTTCCATGCCCCTGAGCTGGGAGGAGCTCGAGGCCGCCGAGCCGATGGACTTCACAATCAGCAACGTACCGGCCCGGTTGGAAAAGAACGGCGACCGGTGGCATGATGTACTCAAGAGAAAACAGAGTCTTACGCAGGCTTTCGGTGTTGACCGTAAGGTTGGGCGCGAGACCTGACGCGAAGGCAGCTCAAGGTGCACTCATGGCTCCACGTTCCATAGGATCTCTGACGGTGTCGTTCGGGCTGGTCGCCATCCCGGTGAAGCTCTACACCGCCACCCAGTCGGCGAATGCGATCTCCTTCAATCTGCTGCACAAGACCGACGGCTCACGTCTCAAGCAGCAGTACATATGCCAGAAGGAAGGCGTGGTCGTGGAACGCGAGGAGATGGTCAAGGGCTACGAGTTCGCCAAGGACCAGTACGTGTTGTTTTCACCCGAAGAGATCAAGGCGCTGGAGGAAGTTGGAACGCATGCAGTGGAGATCTCCGAGTTCGTGCCGATCGAGTCGATCGACCCGGTGTACTTCGACAAGACCTACTACCTGGCACCCGACAAAGGCGCGGCCAAGCCCTACGCGCTGCTCACCGAGGCGCTCAAGCAGGCCGGGCGCTGCGGCGTCGGCCGCTGGGCCGCGCGCGGCAAGGGCTATCTCGTGATCCTGCGCCCGATCGGCGACGTGCTCGCCATGCAGCAGCTGCACTATGCGGCCGACGTGCGGCGCGCGAGCGAAGTCGACATCCCGAAGCCGGAGGTGAAGCCGGCGGAGCTGAAGCTCGCCCAGCAGCTCATCGATCAGCAGACCGCCGAGAAGTTCGATGCGGACTCCTACCAGGACGAGCTGCGCGGGCGCATCGAAGCGGCGATCCAGAAGAAGGTCGAGGGCAAGGAAATCTCGGTTACCGAAGTCGCCCCGGAGGGCGAAGGCAAGGTCATCGATCTCATGGAGGCACTGCGCGCCAGTCTGGAGAAAACCGAGAACGCCCGCTCGCAGGTCACGCGCCTGGGTCCCCGCAAGGCTCCCAAGCGCGTCGAGGAGCCCGCCAAGGTGACTCGCAAGGCGGGCAAGCGCGACGGCTGAAGCGGCGCGACGCCGGCGAGGGATCGGGATGCGCTCCTACAGTGTGCGGGACGTGCAGCGGGTCCTGCAGCTTGCCCCCGACACCACCCGCAGTCTCATCCGGGCCGGATTCGTCCATCCCGCGCGCGGTCCGCGGCGCGAGTACCGCTTCTCCTTCCAGGATCTGATCGTGCTGCGTACCGCGCGGGCGCTCCTCGACGCGAGGATTCCCAAAAAGCGCATCCGCCGCTCGCTCGAGAGCCTGCGGCGCAACCTGCCCGAATCCATGCCGCTATCGGGCCTTGCCATCAGCGCGGTCGGCGACCACGTCGTGGTGCGCGACCGGGATGCGCGCTGGCAGGTCGACAGCGGCCAGTACCTGCTGGGTCTGGACGTGAGTCTGCAAAACGGCGTGCTGCATGTAGTGGAGCACAGGCAGGCCGCCCCCGCGGCGCCCGCGCCCGCGCCGGTACAGGACTGGTTTGCGCAGGCATTGGACCTCGAGAGCAGCGATCCGGAGGCTGCGCTGAGCGCCTACCAGCACGCCGTGGACAGCGACCCGCACAACGCCGCGGCGTGGACCAACTGGGGACGCCTGCTCCACGAGCGGGGCCGGACCGGCGAAGCCGACGCCGTGTATCGGCGGGCGCTGGCGCAGATTGGTCCGGACCCGCTGCTGCTTTTCAACCAGGGCGTGCTGCTCGAGGATCTGGGGAAATCCGCGGCGGCGCTCGCGGCGTATCAGACGGCACTGGAAGAGGATCCCGATCTGGCGGACTGTCACTACAATCTCGCCCGCCTGTACGAAGCGCTGGGCAAGCCGCAGCACGCCATCCGGCACCTGGGTCGATACCGGCGCCTGCTGAGTGGCGACAGCCGCTGATGAGGTCGGGCCGGCGCGCATGAGGATGTGGGTCGGCACCTCCGGATACAACTACCCCGAATGGAAGGGCAGCTTCTATCCGCACAAGTTCCCGGCGGCCAAGATGTTGCCCTACTACGCCGAGCGCTTCACGACCGTCGAGATCAACTACACCTTCTATCGCATACCGAACGAGAAGATCCTCGCCGGCTGGGATCGCGAAACCCCGCCGGGGTTCCGGCTGACCCTCAAGGCTCCCAAGCGCATCACGCACATCGCGAGACTCAAGGACTGCGCAGACCTGCTGCAGTACTTTCTCAGAACCGCGGCCACCCTGGGGCCGAAGCTCGGCGCGATCCTCTTCCAGCTGCCGCCCTACTTTCGCCGCGACCTCGCGGTGCTCGATGAGTTTCTGCAGCTGCTCCCCGCCGGCACCTGCGCGGCGTTCGAGTTCCGCCATGCCTCGTGGATGGACCCGGAAGTGTTCGCTCGGCTGCGGGCGAGAAATCTCGCCCTGTGCGTCGCCGACAGCGAGAAATTCTCCACCCCCGTCGAGCTGACCGCCGACTACGGCTATTTCCGCCTGCGCGACGAGGGTTACACGCCGCAGGATCTGGCGCGCTGGGCGCAAACCATCCGTACCCAGGCTGCGGGATGCAACGACGTGTTCGTATACTTCAAGCACGAGGAAGCCGGCATAGGACCGCAGTTCGCCCGCGTGCTGATCGATGCCCTGGCGAGCGAGCCGGGCTGACGCGTCCCTGCATCCAAAAACCTCCCGCCCGGCATCTCTACGGGTATCACCCCAACTGACGCCGAGGATCCCGCCATGCAGCATTTCGGACCGTTTGCCGTAGGCATTGCGTGCTTTGTTTTTCTGGCCGTCGCGGCCGTCGCCGGCATCGTGGGCGACTACAAGAAGCGCGCACTCGCGCTCGAACCGCTGCGTGCCGCGATCGAGCGTGGCCAGCAACTCGACCCCGCCGTGGTTGAGCGCCTCATGGCACCCGAGTCGCGCGACGAGCGGTTGAATCCGCTCTCCCTGAAAGTCGGCGGGATCGTCATCATCGCCGCCGGCATCGGCGTCGCCCTGCTGTCGGTCTTCCTGGCCCAGGTCGCACCAGTCGCCTTGTACCCGGTGCTGGGCGGCGGAATCGTGGCCGTGTGCGTAGGCACGGGGTTAGTGGTTGCTGCGCGGGTCGCCGAGCGTCACGGCAACCGCCAGGGAACGCGTGGACCGTAGCGCGTGACCCGCGCCTTGTCCGGCGCCTCGTTGGGCCAGGCCGCGGAAGCCGCCGTGGTCGCGCTCGCGATGAGCGGCGATGTGGCGGCCTTCTCCGAACTCGTGCGGCGCCGCCAGTCCTGGCTGCGCAACCTCCTGCGGCGGCTGTGCCGCGACCCCGCACTCGCCGACGATCTCGCCCAGCAGGTGTTCCTGCAGGCCTGGCGCTCGCTGCCGGGGCTGAGGTCCGTGGCGGCCTTTGGCGCGTGGCTGCGCCGGCTCGCCCTCAACGCCTGGCTCGCTCACTTGCGCGCGGCGCCCCCCGCGACGACCACCATGGACGCCGAAGATCTGGCGTCTGCCGCCGTGACCGTGCCGGGCTCCGAGCGGCTCGACCTCGATCGCGCGCTCGCGCGCCTGGCGCCCGACGAGCGGCTGTGCCTCGTGCTGGCGTATAGCGAGGGCATGAGTCACGGCGAGATCAGCGCCGCCACCAACCTGCCGCTGGGAACCGTCAAGTCACACGTCAGGCGGGGCGCGGAGCGCCTGCGCGTCCTGCTGCACGCCTATCAACCCGCCGAGGACCACGCCCATGCCGGATGAGCTCGATACGCAGTTGTTGCGATGGTTCGGGGACAGCCGTCAGCCGCTGGTCGAGGCGCAGTTCGTGGCGCGGGTGACGGCGCAGCTGCAGAGGCCGCGAGGCGCGCGTGTCAGGTTCAGCGCCCCGGGGGCGATTATCGCCACGATTCTCTCGGGTCTGGTCACGGGAGTCGCTGCGCCGCTCCGGCTTCGGCACGCGCGACTGCTGGCAATCGCCACGACAGCGATCACGCTGTGGAGCGCGCTGCAGAGCCTGTAGGGGAACCCAGGCTCGGGTGGTCGCAGAACCGCCTGGCCGCTTCCCGCCACTTACCGCTGTCAGTCCACACGCGGGCGCAGCCCGGGATAGCAACAAGGGGAACAATCATGAAGGCGCTTACGATGAAGGCGCGCGGCTCGGCCTGCGCCTTGCTGGCTCTGTCGGGAGTTATCTTGAGCGGCTCGTCGCGCGCGAGTGACGAGCATTTGGTGTTGCCATCGCTGAAGACGATCAGCACGATCGCCTCCACAGTGCCCGGCAACGGCGACATCAATCCCTACGGCATGGCGCAGGTGAAGCGCACCACCGGCAATCTGCGCGCCGGCCACATCCTGGTCAGCAATTTCAACAACTCCTCCAACGCACAGGGCACCGGCACCACCATTGTGGATGTTGCCCCGGACGGCAGCGTGAGTCTGTTCGCCGCCCTGACCGCCGGCTCTCTGCCGGGCAGCTGTCCCGGAGGAGTGGGCCTTACGACCGCGCTGGTCGTTCTCGAGCAGGGCTGGGTGATTGTTGGAAGTCTGCCCACGGCCGACGGCACCTCGGCGACCGCGCAGGCGGGATGCCTGATCGTGCTCGACAGTCTGGGCAATGCGGTCGAGACGTTCTCCGGCTCGCTGATCAACGGACCCTGGGACATGACGGCATTTGACGGCGAGCAGGAAGCCAAACTATTCGTCACCAACGTGCTGAACGGTACCCTGGCGGCCAATGGCCAGGTGGTCAACGGGGGCACCGTCACCCGCCTTGATCTTAAGGTGTCCACTACCGCCATGCCGGTGCTCGAATCCATCAGCGTCATCGCCTCGGGTTTCCCGGAACGCACCGATCCGGCGGCACTCGTCATCGGTCCGACCGGGGTCGCGCTGCGCGCGCACTGCGCCAGCGACAGCGACGGTTGCGGCGAGCAAGGGGATGATCGCGACGGCGCGCGGCTGTACGTGGCGGATACGCTCGGCAACCGCATTGCGGTGATCGACCATCCCCTCGGACGCACGACATCGGCCGGCATCGGGCGCACGCTGTCAGCCGGCGGCAGTCTCAACGGCCCGCTGGGTCTCATCGTCACACCCGGTGGCGAGTTGCTGACGGTCAACAGCGCCGACGGTCTCATCACCGAAATCAGTCCGGGCGGTGCGCAGCGCGCCACGGTGCAGCTCGACAACAGCGGTTCACCGCCCGGCGCCGGGACGCTGTTCGGTCTGGTGTTCGATCCCGCCCACGGTGTCTACTTCGTGGACGACGGAACCAACACGGTCAATCTGCTGCACTGAGGGTGACAGGCCCCGGCGGGACTGCCGGTCCCGCCGGGGCCGCTCGCCGCAGGCGCGCAGCAGCGGCGCGCTGATTCAGCGGGCACTCACGCGAATGTCCGCGGCGCCCTCCGCTGCCTGCGCCGACTCGTGAGCGCTGAAAAGATCGGCGACGCAGGCGGCACCTTCGAGGCACAGCAGCGTGCGCTTCATGTGCAGACCACCGCCGAAGCCGGTCAGAGAGCCGTCGGCGCCGATGACGCGGTGGCAGGGAACGATGATCGGCAACGGGTTCGCGCCGTTCGCGAGGCCCACCGCGCGTGCACCGCCGGCGTTGCCGAGGCGACGCGCCAGTTCGCCATAGGAGACGGTCTGACCGTAGGGGATGGCCCGCAGCGCCTCCCAGACCGCCAGCTGGAACGCAGTGCCTGCGGGGGCCAGCCGCAGCGTGAAGGCGCGCCGCGTACCGGAAAAGTACTCGCCCAGCTGTGCCAGCACGGGCGCAAATGGCGTAGCGTCCTCGCGCCACTCGGGCGCCGCGCGCATGGGATGCGGGCCGGACTGGAAATGCACCCGCCTGAGGGCCTGGGCGTCCCCGGCGAGCAGCAGGCGACCGACCGGAGTATCGGTCTCGCACCAGTACCTCGGCTCCGATCCGGGCTTCATGCGCATGGATGCTACGCCCGCGCCCGCACGCCTGCCGGCTGATTTCGCTGCTTGCCAACGCGTGCACCCCGGTTGCCCGCGGCGCGCCACAGGTGCATCACCGCGTAGCCACGCCACGGTTGCCAGTCCCGTGAGCGCGCTTCGAGCTCGCGCGCACTCAGCATGCGGCGCCGGGGCGCCGCCATGCGGCGCAGCACCAGATCGCCTGTCGGCAGGGCGTCGGGCTCCCCGAGCGCTCGCAGGGCGACGTACTGCGCCGTCCAGGGACCGATGCCCGGCAGCGCCGTCAGGGCCGCCGCCAGCGCCTCGGGCGCCGCACTGAAGTCGAGGCGCCGTTCGAGCACGGCGCGGGCCAGCGCGTGCAGCGTGGCGGCACGCGTGCGCGTGATTCCAAGGTGATCGAGATTCGCGCTGGCGAGACTCGCCGCGGTCGGGAACAGGTGCGTCAGGCCATCAGCGCCGCCGCGAATGGCCACCCCGGCGCACTGCACGAGTCGCGCCGCGAAAGTGCAGCCCGCGGCCACGCTCACCTGCTGGCCGAGCACCGCGCGCACCGCACACTCGAACGCATCCCAGGCGCCCGGGATGCGCAATCCCGGCCGTTTCCGCACCAGTGGACCGACCAGCGGGTCGGTCGCCAGCTCGACACCGATGCGCGCCGGATCCGCCGCGAGATCAAACACGCGCCGCGCCACCGAGGCGAGCTGCAGCAACGCGGCCGGCGGTGCACCCCGCACGCGCAGCTCGAGCGCATCCTCACCGGCGAGCGCGCGCACGCAGATGAGTGCGTGGCCGCCCTCGCACGCCACCATGCGCGCGTAGCCGCGTGCATCGACGCGCTCCACTCCGGGGATCGCACGCGTGGCGAGAAAGTCGCGCACCTGCGACCAGTCGTAGGGCGGCCGGTACGCGAGCCGCAGCGCCACCTCTTCGGCGCTGCCCGCTACCCCGCTACGGCGACCCGCCTGGCGCAGCTCGCGCGGTGACCTGCCGTAGGTGTGGCGGAACGCGTCGTTGAAGCGCCGACAACTGCCGAACCCTGCCGCCATCGCGATCTGCGTGATCGGCAGGCTGGTCTGCGTCAGCAGGCACACGGCGAAGTGCAGGCGCCGCGTCTGCGCGACGGCGACCGGAGAGGCGCCGACGTGCCGCCCGAACAGGCGCAGCAGGTGCCGAGCGCCGATTCCCAGGCGCCCGGCGAGCGCCTCGACCGAATCCTCATCGAGCGCGCCCTCGTTGATCAGACGCAAGGCGCGGCGTACCACCGCCGCCGTGCCCAGCCACGCCGGCGTGCCGGGAGCGGCTTCGGGGCGACAGCGCAGGCACGGGCGAAATCCCGCCGCCTCGGCGGCCGCGGGGCTGCCGAAGAAGCGCACGTTCGATCGCTTCGCGTAGCGCGACGGGCAGATCGGCCGGCAGTAGATGCCGGTAGAGGTCACGGCAATATAGAACTTGCCGTCAAAGCGCGGATCGCGGCTGATGCGCGCGCGATTCAGCGCCTCCGCGTCCAGGCCCGAGATGGTCTCCATGGGGCCCACGATAGCGCGGTGCCCCGCTTCCAAGTAGCCATTTTCGGACCTGGCGGCCGGACGCCTCGGACGCCGCCTCGGACGCGTTACGCGCTGCCCCGGTGCGCCCGCAGCAGCGCCTCGATGTCGAGCTTCCTCATCTGCAGCATTGCCTGCATGGCGCGCTGCGCCCGGGCGCTGTCCTTGTCAGCGAGCAGCTCCGGCAGGACCGTGGGCACCAGCTGCCACGACAGACCGTAGCGGTCCTTGAGCCAGCCGCAGCGGTCCTCCTTGCCGCCCGCAGACAGTCTTACCCACAGCGCGTCGATTTCCGCCTGCGTCTCACAATTCACCACGAACGAAATCGCTTCCGAGAACCTGAACTGCGGACCGCCGTTCAGCGCGGTGAACTGCTGCCCGTTGATTTCGAACGACACCGTCATGACGGTGTCCCTGGGTCCGGGACCCGCCTCGCCGTAGCGCACGATCTTCAGAATCCGGGAATTCGCGAAAACGGAAACGTAGTAGTTGGCGGCTTCCTCAGCCTGGTTGTCGAACCACAGAAACGGCGTGATCTTCTGCATAGGCGGCTCCATGCTATGCCGCCGCATCGCGGGTCAACACCGCGAGCAGCTCGGCGAGGCGCTCGAAGCAGCTGGTCCAGCCCTGCTGGTGTCCGTCGCGCGCGGCTACCGATGCAAAGAGTCCCTGGTGGAACCTCATCTCGGTGCGTCCGTCGCGCTCGGTGAGCGTGACGGTCACGATTGTCTCCGGCCCGGGTGTGCCGCTGGCATCGATCCATGCGTGTGTGAACACGAGTCGCTCGGGCGGCACGATCTCGCGATACACGCCGCGCAGCCGGTGATCGCTCCCCTCGGGCGAGCGCATGCAGGCCGAGAATGCGCCCCCCACGCGCAGGTCGCCACTGTTCTCGGTCATCGTGAAACCCCGCGGGCAGGACCACTGCGCCAGGTGCCGCGGTTCGGTCCAGACCTGAAACACCAGGGCGCGCGGCGCGTCGAAGCTGCGCCGGATGGTCAGTTCACGCTCCGCGGCAGGCGCGTCGGCGCTATTTCGTGCTCTTGCGTCCATGTGCTCTCTCCTGTCGTTGCAGTTTGCTGAGATATGCATCGAGGCGCTCGAAGCTCTGCTCCCAGTAGCGCCGATAGCGTTCGGCCCAGTCCGCCACCTCCTTCAGCGGTCCGGCCCGCAGCCGGCAGGGCCGGGACTGCGCCTTGCGGCTACGAACGATGAGTCCGGCACGCTCCAGCACCTTCAGGTGCTTCGAGACCGCCGGCTGGCTGATGTGGAAGGGCTTCGCGAGCTGCATCACTCCGGCCTCCCCGGAGGCGAGACGCGCGAGGATCGCGCGCCGCGTGGGGTCGGCCAGAGCGGCAAAGGTATGGTCGAGGCGGGTTGCTCTCACGTTGTATAGAACCATTCGGTTATATAATGCGCAACCTTTTTACCGCTGCGCACCCGGCCTGTCAAGGCGGGTGTGGCGCGGCGCCGCCGCGCTTGCGCCGCGGGCCGCCATCCACCAGCATTGGCGTTGCATGGTCACCGAGACCCCGCGACTGCGACTGCGTCACCTCACGGACGCCGATGCGCCGTTCATTCTCGAGCTGCTCAACGATCCTGACTTCCTCAGCAACGTCGGCGACCGGGACGTGCGCAACCTGCACGACGCCCACCGCTATATCGAGTCCGGGCCGGCTGCCAGCCAGCGGCGCTATGGCTTCGGCCTGTGCGCCGTGGAGCTCAAAGCGTCGGCGGCTGTCATCGGCTTGTGCGGATTACTGCGCCGCGACACGCATCCGGATGTGGAGATCGGCTTTGCGCTCCTGCCGCGCTTCCGTCACCAGGGCTACGCCCTGGAGGCGGCGCAAGCGGTGCTGCGGCTGGGCACGCAAGTGCTCGGCCTCGGGCGCATCGTCGCCATCACCGCACCCGGGAACGCGGCATCTATCAGGATCCTGGAGACTCTCGGCCTGAAATTCGAGCGCCTGGTTCATTTCAGCGACGACGGCAGCGAGTCCCGTCTGTTCGTGCTCGACGAGCCCTCAGCGCAGTGAACGCAGTGTGCCGAGCGTGGTGTCGCGCAGCTTGACGATGGCAGCGTCTATGTGGTCGACCGCGGTCTCGTCGTCCTTGCCCAGGCCCTCCCAGTTCCCGCTCCAGACCCTCTGCAGCTCCTGCGCCTGCACCGGCACCGGCGCCGGCACCAGCGCCGACAGGTCACGAATCACCAGCACGTATGTCCAGCCGGTGCGTGGATTGCCGCCGGCCACGTCCCGGTCGTACTGCGCGAGGAACACCACGCGCTCGAGCTCTGCAAGCTTGGTGAGCAGCTCGAACGCCGCGGTGCGGACATTACGGTTATGTTCCGTGCGCTCGTTGCGCCAGGTGTTGTAGGCGAGACTGCTGAGGGCCACGACCAGGCTGACGAGGGCGACCGCATTGTCGCGCAGCTGCTGGCGAAGGCTGGTCATTGGCTGCTCACTCCCCCATCGGCCCAAGTCTGAACCTTCGCGGGCACAGACTCCACCGCGCAGACTTCGCGGCATGTGCCGCGCCGGCGCGCCGCTATACTCGCTATCGTACGCATGGTTGGAGGATCCGTGGTTACGCAGCGCATACGTCCTCGTGCCTACAGCTCACCGGCCTGTTCTCTGCACGAGTTCAGGCCCGCATACAGGGTCGCGGGCAGAAAGGACATCAGAATCAAGCGTATCTATGACGAACCTGATGTCGCGGACGGCTTTCGGGTGCTGGTGGATCGGCTCTGGCCGCGCGGCATCAGCAAGCAGCGCGCGGCTCTCGATGACTGGCCGGTCGAGCTCGCTCCAAGTACCGCGCTGCGCAAGTGGTTCCACCTCGACCCCACGCGTTGGCTGGAGTTCACCACGCGCTATCGCGCCGAACTGCGCGCCCAGGCGGCGGCGCTGCAGGCACTGCGGCAGCGTGCCGCGCTACAGCGCGTGACGCTGCTCTACGCCGCGCACGACGCGCGCCGCAATCACGCCGTGGTGCTGCGTGATGTGCTGCGCAAGCCTTAACCGCTCCTGAATCGCCGCCGCCGGCGCGGCAC
>DATKEZ010000093.1:0-4272 GCA_035511775.1 Steroidobacteraceae bacterium | reverse complement strand
GGCTTCGCGCTTGGGTTGCAGCGCCTGGCGCAGCTTGACCTCCCGGCCGATCGGCAGAGTGAGCAGGCGCACTTCCGCGGCGGTCAGGTCCTGGTTGGCCGGCAGCAGCATGAAGCCGCCCTCCGCCACCGGGATGAGCGCCGCCGCGAGGTCGGATTCCCCGAGCAGCACTTCGCAGGCGCCGCGCTGCAGCTGCGCCTTGTCGATGCCGCTGCCCATGGTGGCGTTGCCCTGCGGATCCAGATCCATGAGCAGCACACGCCGCCGGGTGGCGGCGAGGGAGGCCGCGAGATTGACCGCCGTGGTGGTCTTGCCGACGCCGCCCTTCTGGTTCGCGATGGCGATGACCCGCTTCATGGGCGACAGTGTACTTCACCGCCGCGTCCGGGCCGGCAATGCATCCGGGCCGGCTCCTTTTGGGGGGCTCAGGCCACCAGTCTGTGCCGCCGCCCGCTGAGCAGCTCGCGCGCCATCTGGTCCGCCACCGCGTTGGTGGTGCGATTCTCGCGCCGGGCGCGCTCGAAGATCTCCGTCAGGCGCGCGGGAATGCCCTGAATGTCGGCGATGACCTGCTCCTCGGTGGCGCCGCCGTGATACTCGCGTGCGACGCTGATGATGCCGCCGGCATTGATCACGTAGTCCGGCGCATAGAGGATGCCGGCCGCCTGCAGGGCTTCGGCGTCCTGCCCCTGCGCCAGCTGGTTGTTCGCAGCTCCCGCGATGATGCGCGCGCGCAGGCGCGGGATCGACTGCGCGGTGAGCACCGCGCCGAGCGCACACGGGGCCAGCACATCGACCTCCTCGGCGAGCACTTCCTCGACCGGGACCGCGGTCGCCCGCAACTCCTCGCACACCTGCTGCACCGCCGCCGGCCGCACGTCGGCGACGCGCAGCTGCGCGCCCGCGGCCGCCAGCAGGGCGCACAGGTGGTAGCCCACGCCGCCCAGGCCCTGAACGGCGACGCGCAGACCCTGAAGATCCTGCCGGCCGAGCCTGAAGCGCACCGCGGCCCTGATCCCCAGGTACACACCGAGCGCGGTCTTCGGTCCCGGATCCCCGCCCGCCTCGCCCGGCGCGCGCCCGAGGCCCGCGACATGGCGCGTCGCACGCGCCACGTTCGCCATGTCGGCGGCCGTCGTGCCAACGTCCTCGGCCGTGACATAGCGTCCGCCGAGGGAGTCGACCAGGCGGCCGAAGGCTTCAAACAGCTCCGGGGTCTTGGCCTTGCGCGACTCGCCGATGATGACCGCCTTGCCGCCGCCGAACGGCACGCCGGCCAGCGCGTTCTTGTAGCTCATGCCCCGCGACAGGCGCAGCACGTCGCAAATCGCCTCTGCGGTGGTGGGGTACGGCCACATGCGGCAGCCGCCCGCGGCGGGGCCGAGCGCGGTGGAATGGATGGCGATGATCGCCCGCAGGGAAGTGGCCGGGTCGTGCCCGAAGACCATCAGCTCGTGAGCGTCGAATTCGCGCCGGTCGAAGATTTCCATGCCGGCACTCTAGCTTCCCCGCTCTGCACGCAATGTCGCAAAAGTTGCTTCCCCCGGACTATTGATGTGATATTCATTGCATGGTTCATACCTTCCTCGAGGTGAATCATGCACCCCGATCTGGACCGAGCTGACCTGCGGATTCTGGATCTGCTGCAGCAGCACGGCCACTTCTCGGCCGCCGAGGTCGCGGAGCGCTTGAGGATGACCGCATCGACCTGCTGGCGGCGCATCGGCCGTCTCGAGGAGCTCGGCGTCATCCACAAGCGCGTGGCGCTGCTCGACCGGGAGAAGCTCGGGCTCACGGTCATGGTGTTCTCGCACGTGAAGGTCGCCGCTCACGGTCGCGACGCCCTGCTGCGCTTCGAGCAGGCCGTGCGCGCGCACCCGGAGATCCTCGAGTGCTACACGCTGATGGGGGAGACGGATTTCCTGCTGCGGATCGTGTGCCGGGACATCAAGGCCTACGAGGCGTTCTTCCTCGATCACCTGTCGCGCTTTCCCGGCGTGCAGTCGGTGAACTCCTCGATTGCGCTCGCCGTCATCAAGGCGACGACCGCGCTGCCTCTGCAGCTTTGAGCGGCTCGGAGGGCGCGAGCTGCGCGCCGCGCTCGGCCTGCGCCCGCTCCGCCGGGTCGGGATCGAGCCCTGCGCAGGTCACGATCTGCTGCGTGTTGATGAACGGACCCTTCAGGGCACGCGGTACCGGACCGCGGCGGCTCTTGCGCCACAGATCGAACACCGTCAGAGCTCCGGTGAGGGTCGCGAGCGTCGCGAAGTAGGCGCGCGGCCCGAAGGCGGCGATCAGGCTTCCCGTCAGCGCCGGCCCCGCGGCCGCGGCCATGCCGTTCATCCGCAGCAGCGCGCTGCTCGCGGCCACCATCTGCGCCGGCTCGAGCTTGTCGTTCACGTGCGAGACCGCGAGGGAATACAGCGTCAGCGCCGAGCCGCTGAACAGCGCCGCCAGCAGCAGAAAGACCGGACGAGGCAAGGGGCCGAAGGCCGCGATGCCGCCCGCCGCCAGCGTGGCGAGCGTGCACACGCTGGCAATGACCGTGCGCCGATCCATCCGGTCCGACAGCCTGCCGACGGGGTACTGGGTGAGCACCGCGGCGAGAATGCTGACCGCCATGAACGCGGCCACCCCCCGGGTGCCGGCGCCGTTGAGCCGCGCGTACACCGGGCCCATGGAGAAGAGGATGGAGGAAATCATGCCCGATACCGCCACCGCCACCACGCCCAGCGGCGAATTGCGGTACAGGTCGCGATAGCGCACCGGCTGCGGGACGGCGGGTTCGGGCGTTTGCTGTGCGGAGGCGACGATCGGCACCATCGCCAGCGAGATCAGCGCCGAGACCAGCATGAAGGGGGCCGCGGTTTGCGGGCTTGCCAGTACCAGCAGGAACTGGGCGGCGCCCAGACCCACATACAGCACCAGCATGTACACCGCCAGGAGGCGCCCGCGATTGGTGCGCGTGGCGCGATGATTGAGCCAGCTCTCGGCGACGACGTAGATGCCGGCGAAGCACAGGCCGGAGATCAGACGCATGGCGCCCCAGGGAAGCGGGTGCACCCAGGAGGCGTGTACCAGGCTGGCCACCGAGGCGAGCGCTGCGAATGCGGCGAACACCCGCACGTGCCCGATCCGGCGCAAGAGGCGCGGCGCGATGAGCGTGCCGAGCAGATACCCCACGTAGTAGCAGGACATCACGAGGCCGGTGACCGGCGTGGGGAAGCCTTCGATCGTGGCGCGCAGCCCGAGGAGCGTCCCCTGCAGGCCCGCCCCCAGCATGAGAATGCCCATGCCGAGGAGCAGCGGCCAGGTCGTGGTGAGCGGGTTGAGGGGCACGGCTTTGGCTCAGGCGCTTACCAGCTCGATCACGCAGCGCGCCTCGGCGAGCCCCGGGATCTGCAGCTCGCGTGAGCGGGCGACGCGCCAGGGCGCAGGGAGCGAGGCGAGCTCCTCGCCCGGCCAGCGGCCCTTCATCGCCAGCACGCGGCTTTGCGCGCCGCACAGCGACGCGACCTGCGCCAGCAGCTGCGGGAGCGGCGCCAGCGCGCGCGCCACCACCGTATCGAACGGCGCCTCGGGCCTCAGGCTCTCCGCGCGCGCGTGCACCGCGGTCACGTTGGTGAGTCCCAGCGCCTGCGCCGCGTGCGAGACGAAGCGGATTTTCTTGGCCGTGGAGTCGATCAGAGTGAAGTGCCGCGCGGGATTGCACACCGCCAGCGGCAGGCCCGGAAACCCCGCTCCGGTACCCACGTCTGCGATGCGCGTGCCCTGCAGGTCGCGGTGAATGGCGAGGCTGTCGAGCAGGTGGTGCGTGAGCATCTCGGCGGGGGTGCTGATCGCGGTCAGGTTGTAGGTGCGGTTCCAGCGCGCCAGCTCATCGAGGAGCGTGAGCAGGCGCCGGCCGTCGTGCTCGCTCAAGGCCACTCCCAGGCTTGCCGCATCCTGCACCAGAGTCTCGAGGGCGCTCAATCGGGCTCCTTGCGCGATCGCAGTCTCGATTGATCATACTTCGCGTATGAGACTGCTGCTGGTCGAGGACGACGCCATGATCGGCGAGGCGATCCGCGCGGGACTGAAGCGCGAGGGCTTCACCGTGGACTGGGTGCACGACGCCGAAGCCGCCGACCGGGTGCTGCGCACCGAGCCTTTCGAGCTGCTGCTGCTCGATCTGGGTCTGCCCGGGAGCGACGGGCTGAAGCTGCTGAAGGTGCTGCGCGCGCGCGGCCTGGCCGTGCCGGTGCTCATCATCACGGCGCGTGATGCGGTGTC
>DATKEZ010000092.1:0-6487 GCA_035511775.1 Steroidobacteraceae bacterium | reverse complement strand
GTCCTCGCTCCCCCCGGAGATGGGCAAGGCGCTCGTGGCCTACTCACTGTTCGTCACCGCTGTCGTATTCAACGTGGCGGCCATTGCCAACAACAACCTGCAGGATCTGAAAACCGGCCAGCTGGTGGAATCCACGCCCTCCAAACAACAGTGGGCGTTGGTGATCGGCGTAGTAGCCAGCGCGCTGGTGATCCCGCCAGTGCTGGACCTGGTCAACAAGGCCTACGGTTTTGCGGGCGCCCCCGGCGCGTCAGCCCACGCACTGCCCGCGCCCCAGGCGGGCCTCATCTCTGCCCTCGGCCAGGCGGTGATCCAGAACGACCCGGAGAAATGGCAATTGATGGGTTGGGGCGCACTCATAGGGGCCGCCATCATCACGCTCGACTGGCTGCTCTCCAGGACCACCCGGTCCATGCGTGTGCCGCCGCTCGCCGTCGGCCTCGGCATCTACCTTCCCACGGCATCGACGCTGATGGTCACCGCGGGCGCGCTGGTCGGTTGGTGGTTTGACAGAGGCGCCGACAGGACCGCCAAACCAGAGGCCACGAAGCAGCTGGGGGTGCTGCTCGCTTCCGGTCTGATCGTCGGCGAGAGCGTGCTCGCGGTGATCTTCACGGCCCTGGTCGCCTTCACCAATAACCAATTTCCCATCGGCGTGGTGGGAGACTCGTTCTCTGCCGCTTCGGAGTGGCTCGGCGGTATCGCCTTCGTGCTGGTGATCTACGCGCTGTACCGCTGGCTGGGGCGGATGCTGCCGGCGAGCAGCTAGCGCCGCGCGTAGCGCTCGATGCCGCGGTGCCCGATGAGCGCGGAAGCAGCCCAGCCGGTCAGCCACAGGATGATCGCGGTCAGCAGCGCCGCCCTGAACCCCGCGAGGTGAAAGCCCGGCAGGAGCGCTGCGACCAGCGCGACCATCGCGGCGTTCAGGACCAGCAGGAACAGTCCCAGTGTGAGAAAGGTGAGCGGCAGCGTCAGGATGAACGCGATGGGACGGACCACGGCGTTCACCACGCCCAGCAGCACCGCGGCCAGCAGCAGCGTGCCGGGACCGTGGATACGCACCCCCGTGACCCACACGCTCGCCAGCCACAGGCCCATCGCGCTGATCAGCGCGCGCAGCAGGAATCCCGTCATGGACTCGCTCCCGGTCCGGCTTGCCGCTCCACGACCACCTTGAGCCGGATGATGGCCTGCTGCCAGCTGGTGCGCAGCCGCCGGTACTGGGTATCCCATTCGCGCGTCGCCGGTACACCCGAGCCCAGCAGCCGCACGATGGTCCCGCCCGGCACCGGATCGAAAATGAAGTCATCGACTATCACGGTCTCGGCGGGCGGCAGTGTCGGTGTGGGCAGGTAGATCAGACGCAGCCGCCGGCCGGGTTCGAACACGTCGATGTGCGCCTCGAGCTCGGTGACCCGGTCGACGCTGGCGCGAAACAGGCCTCCCTTGCGGGCGCTGATCTCGGCATCCGGTGAACACCAGCCCTTGAGCTGCTCGGCTTCCGTGAAGGCTCGCCACACCTGTTGTGTGTCGGCGCGGATGTCGACCCGGTGCGCATAGCCGCGTTCCTTGTCGCTCATGAGCGCATTGTGCCATTGTGGGGGAAAAGCTGGAGGCCTCATGCCGTTCGTTCACCTGGTGATTGCCCTCGCCCTGGTCGAGTTCCTGCTGTTCTGCTGGGCGGTGGCCGGGGCCCGCGTTCGCTACAACATCCCCGCGCCGGCCACGACCGGCAACGAGGCGTTCGAGCGCTATTTCCGGGTGCAGATGAATACGCTCGAGCAGCTGATCATCTTCGTGCCCTCGGTGCTGCTGTTCGCTCGCTACGTCAACGCTTACCTGGCGGCGGCGCTCGGGGTGGTGTTCCTCATCGGGCGGGCGTTGTATTTCCAGGGTTACGTGCGCTCGCCGCAGGCGCGTCACACCGGCTTCATGCTGACCGCGATTCCGAATCTCGCGCTGCTGATCGGCGCCATCATCGGCGCCATCGTCGCGCTCAGCGTGCGCGCCTGAAGTCCCCGCCGCGGCGCGGCCGTGTCACTTATCGGGCGCCGGGCGGCGCCACAGGGCGCTCGCCAGCGGCACGAGCGATGCGGCAATGATGAGCAGCGTGACCACTCCGAAGTGCTCCCTCACGAACGGAATGTTGCCGAACAGGTAGCCGCCCCACACGAACAGCAGCACCCAGGCGAAACCCCCTGCGAAGTTGGACGCGAGAAAGCGCGCGTACGGCATGCGACCGACGCCGGCCACGAACGGCGCGCAGGTGCGGATGATGGGCACGAAGCGCGACAGCAGGATCGCCATCGCGCCATGGCGCCGGAAGAACTCCTCGGTGCGTCTCAGGTACTGCACCTTGAGCAGGCGGTAACGGCCGCTGAAAGCCGCGGGACCGATCGCGCGCCCGATGCTGTAATTCAAGGTGTTGCCGAGCACGGCGGCGGCTCCAAGCGTCACGCTCGCGAGCGGCGCCTGCAGCACCCCGCTGCGATCCACCGCCGCCAGAGTGCCCACCGCGAACAGCAGCGAATCCCCGGGCAGGAAGGGCGTTACCACGAACCCCGTCTCCGCGAAGATCACCGCGAACAGGATCGGATAGATCCACAGCTCATAGCGGGTCAGCAGCTCGAGCAGATGCCGATCAAGATGCAGGACCATGTCGATGAGCCACGCCAGCATGGCTTCGGAGGATATCGGGAAGCCCGCGCCGGCGGTACGCGCGCGCTCGCAGCGTCTTGATCCCTCAGGGCACGAGCGAGCGCATGGCCACCGGCAGAGCGGACGGCTGCGCGGCGGCGGCACGGGTCTTCAGAGTCTCGAGTGCCACGCGTACGTCGCCGTCGCGATCGGCGAGCGGACGCGAGCCCTTGCCCGTCAGCAGCTCCGCGGGGGCCGGCCCGGGGCCGTCCTGGACGATATCCGGAACGATGCCCTTGCCGTGAATCGAGGTGCCCGAGGGCGTGAAGTAACGCGACGTCGTGAGCTTGACCGCGCCCCCGTGAGTGAGCGGCATGACGGTCTGCACCGAGCCCTTGCCGTAGGTGCGCCGTCCGATGAGCAGCGCGCGACCGTGGTCCTTGAGCGCGCCCGCCACGATCTCGGAAGCCGAGGCCGAGCCGCCGTTCACGAGCACCACGAGCGGTGCGCCGTCGATGAGGTCACCGGGCGTCGCGTCCATGCGGAAGCGCGCTTCGGGGGTGCGGCCGTCGGCCGTCACAATGACACCGCTGTCGAGAAAATCGTCGGCAACGGCCACGCCAGACTCGAGCACGCCGCCGGGATTGTTTCTCAGGTCGAGCACAAGGCCCTTGAGGCCCCCAGGATTGTCTCGTCTTAGGCGAGCAACCGCCCGGCCGACGTCTCCCGGTGTGGTCTCGCTGAAGCTCGTGATTCGCAGGTATCCATAGCCCGGCTCAAGGCTCTGCTGCACGACGCTGTGCACTTCGACCTGCGCGCGGTGCAGCGCGTACTCGATCAATCCCGGCCTGCCGGCGCGCCGGATACTGAGCTTCACCAGGCTTCCGGAAGCGCCGCGCATGCGTGCAATGGCGCCCGCCAGGTCGGCTCCGATATCGTTGCCGTCGATTCTCACCAGCTCATCGCCCGGCTCGAGTCCCGCCTGTTGCGCCGGAGAGCCCTCGATGGGGTGCACCACCTTCACCACACCATCCTCGGCCGCGACCTCGATGCCCACACCGGGGTAGGAGCCCATGGTGCTCAGGCGAATCTCCTCGAACTCGGCGCTGTCGAGGTAGGCCGAGTGCGGATCGAGTGCGGCGACCATGCCGCGCAGCGCCTTCTCCATCAGGGCGTGATCGTCGACGTCGTCCACGTAGTCGCGCTTGATACGCTCGTAGACTTCCGCGAACAGGCTCGCCTCCTGCCACGGCAGGGCCGTGCCGCCGACCGGGCGCGCGGCATGGGCAGGCAGTGCGGCCTCGCTGGGGCGGTCCGCCAGCACGCCCCCGGTCAGGGCCCCGCCGAAGCCGAGCACGGCCCCGGCGATGAGCGCGACCAGCGTGCGGGGCCTGGGGCTCCCGCAACGCATCAGCGGGCCTCCCCGGTGCGCAAGCCAGGATCGCGCTTGGACTCTGCGGCGGCAGGCGCGGCTACGCGTGGTTCGCTCGGGAGCGGCAACTCAAGCAGCAACTCGGCCAGCGGAATCGGCCTGCCGATCGCAAAACCCTGGCCGTAGTCGACGCCCAGCTCCGCGATGCGCGCGCCGATGGCCTCGGTCTCGATGTATTCGGCCACGGTGATGATCGACATGCCGCGGGCCAGCTGCGCGATCGCGCCCACCATGGATTCGGCACGCGGGTCCGTCAGCACCTCGCGCACGATGCTGCCGTCGATCTTCAACATGGTCACCGGCAGCTGGCGCAGGCACGAGAGCGAGGACAGGCCGACGCCGAAATCATCCAGCGCCACACCGCACCCCAGGTCCCGCAGGCGCCGCATGAGCGCCTCGGCGCGCCCCAGGTTCAGCACCGTGGCGTTCTCGGTGAGCTCGAAACAGAACAGCTCCGGATCCAGGCCGCTGGAAGCGACGCTGTCGATCAGAAAGTCCGAGAAGTCATCGTCGCTGAGGGACTGGCCGGAGAAATTGATGGCGAAACCGAGCGCCTTGCCCTCGAGCACGGGGGCCCGCGGCTTGAGCGACTCGATGACGTGGTTGATGACCCAGCGATCGATGGTCGGCATCAGCTGGTAGCGGTTCGCCGCCGACAGGAAGGTGTCCGGCCCCACGGTGCGCCCGTCCTCATCCGTCATGCGCAGCAGCAGCTCATAGTGGGGCCGGGCGGTATCCGCCGCGGCCAAGGGCAGGATGAGCTGCGCGTAAAGATGCAGACGCCCGGCGTCGATCGCTTCGCGCAGCTTGGTCGCGATGCCGATGTCGGCATAGCGGCGCACGATGCTCAGGTCGCTCTGCTCGTACACCTCGACGCGGTTGCGGCCGCGGTCCTTGGCGGCCTTGCAGGCGGTCTCGGCCGCCGCCAGCACGTGCGCCAGCTGGTCCGCGGCGCAATCGAGCCGCGCGACGCCGATGCTGATGGACACGGGCAGCTGCGCCGCGGCGTGACTCATGGCGAGCCGCTCGGCGCCCTCGCGCAGCGATTCCGCGAAACGCTCGGCGTCCTGCATCTGCGCCGGCACCAGCACGACAAAGCGATCGCCGGAGATCCGTGAGCCGAAGGCTCCGGAAGGCAGGCGCTGGCGCAGCAGCTCACCCAGCCGGGCGAGCACGGTATCGCCCACGTGCATGCCGGCCTTCTCATTGATGACGTGCAGCTGATCCACGTCGATGTACAGTGCGCTCCAGGCCTGCGATGTCTTGTGGTCCGTGACGAGCGCGCGTACGCGCCGCTCGAAGGCGGGGCGGGTATACAGGCCGCTGAGGGCGTCGTAACTGCTCTCGATGACGCCGATGGCCTTGCGCGCGAGGATCTCGGCGATGTGCGCATCGCGTTCCGTGAAGGCTTCCGCGCTCGCCTCGCGCAGCAGCGCGAGCACGCCGATGAAGCGTCCGGCGCGCGAGCGCAGCGAGCAGCACAACACCCGGTACGGCAAGGCGTCGGGCGTTGACGCCGACAGAGTCTCATTGCTGACCACCGGCGTTTGCTGCGCCTGCGCCAGCGACAGCAGCCGGCGGTGCGCGCGCATCAGGAACTGCGTATCGGCGGGGGCGTGCTCGCCGGCGCGCACCAGCGTGACGTTGCGCTCCGGCACCAGCAGCGCCCCGGTGCGGGCGCGCAGGTGCTCGATGGTCTGCTGCAGCAGTACCTGCAGCTCGTTGGCGCCGTCCGCCACGGCTGCGCTCTGTTCGGCGCTGCCGTAGGCCAGCAGCAGATTCATGCCCCGATCGAGCCCACCCACGGTGTGGTTGAGCTCATCGATGGTGGCGCGCGTGACGAGCTCGCGCCGCAGGCACTCGAGCATCGGGGACAGCAGCGAGTAGGCGAAGCCGAAGTCAGGACTCTTGCGCTCCTGTGCCTCGGTGGTGCGGCACACCACGGCGAGCACGGCGAGCAGCCGCTTGGTGTCATCGCGCATCGAGCACAGGTACACCGGCAGATTCCCGGCCAGCAGGCGCACCTGGCCCGGGCTGTCCGGGTTCGAGCGCGCGCTCAACAGCGTGTCATCGACGACGTTCATCAGATCCGGGCCGGCCACCGGCTCGGTCGACCACATCAGGTCGCCCGCCGGCCCGAACATGGCGATGTACGTGGTGCGCGGCAGCAGGCAGTGAACGAGCCGCACGTAGGGCTCGAAACGGGCCCCAGGACGGCCGGGGACATGCTCGCTGTTTACTCTTGAACTCATGGTCCGGCGGTGTGCGGGCCGATTCTGGTAAAGGGCTTACCGCACACCATTGCGCGTAAGGCGTTCGGGGTCCTTGCGCGAGTTGGCGAAAGTGCGCAGCGGCCCGGCGCACTGGGCAAAACATTGACCCTAGTCACATCTGGGCGAAGCAGGGCCCGGCCGCTTG
>DATKEZ010000091.1:0-8792 GCA_035511775.1 Steroidobacteraceae bacterium | reverse complement strand
CGAGCAGCGTCGCGAGCCACGCCGGCAGGCGGAACACCGCCAGCATGACAAGCAGTGAGACTACGGGAATCAACGCCACCAGGCAGGTGAGCGTCAGGTTGTCGAGCGGGTCTATCACTTGCGTGAACATGATTGCTCCCTCGATGTGCGGCGCGGCGTGTGCGTGTTATGTGTCGGGGTCGCCGCGGTTTGATTGTTATACTTGCGACTGCTCCTGTTGAGACAACAGCGGCGCCTGAGCGCAGGTCGGCTTCACAACCTAGCACGGGCGGCGAGCCGGCTCAAACTGGCCCGCCACACGCACCCCGGCAGCGTGCGCGCGGCAGCGGTGCGCGCGGGCGGCGCCGTTCAGCCCGCCTTCTTCATTTCGGCCGCGATCTTCTCGCCCTTTTCCATGAAGCGCCGGTAGGCAGGACGCTGCTGCACCCGGTTGGCGTAGTCCTGAAACACCGGGCGCGGCTCGAGAGCCTTCATCATCATCCCGAAGCCGATCTGGGAGCCGATGTAGACATCGGCGGCACTGAACTGCGCGCCGAGGATATAGGGCCCGGGTGTCAGGGCTTTTTCCAGCGCGGCCACGGTGTCCTCATAGCAGCCGTAGCCCAGCGCGCCGGGTCGGGAGGCGGCCGGACGCGACAGCATGCGATCGATCACCGCCGGCTCCACGCAGCAGCCACCGAAAAACATCCAGCGGTAGTAGGTTCCGCGGGCCGGGCTGTCCAGGGGTGGCGCGAGCCGTGCGGCCGGAAAGGCGTCCGCGAGGTAGGTGCAGATGGCGCCGCATTCGGTCACCACGGTACCGCGGTGCACGATCGCCGGAACCTTGCCCATGGGATTCACCGCCAGGTAATCCGGCTTCTTCTGATCCCCGCGCTCCAGGTTCACCACCTCGAACCGGTACGGCGCTCCGACTTCCTCCAGCATCCAGTGCACCATGCGCCCGCGGGACATGGGACTGCTGTAAAAGACGATTTCCTCGCTCATGTGCACACCCCCTTTTTCAGGGAATGTTACCTGAAGGTGCCGGCTAGGCGCACGGTCGGCCTGGCGTGTTGTCTCGTGGCGCTACCAGATAATGCCGAGCGCCAGCAGCGTCAGCAGCGCGAGCCAGTTGGCGAGGATCTCGCGGCAGATTGGCGGCTGGTGCAGGTGCGGTGACAGCGAGGTCATGGAAGCTCCGAGGCTGGTGGCTACGGGAGCATTGGGCCACAAGCGGGCGTTGCCTCCCGGGGCGCAAAAGTGCCGCGGCCGCGAAGAATTGTGGCGCAAAGTGGCAGCGGCGGGCGCTTTAACCGCGCGCCCCCAGGCTGTAGCCTTGGCTCACCATGAAACGCCTGGTCGCCATTGTCGAGGATGAGGCGGCAATCCGCGACAACTACGCCGCGGCGTTCCTGCGCGAGGGCTACGCGGTACGCACCTACGCCAACCGCGCGCAGGCCATGAGCGCATTCGCAGCGCGCCTGCCGGATCTCGCGGTTATCGACATCTCCCTCGAGGACGAACCTGAAGGGGGCTTCGAGCTGTGCCGGCAGCTGCGCGCGCTGTCCGCGGAGCTGCCGATCATATTTCTGACCGCGCGCGACAGCGAGCTCGATGCGGTGTCGGGACTGCGCCTCGGGGCGGATGACTTCCTCACCAAGGACCTGAGCCTCGCGCACCTGATTGCACGGGTGAATGCGCTGTTCCGCCGTGTCGAGGCGCTGCGCCGGCCCAACACGCCCGGGGAGATCGTGCGCCGCGGCGCGCTCGCGCTCGATGCCGAGCGCATGCAGGCGCAGTGGGACGGCCAGGTGGTGCTGCTGTCGCTCACCGAATTCTGGATCGTGCACGCGCTGGCGCGCCACCCCGGGCACGTGCGCAACCGCCAGCAGCTGATGGACGCCGCCAACGTCGTGCTCGATGACAACACCATCACCTCGCACGTGAAGCGCATCCGGCGCAAATTCCAGATCATCGATCCGAAGTTCGACGCCGTGCAGACCGTCTACGGCATGGGTTATCGCTGGGTCGAGTGACCCTCGCGACCCATGTCCCTGCGCCTCAAGCTGCTGCTGCTCGGCCTTGCGACGCTGGTACTGCCCTGGGGCGGATGCCAGTACGCGCGCGAGATGGAGTCTGCGCTGCGCGAGGGGGAGCAGAACTCGCTGCAGGCGGTCTCCCAGACCATCGCCGCATCGCTCCAGGGGCGCACGGATCTTCTGTATCGCGAGGCGCCGCTGCCCGCGGATGCCCCCGACGCGCCGCCCGATGAGAACGCCGGCCACGCGTTCCTGCACGGCGGCCCCTACGACCTCAGGCCGCTTGCGCTGACGGCCGCACCGCTGCTGGACGGCTATTCCGACGACTGGCCGCGCGATCCTTCCGCGTGGGCGTACTTCGAGAAGGACGATCGCCACCGCTTCGGCATCCTCACCGGCGTCTATGAGCGCATGCTGTACGTGCTGCTCGAGGTGCGCGACGAGCACCCGCTGTTCGATGCCCCCGGAACCAACCCGCTCGACCCGGGGAGCTTCGGTGACCGAGTGTGGCTCGGATTCCAGGACAGTCAGGGTGAGGAGCGGCAGGTCTTTCTCGCCGCGACCGGTCCGGGCGCGGTCACGGCGCGCCACGTCGAGACCGGAGAGTACGGCCAGCAGAGCGCGCCGATCGAGCCGCGCATCCACGGCGCCTGGCAACCGATGAGCCACGGCTACCGCATCGAGCTGCGGGTTCCGCTGTCGATGCTCGGCAACGGCTTCGGGGTGCTGGTGGATGATCGCGATGCGCGCGGCGCCGAGCCGGTGAGCTACGGCACCCTGCGCAGCGATGACCTGCATACTCTCGGGCGCCTCATCGTGGCCGCCCCCGAGCTCAGCTCTTACCTCGCGCAGTTCATGCAGCCGGGGCTGAAGCTCGCGGTCACGACCCCCTCGGGCCGGGTGCTGGCGCGTGCCGATGCGCTCTCGCAGCTGACGGGCCTGGGTTCCGAGACGCCGCTGCTCGCGCGGCTGTACCGGCGCTTCGTCGACCGGCCGGGCACGAGGGCTCTGCTGGAATCCTCGGCCCCGATCTACGACCGGGATCACAGGGCGGTCATCGGCAGGCTCGAGGTGACCCAGACCGCGAATCGCTGGATCCGCCTGCGCGATCACGCGCTCATGCGCATGCTGAACTTCAGTTTGAGCACCAGCGCGGTGGCGGTGACCCTGATGTTCGCCTTCGCCGCCTGGCTGGCGCTGCGCCTGTCGCGGCTGCGCCAGGCGAGTGAATCCGCGCTGACGCGCACCGGGCTCGTCACCAGCTTTCCGGAGACCGACGCGCGCGATGAGCTGGGAGATGTCGCCCGCGGCTTCTCCACGCTGCTGCAGCGCCTCAACGAATACACCAGCTACCTGCGCACGCTCGCAGGCAAGCTCGCGCACGAGATCCGCACGCCGCTCACCATCGTGCGTTCCTCGCTCGACAACCTGGAGTCCGAACAGGTGCCGCCTGCCGCGCGCACCTACCTCGAGCGCGCCCGCCAGGGGAGCGAGCGCCTCAACGCCATTCTCATTGCCATGGGCGCGGCCACCCGGGTCGAGGAAGCGATCGGCAGCGCCGAGCGGGTGAGTTTCGATCTGGTGCCGGTGCTTCAGTCCGCCGTGGCCGCCTACCGCGGCGCCTTCCCCGAGCGCACTTTCCGCTGCGAGCTGCCCGCTGAAGCCGTGCTGATCCGCGGCGCCCCCGATCTCATCGTGCAGATGCTCGACAAGCTCATCGACAACGCCGTGGACTTCAGTCCCGCGGGAGCGCTCATCAGCGTGCGGCTGCGCCTGGATGCGCAGGCGGCGCTCATCGAGGTCGACAACCCCGGGCCCGCACTGCCTGCGCAGGTCGAGGGGCGCCTCTTCGAGTCACTGTGGCAATCGCGCGCCGGCACCGACAGCCGCCCCCACTTCGGTCTCGGCCTGTATATCGTGCGACTGATCGCCGAGTTCCACGGCGGTGAGGCCTCTGCCATCAACCTCCCCGAGGGGAGCGGCGTGCGCTTCGCCGTGCGCCTCGTGCGCTGAGTGCTGTGTTTCCCGTGGGGCCTTCGCCGGGGGCCCCTGGGGCGTAGCACCCAAGGGTCTGTAGGCAATTTGCGACATAGAGATTTTCTTTGGAATCAGTATAATTGCATGAGGAAAACACCGTCCGAACAATAGTTTCCGATTTCTGCCGGATGGGTTTTCGAGACAATGATGCGCAGAAGCTGCGCCAAACTTGAAGGACATACCAACAGAAACCTGGGGATCGACGCGGGCACGGGTAACGACAGCTGCTAACTTGTTGTAGTTGTCAGGAACGACACGACGCGTGGATGAACACGCGGGCTTCGCAATAGAGGCCGGGGCATCGGCTCCAACGTTTCAGCCGGAAAGTTTAATGCTCGTGATGACGCGACGTGCCGCAGAGCGCTGCGCGGATTCACTTGAATCCGACAGGCGCGCTCCGCACGAGCTGACAGCGACCCACCTGGTCGTCGAACGATGAAGCAGCAAACCTCAAGCCCCGCCAAATGTGCGGGGCTTTTTTTTGCCTGCGATAATCCTTAAGTGGGGTCACAGCGCAAGGGAAGGTGATGAGCCAGCTGGCGGCCAGCGGCGTCGGATTGCTGCTCGCGCTCTCGGTGCTCGGGATCTTCGCGCGCCGTGCGCTGGGGAGCCGCCTGCTCTACGCAGCCTGCTTCATAGTCTGTGCGGGGCTTACCGGCGTGGCGCTGCTCACGCTGCTCGCGCCGGGCGCCGGGTTCGAGATGGTGGAGTTGCCTGTCGGGCTGCCGGTCGGTCACACATTCCTCGGCCTTGATCCGCTGAGCGCCGCGTTCGCCGTCATCGTCAACCTGGCCGCTGCGATCGTGAGCGGCTATGCCATCGGCTACGCTGCACACGCTCGCGAGCCGCAGCGGGTCCTGCCCTTCTACCCCGCCTTCATCGCCGGCATGAATCTGGTGCTGCTGGCGCAGGATGCGTTTTCCTTCCTGGTCGGCTGGGAGCTCATGTCGCTCGCCTCCTGGGCGCTGGTGCTGAGTGAGCACCGCTCGGCCGACAACCGCCGCGCCGCGCTGGTTTATATCATCATGGCATCCGGCGGTGCCCTGACGCTGCTGCTCGCGTTCGGTCTGCTCGCCGGCCCCCAGGGCGGATATTCGTTCGAGGCCATCCGTCGCGTGAGCGCCGCCGGTGTGGGCCCGATCGTTCTGCTGCTGGCGCTCGTGGGAGCCGGCTCCAAGGCGGGACTGGTGCCGCTGCACGCGTGGCTGCCGCTCGCACACCCGGCCGCGCCGAGTCACGTCTCCGCATTGATGAGCGGGGTCATGACCAAGGTGGCGGTCTATGGCTTCGTGCGGCTGGTGTTCGACCTCGCCGGTCCCCCGGCATGGTGGTGGTGCGTTCCGGTACTGGTGATCGCCGCCGTCACCACACTCATGGGCGTGCTGTACGCGTTGATGGAGCACGATCTGAAGCGGCTGCTGGCGTACCACACCGTCGAGAACATCGGCATCATCTTCATCGGCCTCGGGCTCGCGCTGGCGTTCGAAGCGAGCGGACTGGGCGCCGCGGCGGCGCTGGCGTTCGCGGCGGCGATCTTCCACGTATTCAATCACTCACTCTTCAAGAGTCTCCTGTTCATGGGTTCGGGCGCGGTGCTCAATGCGACCGGCGAGCGCGACATGGAGCACCTCGGCGGACTGATCCGGGTGATGCCGGTGACGGCGGTGGCGTTTCTGGCCGGCTGCATCGCCATCTCGGCGCTCCCGCCCTTCAACGGCTTCGTCTCCGAGTGGCTCACGTTCCAGGCGATTCTCTTGAGCCCGCAGCTGCCGCAGTGGGTGGCGAGACTGCTGGTTCCCGCCGTCGGCGCAACCCTTGCCTGCTCAGCCGCGCTCGCCGCCGCCTGCTTCGTCAAGGCGTTCGGCATGAGCTTTCTGGGGCGCCCTCGCTCGATGCCCGCTGCGGCCGCCAAGGAGACCGACCGCTTCGCGCAGATCGCGATGCTGCTGCTCGCGCTGCTGTGTCTGTTGGCCGGGATCCTGCCCGGTTTCGTCCTCGACAGCCTGGGGGCCGTGACGCAACTGGCGGTCGGTGCGCGGCTCGCGCCCCAGTCCGGGCAGACGTGGTTGCGCATCGTGCCCATCAACATCGGCCGCAGCGCCTACAGCGGGCTGTTCGTGTTCGTCATGATTCTCCTCGCCGCCGCTACCACCGCCTTCGCGGTGCGCCGCGTGGCCTCGCACGCCCTGCGACGCTCGCCCGCCTGGGACTGCGGCTTCCCGGATACGAGCCCCGCGACGCAGTACACCGCCGGAAGCTTCGCGCAGCCCATCCGACGGGTGTTCGGCAGTGTCGTCTTTCAGGCGCGCGAAGAGCTCACCATGCCCAAGCCCGGCGATACCGCGGTGGCGCGGCTGCAGGTGCAGCTGCGTGACACGCTGTGGGACTCACTCTATGCGCCGGTCATCCGGCTGGTTGAGGGCGCGGCCGAGCGCTTGAACCGGCTGCAGTTCCTGACCATCCGCAACTATCTGACGCTGGTGTTTGTGGCGCTGGTCGCGCTGCTGATCATCGTCGGGACCTGGCGATGAGCTACACCGACTGGCTCATCCAGCTCGTGCAAACGGCTCTGGTCCTGGGGGCGGCACCGCTCCTGTCCGGCGTGACGCGCAAGATCCGCGCCCGGCTCCTGCGCCGCCAGGGAGCCTCGGTCCTGCAACCCTATCTCGACCTGCTGAAACTGATCCGCAAGGAAGCGGTCATCGCCGAGAACGCCTCGTGGCTGTTCCGTGCCGCCCCCTACCTGATCTTCGCCACGACCTGGGTGGCCGCCGCACTGGTGCCGACGTTCGCGAGCGGTCTGCCGGCGGGCGCCGCCGCCGATATCATCGTCATCGTCGCGCTGCTCGGAACCGCACGCTTCCTGCTGGCGCTCGCAGGACTGGATGTCGGCACCAGTTTCGGCGGCATCGGCTCGAGCCGCGAAATGCTGTTCGCCTCGCTCGCGGAGCCGGCCATGCTGATGGCGGTGTTCACGCTGTCGCTGTTTGCCGGCTCGACGCAGCTGTCGTCGATCTCGGCCTACATGCTCGGACCCGGCGCCGGTGTCAACATCTCACTCGCCCTCGCCCTGGTGGCGCTGATCATCGTCTCGATCGGGGAGAACGCCCGCATTCCGGTCGACAACCCCGCCACCCACCTCGAGCTGACCATGGTGCATGAGGCCATGATTCTCGAATACTCCGGCCGGCACCTGGCGGTGATCGAGGCGGCCGCGGCGGTGAAGCTGCTGTTGTACCTGTCGCTCATCGCGTGCGTGTTCACGCCCTGGGGTACGGCGGTGGCCGGCGCCGGAGTGCTCGCCTACGCCGTAGGGCTCATCGCCTGGGCGGTGAAGCTCGCGGCGCTGGCGTTCCTCCTGGTGGTGTTCGAGACCGCCATCGCCAAGATGCGCGTGTTCCGTGTGCCGGAGTTTCTCGGCATTGCGCTCATGCTCGGGCTCCTCGGAACGATCCTGCTGTTCGTCTCGAGGGTCTCGCGATGAGTCCGCTCGACAGCGATATCGCCCATCTGCTGGCCGGCTCCATGGTGCTCCTGAGCTTCCTGCTGCTGTATCAGGACCGCATGTTCGCGCTGCTGAACGTATTCGCGTTCCACGCCTTTGCGCTCGCGGGCTCGGTCGCCTGGCAGGCGTATCTGCAGCGCGCGCCGCATCTGTTCATCACGGCCCTCATCGCCCTGCTGTTCAAGGGCGTGATCATTCCCATCGCCCTGCGACGCATCGTGGTGCGTCTGGGGATTCATCGCAGCATCGAGACCGTCGTGAGCATCGGACCGACGATGCTGTTCGGGATCGCGCTGGTGGGAGTCTCGATCGTCGTCATGCTGCCGGTGACGCAGGCGGAAGGACCCTTCGTGCGCGAGGATCTCGCCTTCGCGCTCTCGGTGCTGCTGCTCGGATTCCTGATGATGGTGACGCGCCGCAACGCCGTGAGCCAGGTCATCGGATTCATGTCGCTCGAGAACGGCCTGGTGCTCGCCGCGAGCGGCGCGCGTGGCATGCCGCTGGTGGTGGAGATCAGCGTCGGCTTCTCGGTGCTCATCGCCTTCATGGTCATCAGCATTTTCCTGTTCCGCATCCGCGAGCGATTCGACACGGTGGATCTGCAGGCCCTCGACCTGTCGCGCGGTGAGTCCCCATGAGCGCCTCCATGGGACAGCTGGCGCTCACCTCACTGCTGTGCACCCCTGCGCTGGGCGCGCTGCTGCTGGCGGCGATCCCGAGGTACCGGCTCGCCGCGGCCGTGAACGTGAGCCTGTGCGCGCTCACGCTCACCAGCGCCGCGGTGCTCTACCGGCACCGGCCGCCGCCTTCACTCTATCTGCTGGTCGATGACCTCAACACGGTGTTCCTCGTGCTCGGCGCGCTGGTGGGCTTCAGCACCAGCGTGTTCAGCGCCGGCTACATCGCGCACGAGCTGCAGACTCACCGCCTGAAGGTGCAGGATCTGCGCTTCTATCACGCCATGTACCAGCTGCTGATGTTCGCCATGAATCTCGCGCTGGTGTCGAACAACATCGGACTCATGTGGGTGGCCATTGAGCTCGCGACCCTCACCACCGTGATGATGGTGGGCATCTACCGCACCAATGCCGCGCTCGAGGCCGCCTGGAAATACTTCATTCTCGGCTCGGTCGGCATCGCGCTCGCGCTCTTCGGCACGATCCTGGTGTACCTCGCCGCGCAGGAGCACCTGGGCCAGGGCATGCTGGCGATGGCCTGGGACCGCCTCGCGG
>DATKEZ010000090.1:0-3212 GCA_035511775.1 Steroidobacteraceae bacterium | reverse complement strand
GTCGACTTGCCCGAGCCGGACACGCCGGTGATCACGGTGAAGCGGTCGCGCGGGATCTCGACGTCGATGTTCTTGAGGTTGTGCTCGCGCGCCTTGTGAATGACCACCGCCTGGCGGTCGCGGCCGTTGCCGCCGCGGTAGGTCGCGCGCGGCTCGGCAACCGCGGGCGCGGCGCCGGCCTGTGCCGCCACCGACAGCGCCTCCCCGTAGGCGCGCAGCGCCTCGCCGGTGAAAGAGCGCGGGTGCGCGCGCAGCTGCGCGGCGGTGCCGGCGCAGATGATCTCGCCGCCACGCTCCCCGCCCTCGGGGCCGAGATCGATGATCCAGTCGGCGGCGCGGATCACATCCAGGTTGTGCTCGATCACCAGCAGCGAGTGACCCGCGATGAGCAGTTTGCGGAACGCCTTCAGCAGCTTCGCCACGTCCTCGAAGTGCAACCCGGTGGTCGGCTCATCGAACAGGAACAGCTTGCCGCGGTGAGTGGTGCTCGAGGGCACGGCGGCCGCCCGCGCCAGGTGCCCGGCGAGCTTCAGTCTCTGTGCCTCCCCGCCCGAGAGCGTGGGTACCGGCTGGCCGAGCTTCAGGTACTCGAGGCCGACGTCGGCGAGCGGCGTGAGGCGTGCCGCCACCTCGGGGGCGTCGGCGAAGAATGCCCGCGCCTGCGTCACCGTGAGATCCAACACGTCCGCGATGCTGCAGCGGCGGCCGTCGGCACCCTCGCGCCGGATCTCGAGGACTTCATCGCGATAGCGGCGGCCGTTGCAGTCGGGGCAGCGCAGGTAGACGTCGGAGAGAAACTGCATCTCGACATGCTCGAAGCCGTTGCCGTTGCAGGCCGGGCAGCGGCCGTTGCCGGAGTTGAAGCTGAAGGTTCCGGCACCGTACTTGCGCTCCTGCGCCGCCGGCTCGGAGGCGAACAGTGCCCGGATCGCATCGAACGCGCCGACATAGCTGGCGGGATTGGAGCGCGTGGTGCGGCCGATGGGACTCTGGTCGACCATCACGACGTCATCGATCAACTCCGCGCCCGCCAGGCCTGCGAACTCCCCGGGTGCCTCGGTCGGTTTGCCGTGATACTTCAGCAGCGCGGGATACAACACGTCCTCGATGAGCGTCGACTTGCCCGATCCCGACACGCCCGTCACGCACACCAGGCGCTTGAGCGGAATACGCACGTCGAGGTTCTTCAGGTTGTGCTCGGCCGCGCCCCGCAGCTCGAGCCAGCGGTTGGAAGTGGCCACCGCCACCACGCCGTGCGCGGCGGATGCGCCATCGGCCGGCGGCTCGCTCACCGGAGCGACCGTCCGGCGACCGCCGAGGTACTGGCCGGTGAGCGAGGCGGCGCTGAGGCGGATCTCGGCGGGACTGCCGTAGAAGACGATCTCGCCGCCGCGCTCGCCGGCCCCGGGCCCCAGGTCCAGTATGCGGTCGGCCTCCAGCATGATCTGTGGATCGTGCTCGACCACGAGCAGCGAATTGCCCGCGTCCCGCAGGCGCTTCATGACGCCGATGACGCGCCGCATGTCGCGCGCGTGCAGGCCGATGGAGGGCTCATCGAGCACGAACAGCGTGTTGACGAGGGAGGTGCCGAGCGCGGTGGTGAGATTGATCCGCTGCACTTCCCCGCCCGAGAGCGTGCGCGACTGACGATCGAGCGTGAGGTAGCCGAGCCCCACGTCCACCAGGTAGCGGAAGCGCCCGCGGATCTCCGCGAGCAGCAGCTCCGTGGCCTCATCGAGCGGCCGCGGCAGGGTGAGCCGCTCGAAGAACTCACGGCCGCGCTCGAGCGGCAGCAGCATCAGGTCATGGATCGACAGCCCCGGCAGCCTTGCTGTGGTGTCGGCGCTCCACTGCACTGCGCGCGGGCGAAACAGCCCCGCGGGGCCGAGTGCCGCGTCAGCCAGCTCGCGAGTGCCGAGCCGCCACAGCAGTGCTTCGCTCTTCAGGCGCGCCCCGTCGCAGGCGGGACAGGGCGTGTAGGCGCGATAGCGCGACAGCAGCACCCGCACGTGCATCTTGTAGGCGCGTGTCTCCAGCCAGGCGAAGAAGCGTTTCACCCCGTACCAGACCTTCCTGGTCCAGGCGCCCTCGCCTTCGATCACCCACCGGCGCGCCTCGGCGGGCAGCTCGCGCCACGGCGTGTCGAGGGGAATGCCCCGCTGCTTCGCGAATTTCTCCAGGTCCTGCTGACATTCGCTGTAGGACTTGGTCTGCCAGGGCTTGATCGCGCCGCCGCGCAGCGAGCGGGTCTCGTCAGGAATGACCAGCCCATAGTCGATGCCGATGGTGCGCCCGAAGCCACGGCAGGTCTCGCACGCGCCCAGCGGCGAGTTGAACGAGAACTGGCTGGGGGTGGGCGTGTGGTATGCCAGGTCGCAGTGTGCGCAGTGCAACTCGCTCGAGTAGCGCCAGGTGTCCACAGACTGCGGCGGATCGCTCTCATCCACCACCTGCACGTTGACGCGTCCGCGGCCGACGCGCAGCGCCGCCTCCAGCGACTCGAGTACCCGGCCGCGCTCGGCGCTGCCGGCCCGCAGCCGGTCCTGCACCACTTCCAGCGTGATGGCCGGGGCGTTCCCCGCGCCCTGGCCGCGCTTGCGGCCACGCCGCGCGGTGGCCCCCGCGGTCGGCGCCGCTGCGGGTGGCGGCGCGGGAACGGCGCTGTCCAGGAAGCGTGTATAGCCCTGTCTTGAGAGCAACGCACGCACTTCGTCGGCGGTGAAATTCGCCGGTACCGGCACCGGGAAGCTCACGAGCAGTCGCGGATCACCGGCGAGCTGCGCGCGCGAGCGCAGGTCGGCGTAGATGCTGTCCGCCGTGTCGCGCCGCACGAGCTCCCCGCAGCGCCGGCAGAACAACGCCGCGGCACGTGCGAACAGCAGCTTCAGGTGATCGTTGAGCTCGGTCATCGTGCCGACGGTCGAGCGCGAGGTGCGCACCGGATTGGTCTGGTCGATGGCGATGGCGGGGGGAATTCCCGCGATCGAATCGACCTGCGGCTTGTCCATGCGGTCGAGGAACTGCCGGGCATAGGGGGAGAAGGTCTCGACGTAGCGCCGCTGGCCTTCCGCGTACAGGGTGTCGAACACCAGCGAGGACTTGCCCGAGCCCGACACGCCCGTGACCACGATCAGCTCGTTGAGCGGCAGATCGAGATCGAGGCTCTTCAGGTTGTTCTGGCGCGCGCCACGCACGAGGATGGCGTCACCGGG
>DATKEZ010000089.1:0-21971 GCA_035511775.1 Steroidobacteraceae bacterium | reverse complement strand
CGCGCGATCTGGCGCATTTTCCGCGCCCATGGAGTGACCATTCCGGTGCCGCAGCAGGAAATGCGCATTCTTGCGCGACGCCCGCCGCGCGCCCTGCCCGATACGCTGGCGCAGGGGCCGAGCGGCCTCGACCAGGCGGCCGACTGAGGCTTCGCTTAGCGCAGTGTCACTGCAGGTCGCCGCTGGTATCGAGATTCCGGACAGCGAGCTGTCGCTGTCGTTCGTGCGCGCTGGCGGCCCGGGCGGCCAGAACGTCAACAAGGTCGCGACCGCAGCGCAGCTGCGCTTTGACCTCGCGCGCAGCGTGGCGCTCCCGGACGCTGTCAAGGCGCGCCTCAGGGCGCTGAGCGGGCGGCGGCTCACCGCCGAGGGCACGATCCTCATCATCGCGCGCAACCACCGCACCCAGGAGGGCAACCGCCGCGAGGCGCAGGAGCGCCTCAGCGACCTCATCCGCCGCGCGCTCACGGCCCCGAAACCGCGCAAGGCCACCAGACCCACGCGCGCGGCGCGCGAGCGCCGCCTCGAGCACAAGACGCGGCTGCAGCGCACCAAGCGCCTGCGCAGCAAGCCCGCCCTCGACGACTGAAGAACGGGAGCCGAAGGCGCCTGTCACGCCAAGGAGATGTCGACATGTACGCATCCGCCGCGATGGCCTTCCTGCACCACCTCGCCGCCTTCACGTTGGTCGCGGCGCTGGCGGTGGAAGTCGCCCTGTTCAAGCCGCCGTTGTCGTTGGCTCAGGCGCGACGGCTGCTGCGCAGCGACTTGCTTTTCGGGGTGGCTGCGACCGCGGTGTTGGTGGTGGGAATGCTGCGCGTCGCTTTCTTCGAGAAAGGACGCGAGTACTACTGGCACGACCGGTACTTTCTCATCAAGTTCGGCGCGTTCATCGCCGCGGCGCTGATCTCGATCTATCCGACCATGACGTTCCTGTCGTGGAACAGGGGCGTGAAGGCCGGCGTGGCGCCCGAGGTGCCGGAGGCGCGCACCCGGCGCGTGCGGCTGTGCCTGATGCTCGAGCTCACCGCGATCGTGGTGATTCTCGCGTGTGCGGCGCTGATGGCGCGCGGCTTCGGCTACCTGCGCTAGGCCGAGCGCGCTGCGGCTGCCACGCCCAGGCCCTGCGGGTGCATCAGCCACGCGGCCAGCGCCGGCAGCAGGATGATCGCGGCCAGCATGTTCACCAGGAACATGAAGGTCAGCATGATGCCGATGTCGGCCTGGAACTTCAGCGGCGAGAACACCCAGGTGGCGACCCCGATGGCAAGCGTGATGCCCGTGAAGATGATGCTGGCGCCGGTGACGCGCAGCGTGCGCTCGTAGGAGTCGCGTACCGACAGTCCTTGGTGCAGGAATTCCTGCATGCGGCTGAAGAGATAAATGCCGTAGTCGACGCCGATGCCGGCGCCGAGCGCCACCATCGGCAGCGTCGACACCTTGAGGCCGATGCCGACCAGGGCCATGACCGCGTACACCAGCACCGAGACCAGCGCCAGCGGCAGCACCACCAGGATGGTGCCCACCACGGACCGGAAGGTCAGCAGGCACATGGCGAGCACCGCCGCGAACACGCCCGCGAGGATCATCATCTCCTTGGCCTTCACGGTCTCGTTGGTGGCCGCCATCACCCCGACGTTTCCCGCGGCGAGGCGCACCTGGGCGCCTGCGACCGGGTTGGCGTCGCGCCAGCCCTTCACGGCGCTCACGACCCGCTCGAGCGTGCCGGCGCGGTGGTCGGAGAGGAACATCATCACCGGCACGACGTCGCAGTTGTCATTGAGGAGCCCCGTGCTGGTCTCGATGTAACGTGTCGACTGCGTGAGCTGGGTCTGCTCGCGCGGGATGCTGCGCCACTTGAGGCTCCCCTCGTTCCAGCCGGCGATCGCGATCTTGGCGATAAAGGGGAGCGTGATGACGTCCTGCACGCCGGCAACGTTGCGCATGTGCCAGCCGAAGCGGTCGACCGCGCTCATCAGCTCGTGACTGACGCACACCGGCCCGGTCGACTCGATGATCGCGGTGAGCACGTCGACGCCGATGTCGAACCTGGAGGTGATGACGTCGTTGTCGCGGTTGTAGCGCGAGTCGGGGCGCAGCTCCGGCACGCCCGTCTGGGTGTCGCCGATCGGGGTCTCGCGCCCCTTCCAACCCCCGAGCGCCGCGAGCAGCGCGGCGAGCGCAATGATGACGAGCGCCGGGCCCCGGCCGGTGATACCGGACAGTCGCCGCCACAGCCCCGCCAGCCACTGCTGCCGCCGCTGCACCCGCACGCGATAACCGGCATCGAAGTGCACGTAGGAGATGAGCACCGGCAGCAGCACCAGGTCGGTCAGAATGACGATCGCGACGCCGATGCTCGCGGTAATCGCCATCTCGCGAATCACCTGCACCGGAATCATGAGAATGGTGACGAAACCCACCAGGTCCGCGAGCAGCGCAACGACCGCGGGTGCCAGCAGCTGCCGGAACGTGCGGCGCGCGGCCTCCATGCTGCCGAGGCCCGCGAACGCGGCGTCGCCCACGGCGCTGATCTTCTGCACGCCGTGACTGACGCCGATCGCGAACACCAGGAACGGTACCAGCAGGCCGACGGGGTCGATGCCGTAATGCAGCAACACCAGCGCGCCCAGCTGCCAGATCACCGCTACGCATGAGCACAGCACGGGTACGAAGGCGACGCGCCAGGACTGGCAGTAGAGGCGCACCGCCAGCAGCGTCAGCAGCAGCGTGATCGCCGCAAACAGCACCACCGAGTCGGCCCCGTCGGCGATGTCGCCCATCACCTTGGCAAAGCCGATCATGCGCACGTCGATTCCCGGATGCGGAAACGCGGACGGCTGGGCGCCGCCGCTCACGCTCGCGTGCACCTCCACACCGGCAGCGACCGCCCCTGCCGCGGGCTGCTCGATGGCCTGGCGCACGCGCCGCTCGAGCTGGTGGGCCACCTGGATCGGATCGACCGGCTTACCCTGCGCGTCGGTATCGAGCACGGTCGCACTCACCAGGGCGCCGGAGAAGTCGTTGGCGACCAGGCGGCCGATGATGCCCGCCTTCCTGATGTTATCGCGCACGCGCGCCATGTTCGCGGGCGTGGGCGTGAAGTCCGCGGGGATCACATTGCCGGCCTCGATGCCCTCCTCGACCACCTCCAGGTAACGCACGTTCGGGGTGAAGATCGACTGCACGCGCGTGCGGTCGATGCCATCCATGACGATCACCTCGTCGGTTGCCTTGCGCAGCGCCGCGAAGAACTCGGAGGTGAACATGTTGCCGTCGCGCGCGATGAGCGCGATCAGCACCCGGTTGGCGCCGCGGAACTCCGCCACCTTCGGGTCGAGATAGGTCCGCATGTACTCATGCTGGACCGGGAGCGTCTTGTTGAACGAGGTGTCGATGCGCAGCCCGTGCAGCGCAATCGTCGCGAGCAGCGCCGTGCCGAGCGCAAATGCGACGAGGATGAGCCGGCGGTGACCGAAGATCAGCCGCTCAAGGCGGCTCACCAGGGCCGCGGGAGCCGCGCTGGTGTCGGCGGCGCTGGGCATCAGTGTGCCGCTCCGGCGCCCACGGAGGCGCTCGCGAGCGCGATGACCCGTGCGCCGTGCTCCCCCACCGCGGCGAGCCTCTCGCCACCCACGGACAGCGCCGCCGACAGCCCGCTGCGATCGCTCTGCTGCACCAGGGTGAAGGTGCGCCCGCCGTCGCGGCTGATGAGCACCACTCCCGAAAGGCCTACGATCGCGACACCCGCGCCGGCAAGACTCGCCCCGCCGTCCAGCATCTCCAGGGTGCCGGTGGCGATTTTCTGCCAGCTCGCGCCGGCATCCTCGGAGCGATACAGATTGCCGCGCAGGCCCAAGGCGAGCACGGCGCCATCGCTGAGCGGCAACACGTCGAAGAACGACCCCTCGTAGGGCGAGGCGAGCTCCTGCCAGGTGGCGCCGCTGTCGTCCGAGCGGTACAGATGCCCGGCCTCGGCGGCGATGTACAGCCGCGCGCCAGCGCCCGACACGATACGGTTCAGGTGATAGCCCCCGCCGGCCGCGCCCGCCTCCCCCCCGCCCGGGTCCGCGGCTGGGGCTGTCGCGGCGGCGCGCCTGGGCTCGCGGGCCCTGGGTCGCGGCGCCGGCGTGAAACTCACGTCATGCCAGGTCGCTCCGCCATCGGCGCTCGTCAGGTAGGTGCTGTAGGCGCCGACCGCTATCACACGGGCGCCGCACCACACGTCGAGCAGCGGACGCTGTGCTTCGGGGGCGTAGTGCGTGCGCTGCCAGGTTCGCCCGCCGTCGGCCGTGGTGAGGATGACTTCATCGTGCCCCACCGCCACGCCGTGCCGGGCATCAAGAAAGCACACGCCGGTGAGCAGCGCCTGGGTCGGAACTGCGGTGGCCTGCACCCAGCTCGCGCCCTTGTCGTCGGACAGCACGATGATGCCGCGGTCGCCGACCGCAACCAGCCGCTCGCCTGCGGCGGCGGCCGCGATGAGCAGGGACTGCGCGGCGAGCCGCGCCGGCCCGGCGGAGGGCGGCGGTGGCTGGGGGTCGCCTGCCCAGCCGACCACTGCGAGCGAAGTCGCGAGAGCAAAAAAGGATTTTCGGGAGCGTGCGCGCCAGGACGGCGCGCCCGCAGCCTCCAGGGAAGGATCCACGGTGATCCTGAAAATCCTGTTTTTGCTCTCGCGAATGCGCGGACCTAACGGATTCCGCGCCGCTCCAGCACGCTCGGCTGATAGTCGGCAGGCGTGCGCTTGACGCTGAAGTCGTACGACTTCGGCTCCTCGCTCTGCAGGCCGAGCGCGAGATAACGCCCATTGGACAGGTCCATGACGAGCTCCAGGTCGGTCCAGAGCGAGGGCAGGTTGTAGTAGTTCATGGCGTGTCCTTCCTGCACGCGGTACAGCTGCCCGCGCGTGTCGTAGCAGTCCACGGCGAGGATCTGCCAGGAATCCTCGTCGACGTACAAGGTGCGGCGGCTGTAGATATGGCTCAGGCCGGGCTTGAGCGTGGAGTCCACGACCCAGACGCGATGCAGCTCGTAGCGGGCGAGATCCTGGTTGATGTGGTTCTTGTGCAGCAGATCGGCGTACTTCAGCTTGCCGTCCTGCAGACGGTACGCGTTGTAGGGGACGTAGATTTCCTTCTTCCCGATGAGCTTCCAGTCATAGCGTTGCGGACTGCCGTTGTACATGTCGAACTGATCCGAGGTGCGCAGGTTGTCGGCATTGGTCCCGGGGTTGTCGAAGGCGACGTTCGGCGCGCGGCGCACGCGGCGCTGACCGGGGTTGTACACCCACGCGCGCCGCGCTTCCTTCGCCTGGTCGAGCGTCTCCTGCACCAGCAGCACCTCGCCCGCCAGGCGCGCCGGCGCGGTCGTCTCCTGGGTGAAGAACAGCAGGATGTTGTTGAGCGCGGCCTCGGTCATGCCGGGCTCGTAGAACTGAAAGTAGAACTCCTCCTTGAAGTTGACCAGCGTGTAGCCGCCCCCGGAGGTCATCGGCGCCTGCCCGACCTGAAGGGCTGCGGCGATGCTGCGATAGCGCGTGATGTGGTTCCAGAACACCTCGACCCCCGCCTTCGGAATCGGGAACGGCGTGCCGCCGAGCGCACCGGTGAAGCCGTTGCCGTCCGGCACCAGCCTGGCGGTGGTGGCGTTGCGCTTGGCCGCCTCGTAGACGCGCTCCGGGGCGGCGCCGCTGCGATGCGTCGGGTAGACGATCATCCTGTAGTCGGGGTACGCCTTGAACAGCGCCTTGTGACCCTCGGTGAGCTTGGCGGCGTACTGGCCGCTGTTGGCCGCGGTGATGGTGAACAGCGGCTTGTCGCCGGCGTACGGGTCGGGATAGTGATCGCCGGCGTGATAGCCGGGAAAGCCCGCTTCGGCCGCGGATTTCAGGCCGCCGGTCCAGGCGGGAATGCTGCCGTCGGCGTTGGCGGCCTTCTCGCCGCCGAGTGGCGTGAGCTCCGCACCCAGGCGCGCGGCCTCCTCCGGGCTCACCGCCCCCCAGGCCGCGGGTGCGGATAAGAGTCCTGCCGCAGCCAGTCGGATCAGAGTTCTCATTGCAGCCCCCTCCATATTTTCGCGGCTCCTTTGGCGAGCACGCGCCGCCTCAGAACGAGTATTTGATACTGGCCGCAACGAAATCGCGATCGTTGACGAGGTTGTACTGGCCGGCACCACCGTACTGTGTATATGACACGTCGAAGTCCCACTTGGAGCGCAGGCTCGCACCGAGACCGGCGGTGATGGCATGCCGTCCAGCGATGAAGTTGCCGCCCGGACCGGGCGATATGCCCGTCACGTCATGCACCCAGGTAGCATGGGGCAGCAGGTTCAGCGCGCCTATGACATTGTTGTACTCGAGACGGCCGGCGATCACGTAGCCCCACGAGAACTTCGTCGGAAATTCCGAAAGCGGCGTCGTGAGGCCGGGAAACTCCGGATACCCGCCGAGTGCCGGCTGGCCGCTCAGAGCCGCTCCGGGTGCGTCGTACTCCAAACCGCGGCCCACCGGTCCGCCGCTGGTCAGACTCTCGAGCCCCGGAACGTACTCGGCCCCGCCCTCGAGCACCACTACCGCCTGAGAGGCCTTCAGCACGTTGGCGAACACCTGTGTAGCGGTGAAGTCGGCGTGCCAGGTGTTCTTGAGCTCGTAACCGCGGATAGCCTGTCCGAGGCCATAGAGCCCGAACTGGTTACACCCGGTGATGGGAGTCGGCGAGCTCGGCACGCAGGTTCCGGGGGGTGTCACCGGCGCGCCGAGGAGCCTGGTGACCCCGGCCTCGAACGGGGCCAGCGCCCCGTACAGCAGCTCCACCGAGCCGAGCTGCAGCGGCACGTTGTGCCGGAAGGTGACCTCGCCCTGCAACGCGGTGCCGGTCTTCTGGATCTGCGTGTTGAAGGACAAGCCGAGCATCTTGATGTCCTGCGGGAACGACTCGTAAAGTCCGGCCGTCTTGCTGTACTCATAGGTCGCGATGTTGCTCGCCTGGTTGTTGACATTGCCGCCCGCGAGCAGGGTGTTGGCGCCGATGGTGGCGTACTGCTGCGCAGTCGCGGCGCTCAGGTTGCCGCCGTTCGCCGCGGCGCGCTGCTGGCCGACGGCCGCCCCCGTGGCGACGGCGGCCGCAAACGGCAGACCCGCAGCCAGCGCCTGGGCGGCGGCGCCGACGGCGTTCACCGCGCCAAAGGCGTTGCCGAGGCCCGCCTGCGTGCCGGTCTGGGCGGACACCACCGGCAGGCGGCTGGTGTAGTTCAGGAAGTACACGCCGAGCTGCGTGCCCTGGCTGAAGTTCGGCAGGTACAGCTTGAAGTTCACGCCGAACTGGCCGGACTGCAGCGGCTTGTGATCGGGCAGGCGGTTCACCGCCTGGAAGTCGCTGATCAGGGGACCCCCCAGCGGACGGAAATCCACGCCCTGGTCGGAAATCGCGCCAAAGCCCAGGAACACGCGGTTACCGCCGGGGCCGGCGAAGTCGTTGGTGCTGTAGTACGCGCCGTCGGGCTCGATGATGTCCTCGTGCCAGTCGAACAGGTACAGCAACTGGGTGCTGGCGTTCTTCGACAGCTGCAGGTTGAACACCGCCATCTCATCGGGCAGCAGCGCCTGTTTGAGCTCCGCCCCCGGCACCTGCAGCGCCGTGACGTCGAAATGGTTGACCTCGTTGAGGCCGTTGGGGATGAAGGTGCTCTCGCCCCAGTCCACGACCTGCCGGCCGAGGCGCATCTCCGAGGGCATGGTGCCCAGATCGAAGCGCAAGAACCCAAACGCATCCAGCAGGCGCGTGTAGCTGCCGATCACGCCCTTGGCGTCATGGGTGAACTGGACGTGACTGGTGGTGTCGTCCATGACCTTCCAGTCGTAGAGGCCGGAGCCACGCACGAAGATGCCGCCCTTGTCCCGGTAGTTGAGGGCGAGCTCGCTGGTGCCGGTGAGCGCCTCGCTGAAGGCGGCGTTCTTGCGGTAGTTGAGGTCGCCGTCATCGATGTTGGGGGAGTATCCGCAGCCGCCGTTGGCGATCGCGACGAGCCGGCAGTCGAGGCCCGAGACGCGCCACCCCTGGCCATAGCCGATGGTGGTGTCCCAGCTGCCGGTCCAGTTGCCCGATTCGCTCTGGAAGCTGACGGCCTGCGCGCTCGGCCAGCTGAGCGCGGCGCACACGGCGGCGAGCGCCATGACGGCGAGGGGCGGACGGCGCCCGGTGTGAACTTTCCTCATGTGTCCCCCCTGCTTCCCTTAAGTCCTCAAGGACGCGCGCGTCGCCAAGCCTGCGGGCTCAACGCCCAAGAAGTACGCCTGAAATGTCTGATTGCGTTGCACCGTGGCTGCGAAGCTACATCACATTCTTGTTTGTTGCGGCAACACAATGCCCGCGTGCGGGGAGTCTATTACCCGGCCACTCGGTGCGGCAAGCCGTTTCCACGTGCATTATCAGCACCAAAGGTGGCGCAGCTGCGCTGCCCGGACAAACTGTGCGTCGTGCGCCACACACGCACCGCGGCGCGTCGCTCTCGAGGTTGCAGCAAATGGACAGCTTCGCCGGCAAGACAGTGTTGATCACCGGGGCGTCCGAGGGCATCGGGCGCGCGTTGGCGCTGGCGCTCGCCGCGCAGGGCGCGCATCTTGCGCTCAACGCGCGCAACGCCGCGCGCCTGGAGGAAAGCGCGCGCCAGTGCGCGGCGCGCGGCGCGCAGGTGCTGGCGCTCCCCGGGGACGTCTCGCGGCAGGCGGACTGCGCCATGCTCGCGACCCGCACCGTGCAACGCTTCGGACGCCTCGACGCGCTGGTCAACAATGCCGGCATCACCATGTGGTCGCGCTTCGACGCCGTCACGGACTTCAGCGTGTTCGAGCGACTGCTGGCGGTGAACTATCTGGCTGCGGTGTACCTGACCGCCGCCGCCCTGGCGCATCTGAAAGAGTCGCGTGGCCTGATCGTCGCCGTGGCCAGCCTTGCCGGCCTCACCGGGGTGCCCGAACGCACCGGCTACGCGGCCAGCAAGCACGCCCTGGTCGGATTCTTCGAATCCCTGCGCATCGAGCTGCGCGGCAGCGGGGTCGACGTCACCATCATCGCCCCGGATTTCGTGGTGAGTGAGATTCACCGCCGCGCCGTGGGCGCGGATGGCCGGCCGCTCGGCCGAAGCCCGATGCAGGAGGCGCATATCATGACGGCGCAGGACTGCGCGCAGCTGATCGTGGCGGCCATGCGGCGGCGGCGGCGGATGCTGATCACCTCCGCGCGCGGCCGGCTCGGGCGCTGGGCGCGGCTGACCGCCCCGGGACTGGTGGACGCGCTCGCGGCACGCGCGATCCGCGAGCGGCGCTGAGCGCTACTCGAACGCGATCGCGGGCAGATCGAGTGCAATGAGGAAGTATTCGAACAGGTACTGGATGACTCGGATCTGATTGTGCAAGCGGTGATCGCTTTCCAGCAGATGCAGTGCGGCCCGATACGCCTGCGCGAAGCGCACGCTGTGCTCGAAGGGCACCACGTCGTCGCGCCAGCCGTGTACCACGGCTGCCGGGCAATCGAGCATGCCGGCGCGCAGCTCGGGCAGGCCCTGCATGTAGAGCGCCGGCGCTATGAGGAACACTCCCCGGGCGTGCAGGAGCGAGGCCGAGGTGACCGCGACGTAGCCACCGAGACTCGAGCCGACCAGCACCAGGTCCCCGCTCAACTCCTTGCAGAAATCGACCAGCCTGGCGACGCGCGCCCGCGCCTCATCGATCCCGCGGTAGTCGACCGAGTGCGCCAGGTAGCCTTCGCTGCGTGCGACCTCCGCGAGCGCAGAGATCTTGCGCCCCCACGGCCCGCTCTCCAGGCCGTGAGAGAACACCACGTGGCGCGCGGGCGCTTGCACGGCGGGCTCAGCGCTGGGAGCGGCAGTCATAGGCGCGAATAATGCAGGCAATGGAAACGTTAAGCCAATCATCCGACCGCCCGCCGGCGCAGGCGGCGGGCTGGCAGTTCTGGATCGATCGCGGCGGTACCTTTACCGACGTCATCGGCCTCTCGCCCGCCGGCGAGCTGCACGTGCGCAAGGTGCTCTCGGCGAGCGCGCAGCAAGCGCCGGGCGATCCGGGCGTGCGCGCTGCGCGCGCGATTCTCGCCGCGTCCGGCGCCGCCCCGCGTGCCGTGGCGGCGGTCAAGATCGGGACCACCGTCGCGACCAACGCGCTGCTCACGCGCAGCGGCGAGCCGGTGGTGCTGGTGACCAGCGCCGGCTTCGCCGATGGGTTGCGCATCGGTTACCAGAATCGACCCGATATCTTCGCGCGCCACATCGTGCTGCCCGAGCCCCTGTACACCACCGTGATCGAGGCGCACGAGCGCATCGATGCGCACGGCACGGTGCTGACGCCGCTTGATGCGGCGCGCCTGCGCGCAGACCTCGCGCGCGCCCGAGCTGCCGGTGCGCGCGCGGTGGCCATCGTGTTGCTGCATGGCTGGCGCCACCCGCAACACGAGCAAGAGGCAGCAAGCTGCGCACGGGCGCTCGGCTTCGAGGAAGTGTCGGTGTCGCACGAGCTGTCGCCGCTGGTGCGCTATGTCAGCCGCGGCGACACCACGGTGCTCAATGCCTACCTCGCGCCGCCGCTGCGCAGCTACGTCGGCGCGCTGCACCAGCAGCTGCGCGCCCTCGATCCGGACGTGCGCCTGACGCTCATGCAGAGCAACGGCGGACTGGCTGCGGCGGAGAGCTTTCACGCCATGTCGAGCGTGTTGTCGGGGCCCGCGGGCGGGCTCATCGGCATGCACTGGGTCGGGGAGCGGCTGGGTTACCCGCGCCTGATCGGCTTCGACATGGGCGGCACCTCCACGGACGTGTCACTGATCGACGGCGAGCTGCCGCAGCGCTTCGAGCACCTCATTGCCGGAGTGCGCCTGTCCCAGCCGATGCTGGACGTACACAGCATCGCCGCGGGCGGCGGTTCGATGCTGAGCTTCAGGGACGGCCGCTTTGCGGTCGGCCCGGCCTCCGCGGGCGCGGATCCGGGGCCGGTCTGCTATGGCCGCGACGGACCCCTGACACTCACCGACGTGCAGGTGCTGCTCGGCCACCTGCGGCCCGACACCCTGCCCGCGGTCTTCGGGCGCGACGGCCGCTCGCCCATCGATGCCGACGCGGTGGCGCGCCGCTTCGCCATACTCGCTGCACAGCTCGGCGCGCAGGGCGCGCCCGGCGGCTCTGCCGAGTTGCTCGCCGAATCGTTCCTCGAGGTGGGGGTCGAGTCGATGGCTAACGCCATCCGCCAGGTATCCACCCGTCAGGGGCGCGATGCGGGCGACTTCACGCTGTTCTGCTTCGGCGGCGCTGCCGGCCAGCACGCCTGCCGCGTCGCGCGCGCCGCCGGTGTGCGGCGCATTCTCGTGCATCCGCTGGCGAGTGTGCTGTCAGCCTTCGGCATCGGCGTGGCGGACCGCCTCGCCGTGCGCCGCGCGAGCCTGCGTCGGGTGCTCGACGAGGCCGGGCTCGCCGCGGCGCAGGCCGCGCTCGCCGCACTGGAAGCGCAGGCGCGCACCGAGCTCACCGCCCAGGGCGGTGAAGCCGCTCGCGTGCGGGTCGTGCGACTGCTGGAGCTGCGGGCCGGGGACAGCGACATCACGCTGTCGGTACCGCTCGCGCCCCTGGAGGAGGTGCGGCGGCGCCTGCACGCCGATCACCTGCGGCGCTTTGGTTTTGCCGCGCACACCCTCGCGGTGGTGATCGAGGCGCTGCGCGTGGAAGCGCGCCTCGCCTCGGTCGATGCCGCAACACTCACCATCCCGCAAGCTGCGGCTGCGGGCGGGCTGCCGCAGCGGGTGCGCGCCTGGTTCGGCGCCTGGCGCGAGGTGCCGCTTGTATCCATGAGCGCGCTGCGCACGCAGTTGCCCGGGCCGGCGCTGATCGTCGAGCCTCACAGCACGGTGGTGCTGGAAGAGGGCTGGCGCGCGCGGCGCCTCGCCGGCGGGGAGCTGCTGCTCGAGGATGACGGGCCGGCGCACGCGGTGCTCGCCCCGGCGCTCGACGCCGCCCGTATCGAGATATTCAACAACCTTTTCATGCACATCGCCGAGCAGATGGGCGAGGTCCTCAGGGCGACCGCCCAGTCGGTCAACATCCGCGAGCGCCTCGACTACTCCTGCGCACTGTTCGACTCGCACGGCGCGCTGGTGGCCAACGCGCCGCACATGCCGGTGCATCTGGGCTCGATGGGCGCGAGCGTACGCTCGGTCATCGCGGCGCAGCAGGCCGGGCTTCATCCGGGGGACTCCTGGCTGCTGAACAGCCCCTACCACGGCGGCACCCATCTGCCGGACATGACGGTGGTGACGCCGGTCTTCATGGGTGAGGAGGCGCGGCCGGATTTCTTCGTCGCCTCGCGCGCCCATCACGCCGACATCGGCGGCATGACGCCCGGCTCCATGCCGCCCTTCAGCCGCACGATAGAGGAGGAAGGCGCGCTGTTCGAATGCTTTGCGCTGGTGAGTGCCGGGACGCTGGGCGAGAGCGCGTTGCGCGCGGCGCTCACCGGCGGCCCGTGGCCGGCACGCAGGCCCGAGCAGAACCTCGCGGACCTGCGCGCCCAGCTGGCCGCCAATGCGCGCGGCATCGCGGAAATCGGGCGCGCCGTGCGGCGCCACGGTCTGGACACGGTGCGTGCCTACATGCGGCACGTGCAGGACAACGCCGCGCAGTGCGTGCGCGACGCCATCGGGCGGCTGCAACCCGGGAGCTTCCGCTACGAAATGGACGGCGGGCAGCTGATCGCGGTGCGCGTCGACATCGACCGCGAGCGGCGCCGCGCACGCATCGATTTCACCGGTACCTCGGCCCAGGGCGCGCACAACTTCAACGCCCCGCGCGCGGTGTGTACGGCGGCGGTGCTGTACGTGTTCCGCACGCTGCTCGAGCGGCCGATTCCCCTGAACGAGGGGTGCCTCGAGCCGCTGGAGATCGTCATTCCCGCCGGTTCACTGCTCGACCCGCGCCCTCCCGCGGCGGTGGCGGGGGGAAACGTGGAGACTTCACAGTGCATCGTCGATGCGCTGTACGGAGCGCTGGGAATTCTCGCCGCCTCCCAGGGGACGATGAACAACCTGACCTTCGGGGATGCGCAGCTGCAGTACTACGAGACCATCGCCGGGGGCGCTGGCGCGGGGGCGGATTACGACGGCTGCGACGCCGTGCAGACTCACATGACCAACTCGCGCCTCACCGACCCGGAGATCCTCGAGAACGAGTTCCCGGTGCTGGTGCGGGAGTTCGCGATCCGCCGCGGCTCGGGCGGCGGCGGAAGGCACCACGGCGGCGACGGCATCGTGCGCCGGCTGGAGTTTCGGGCGCAGTTCTCCGGAGCCTTGCTCGCCAATCACCGCCGCATTGCGCCCTTCGGGCTCCAGGGTGGGCAGCCGGGTGTCCGCGGTGAGGCGCGCATACACCGCGCCGGCGGGGCGGTAGAGCCCCTGGGAGCCACCGCGCGCTTCGAGATCGCACCGGGTGACGAGCTGCTCATCCTGACACCGGGTGGCGGCGGCTTCGGCTCACCGCCGAAAGCGCCGCCGTCCTAGGGATCTTTTCGCCGGCGAGAGTCACGCCTCCTGCCGGCGTGCCCGAGCGCCGCTGGTACGTTGGCCTGCCGAAAGCGCCGCCGTCCTAGGCGATCTTTTCGCCGGCAAAAGCCGCGCCTTTTGCCGGCGTGCCTGAGCGCCACAGGTCGGTTGGCCTGCCGAAAGCGCCGCCGTCCTAAGCGATCTTTTCGCCGGCAAGAGTCACGCCTCTTGCCGGCGTGAGTGAGCACCACTGGTGGGTTGGCCTGCCGAAAGCGCCGCAGGCGCTTTCGGCCTATCTAAGAATAGCGGTTTCGATCTCCCACTCGACCCGGTGTTTCGCGGTCTCGGAGCGGTTCACTGACACCGGCCGCACCCGGCTGGCGCCAGCGCCATGCGTCACCAGCCAGGTGTCGAACACGCCCGGCTTGCTGCCGGCGAACCCGAACAGCAGGTTGAATTTGCCTTCGGCTAGAGTCTGGGGCCGGTTGACACGCTCATCGCTGATGACGAAGTGACTCTCGTCGGTGTCGGCGCCGGCAAAGGCGCCCTGCGCCGCCAGGGCGTCCAGAAAGCTCTCGACCTCGGCCTGGGCGCGCTGCCAGGTCGCCGGTCCGTTGTGTTCCAACAGCACCCAGCGCGTGCCCTGCTCGATGCTCGCCGCCACGAACAGCGCCAGTCGGCGTGTCGAGAGGAACTGCCAGTCGCAGACACCGCCACCCGCGCCGAGCGTGCGCGGGCTCACGCCGGGGCGCGAACCGCTGCGCACCGACAGCAAGGTATTCACGCCCGCCTGCGCCAGCCGTACCCGGTCCGCATCGCACACCGCCACCGCCGGACGCAACCCGGGACGCAGAATCGTCTCCTCGCTGTGCGCGGCCGCCCACACCGGCCAGGTCTCATCGGAGCGGGCGATCATGCCCGCCGCGGCGCCGCAGGAACCGAAGGTCTCTATCCGGCCGCGCAGCCGATCGAACGCCTGCACGCGCGGGTAGTACATGACGGCGCTGTCGCTGCGGAACGGCCACACGCGCAGTGCATCGAGCGCGGCAGGCGCGGAAGTCCAGCTTGCTGCCGGATCCACCAGCAGCAGCGCCTGCCGGTCGCGGCACAGGCGCGCCGCTACCAGTAAAGTCGACAGTCCGACATCGCGCTCGCGCGTCAGCGGCGGAATGCACAGCAGGTTGAAGCGGGCGACGCCCTGCAGCGCAAACAGCCCGGTGCCCGTGCCGGCGGCGCCGATGATGTCGTAGTCGGTGAGTGGCGCGCCGTCATCCCCATCTGGATTGGAGAGGGTGTAGCCGACCGCCACGCCACCCGGTCCGCCGGCGGAGCGATCCGGGCGCTGCGCCGGTACCGCACCCGCCACGCGCACCAGGCGCGATCCGAGCAGCACGTCGGGGACGAAGCGGCCCGAAGCGGGCACCACCGAGACGCGCCGGTAGATCTCCTGGTCTTCCACCAGCTCGGAGCCGGCGGTGCGCACGCGCTGCAGCACCAGATTGAAGCGGTCGCGCTCGAGGCTGTTCAGGCCGTCATAGTCCACCGAGGCGCGCAGGTACTCGCGCGAGCCGGGATTCACGGCCACGAGCTTGAGCTCGCTCCCGCCCGCCGGCAGGGAGATGGTCGGGGGACGCGCGCCGTTGGCGACGCGCACGATCAGTGCCTCGCGACCACCGTTCTCGAAGAACTGCTCGACCGCGTAGGAGAGGGTCGCGGGTTGCCACAGGCCGCCGAAGTGCTGTTGGAACTCGCTGAAGCTCGTGGTGCGCAGCGCCTGGTTGACCGGGCCCTTGAGGGTGCGGCCGACGAAGGCGGCGATTCCGGTCGGCACGCGTTCAATCGCGTGTTCCGCGCGGCTTTGTTGTGCGAGTTCTACGCCGGACGCGGGGCTGTCAGCCACTCAAGCGCCTCTTGGGATCTGCCCGCTCGACTCTAACACAGCGTGTCAGCGAGCACGCGGATTCTCCGCCGCTCCCTGCTCGGTGCGCGGCCGCGCACCTTCACGCTCCCTGAGGCGCTGCGCCTCTTCGGCGCGCGCGCGCTCCACATCCTCGCGCTTGTGCGCGATCTCCGCGAGCATCAACTGCAACCACTCGGACAGCGCCGTCACGGCGCACACTCCTCAGCCGCCATTCTTGGGGCGAGCCCGTGGCGCCTTGGCGGCGTCGGCCGGGGCCGGGGCATCGGCGGTCTGCTCGGGTGCATCCCCGGCCGGCGCGCCCGGCTCGATCTCGGAGAGCATCTGCTTGAAGGAGGCTTCATCCATCGGCAGGTCCGACTTGCCATCCCAGGTGGAGCCTTCCGGCAGCATGTTCTGCACGCGCGGCGCCCCGGCCAGGATCTGTTCGACCGTAGCGTCGGGGTCGGTGATCGGGACGGGCACACCGCGCGGAGCGCGCGCGAGCGCCGACATCAGCGTCCAGTCGACCTGGGTACGGTTCGCCTGCAGCTGCTGTTGCAGCGTCGCGGCCAGGGACTTGCTGAGGAGCCGGCGCGGAGCCTTCGTCCAGTCGCGCGTATCGTCCTCCAGAACGTCGAAGGGCTGCATGTACAGCTGCCCGTCGCGCCAGCCGAACACGAACGGCTGATTGACCACGCGCACCTGCGTGCCGACGGGCACGATGGCGAAGAACTGCTCGATGTCCTCCGGGTACAGGCGGATGCAGCCGTGGCTCGACCGCAGCCCGACGCCGGCCGGCTTGTTGGTGCCATGAATCAGGTAGCTCGGCCACTGCAGGTAGAACGCGTACTTGCCCAGCGGGTTGTCCGGTCCGGGCCCGATCACCGGATCGAGATCCTCGCCGTTCTCGTGGTGCTCCTTGCGCACCGAGACCGGCACGCGCCAGGTGGGATCCTGCTGGCGGCGCACGATCTTCGTGATGCCCTCGGGAGTTCGCCAGCCCACCTTGCCTATGCCGATGGGGTGAGTGAGCACGAGCGGGCGTTCGCCGCGCCTGACCGGCGGATAATAGAAAATCCGCATGGCCGCAATGTTGATCACGAACCCGGTGCGCGGCGCGTCCGGCAGAATGAACTGCGACGGAATCACGATCTCCCGGCCCTCCCCCGGCAGCCACGGGTCGACCTTGGGATTGGCGCGCACGATCTCCTCGTAACCGACGTTGAAGCGACGAGCGATGTCGGTGAGCGTGTCCTCCTTGCTGGCCGTCACCACCTGCACGACGCCGACGAGGTCCTGGCCGGGGTCGAGCTCGAAGCGCTCGTTGGCCACGGGCGCGGGCAGCGCCGGTGCCACCGGCGGGGCGGGCGGCGCCGGAGGTGCCGGGTGCCGCAGCGGGCCGAAGAGCGAGCACCCCGCGATCAGCAGGCACGTCAGCGTGGCAGTGACGCGGGCCGTGGAAGCAGCCTTCATGGCGGAATTATGACCGAGTGTCGCCAGGACGCGAATGGCGTCGGCAATGCGCTACAGCAGCACGGGCTGGTTGGGCAGCTCGTGGTCGCTGGGGTGGCGTCCCGGGAAATGCCGTCCCAGCAGCGCCCCCACGCCCTCGATACCCGCGATCGAGCCCTCGCGAAAGCGCCCGGCACGGTAATGCAGCTCCATCTGCCGGCACACCGCCTCCCACTCGGGCGCCGCGACACGTTCGGCGATGCCGCGGTCGGCGATGATCTCGACCACCCGGTCCGCCATGAGCACGTAGATGAGCACACCGTTGTTGTGTGCCGTGTCCCACACGCCGAGCTGTCCGAACAGCTGCAGCGCGCGCTGGCGCGGCGGCAGATCGCGCCACAGCTCCGGCAGATCGAAGGCGGTCTCGACGACGAAGCGAATCTCCCCGGCGTGCTGCGCCTCGCAGCGGCCGACGGCCTGCTCGATGGCGTCGCGAACCTGCGGCGTGAAGCGCCGCCGCGTGCTCCAGCGCGTGGTGGCGAGGTGGCGAATGAGGCGCAGGAATTCCATGACCACATCCCTCCTACCAGCTTCCGGAAGCGCCGCCGCCCCCGAATCCTCCGCCACCGCCGCTGAATCCACCGCCGCCGAATCCACCACCGCCGAGGCCGCCGCCGAACCCACCGAAGCCCCCGGCACGCGGGTAGCTCGACCAGCCGCTGCCACGCGCCAATCCGCCGAGCAGGGTGAACAGGAACGCGCCCGCCGCGGCGAGCACAGCCAGGAGCAACGCGTAGCCGGCGATCCACACCAGCAGGCCCGCGCCGACCGCGGTGAAGGCCGAGCCCAGCGTGCGTCCGAAAATCCCGCGCAGCACCACCGAACCGACGAACACGGCGAACAGCATCAACGGCAAGGGGTTCGAGCCGTGCGCGCGCCGGCCGGACTGCCACTCGTGCTCGGGGGGCGGCAACGGCTCGCCCTCGATGAGCTTCATCATCTGGTCGAGGCCGGCGTCGATGCCACCGTAGTAGTTGCCTTGCCGGAAGGCCGGCCGGACGGCCTCGGCGATGATGCGGTTGCTCAGCGCATCGGTCAGGACGCCCTCGAGACCATAACCCACCTCGATGCGCACGCGGTGATCGTTCTTCGCAATGATCAGCAGCGCGCCGTCATCCACCTTTTGCCGGCCGAGCTTCCACTGCTCGACCACCCGGATCGAGTACTGCTCGATCTGCTCGGGTTCGGTCGTCGGCACGATGAGCACCGCGAGCTGCGAGCCCTTGGCGGACTGGAACGCCGCGAGCTTCTGCTCGAGCGCCGTCTGCTGCTCCGCGGTCAGGGTACCGGTGAGATCAGTGACGCGCGCCGTCAGCTTCGGAATCGGCTGCAGGCCCTGCGCTCCGGAGGGCAGCGACTGCGCCTGCGAGGCCGGCGGCGCGAGCGCGCCGAGGCCCAGCAGCAGCGCCAGTCCCGCCCACGGGCGGGGGCGGCTCGAGCCTGCGGTCATTTCGTCGCGGGTTGTCCCGCGGGCGCCGCGGCAGCGGCTGGCGTGGCCGCTGCCCCGGGGGGTGAGGTGTCGAAGCTGACCGTCGGGGCGGTCGCGATCTGCTGCTCGTTGGCGACCGTGAAGTTCGGCTTCACCTGGAAACCGAACATCTTCGCCGTGAGATTGACCGGGAAGGAGCGCACCGTCACGTTGTAGGACTGCACCGCCTGGATGTAGCGATTGCGCGCCACGGTGATGCGGTTTTCAGTGCCCTCGAGCTGCGACTGCAGATCGCGGAAGTTCTGGTCCGATTTCAGCTCCGGGTACCGCTCGACGACCACCATCAGGCTCTTCAGGGCCTGGGTGAGATCGCCCTGCGCGGCCTGGAACTTCTGGAACAGCTGCGGGTTATTCAGCACCTCGGGTGTCACCTGGATCGAGCTCGCCCGCGCGCGCGCCTCGGTCACCCCGATCAGCACCTTCTGCTCCTGCGCGGCGTAGCCCTTCACGGTGTTGACGAGATTCGGGATGAGATCCGCCCGGCGCTGATACTGATTCACGACCTCGGACCAGGCCGCCTTGACGCTCTCGTCCTGTTGCTGCAGGGAGTTGTAACCGCAGCCTGACAGGCCCAGGACCGCGGCACCCACAAGGGCGAAAAACCACGCGCGCATTGAATTCTCCTTGGCAGCGTCTGAGTCCCCTTGGCCGGGGGGCGTGGATTGTCACATGGGGGACAAGGCGCGTCGATTGTTCGCGCCCGCGGCGCGGGTGGGGGCGGCGCTCAGGCGCCGGCGTCAAAAAAAAACCCCAGGTTTTGAGGCCTGGGGTTTATAAGGGCGGACCTTCGATGAAGGGAAGGAAGTCCGCCAGGGGATCTCCTCAGTGCAATCGTGCCCAATGCAGGATCCGGATGTCCTCCGAATCCAGGTCGAAGCTCTGTGCCAGCAGCGCGCGCAGCTCACGGCTGGCGCGCGTGTTGCTGAGCGGCTCGCGCAGCTCAACTACCCCGCTCCATTCGCTGCCGCAGGGAGGGTTTTGCGCCTTGCCCCCGGCGGTGACGAAGTGTGTGTAGTACTTGGTAGCCACGATTCACAGGTTAGTAGCGCCGCGCGGCGTTCGTCCGTGAGATGTTCCACAGAACCCCCGATTTCTGTAAAAGTGACTGCGACATAATTCACAGGATTTGCTGCCGATGAGGCGCTTGCGGCCAGACGCGCCGGCGGGCTCGAAGTACATCACTCCGGAGGGCGCGCGCCACCTGCACCTGGAGCTCGAGCGTCTGTGGCGCGACGAGCGCCCCAGGGTCTGCCAGGCGGTGGCGGCCGCCGCCGCCCAGGGGGATCGCTCCGAGAACGCCGAATACACCTACGGCAAGCGCCGCCTGCGGGAAATCGACCGCCGGGTACGCTTCCTGCGCCGGCGGCTCGAGGGCATGGTGGTGGTCGATCAGCCCCCCGCCGACCCGGCGCGCGTGTTCTTCGGAGCGTGGGTACTGCTCGAGTCGCAGGACGGCGCGCAGTCGCGTTACCGCATCGTCGGTCCCGACGAGTTCGACCGCGCCCCCGGCTACATCAGCATGGACTCGCCCCTCGGGCGCGCATTGCTGCGCAAGACCCTGGACGACGCAGTGATCGTGGAGACTCCCGGCGGCAGCCGCGCATACGTGATCGTGTCGATCGAGTACCAGCGCTGAAGCGCAGGCGGCAAAAGCCGCGCCTTTTGCCGCCGATAACGAAGCTGATGTCCGGCAAAAGCGCCGCAGGCGACTTTTGCCCGATCTACCAGAGCACCCGCACGTTCTTGAACTGCCAGGGATCGTTCCTGTCGAGGTCCTCGGGGAACAGTCGGTCGCGCTCGTGCAGCGGTGTCCAATCCGTGTACTCCCCGGCCACCGGAGCGAGATACGGCATGCAGATCTCGAGACAGCGGCGGAAATCCATCTCATCCGGCTCGACCACACCGAGATTGGGGTTCTCCATCGCCCACACCGCCCCGGACAGCACCGACGCACACACCTGCAGGCTCGTGGCATTGTTGTAAGGGGCGAGCTTGCGTGCCTCCCCGATCGACAGCTGCGAGCCGTACCAGTAGGCGTTGCGGCGGTGGCCGGCGAGCAGCACGCCCAGCTCGTCGATACCGCTCACGATGTCGTCCATCAGGATGCGCTGGCGCTCCTGCTGCACGTAGTTGCGCCCGGCGAGCTCGTGCACCGACATCACGGCGGAGTCGCACGGGTGATAGGCATAGTGCACCGTGGGCCGGTACGCCACCTGCACGCCCTCACGCACCGTGAAGTAGTCCGCCATCGAGATGGACTCCCCATGAGTGATGCAGAAGCCATGAAAATGGCCGGCGCGCGGTGTCCAGGTGCGCACGCGGGTGCCGGCGCCGGGCTGCGTCAGGTAGATCGCCGCCAGGCAGCCGAAGTCATGGCGCTTGCCGTCGCGCGGAAAGTTGCGCTCGTGCGTGCCCCAGCCTATCTCACACGGCTGCGAGCCCTCGCCCACGAAGCCGTCGATCGACCAGGTGTTGACGAATTCGCCCGGTTCCTTCGGCTTCACCGAGATCTGCGTGTCGCGCTCGGCGATGTGGATGACCTTCACGCTGAGGCGGCGGGCCAGCTCGCCCCATTCGGCGCGCGAGCCGGGCTTGCCGGCCTCCACCTTGGTGTCGGCGGCGATGTTCAGCAGCGCCTGCTTCACGAAGTGCGACACCAGCCCCGGGTTGGCGCCGTGGGTGAGCACCGCGGTGGGAGCGCGCGCATTCCCGGCCCGCAGCGCCAGCGCCTCCTCGCGCAGCGCGTAATTGGTGCGGCGGGCGGCGGGGACGGTCGGGTCGGTGTAGCCGCCCGGCCAGGGCTCGAGGCAGGTGTCCAGGTACATCGCGCCCTTTTCCCAGCACAGCTTGATGAGCGCGACGCTCGACACCTCGATCGAGACGTTGATCAGGAAATCCCCGCGTCCCAGCAGCGGATTGAGCACGCGGCGGAAGTTCTCGCGCGTGAGCCGCTCCTTGACGAACTTGATGCCGTACTTGGCGGCCTCCTCGTTTCCCTTGTCCTCCGCGGTCACGATGGTGAGGCGCTCGGGCGCAATGCCGATGTGCCGCAGGATCAGCGGCAGCACACCCTGGCCGATGCTGCCAAAACCCACCAACAGGATCCGTCCTGGAAACTCGAGATGAATCTTTTCGTTGCTGCTCATGATGCGGCTTCAGTTCTCCCTTCGCGCACGGGGGCGCGCGCGAAGTGAAGGGTATCATTTCGCGCGGCGCACACCGCGCGCTCTCTGGCATTTGAGCGGTCGTTCAGCGCCAGTGAGGCGGATAGGTGCGCTCGTAGCCGGGCAGTGCCGCGACGCGCGCGAGCCAACGGCCGAGTGAAGGATAGTTCACCTCGACCGGCATGAAGCGCGAGGACAGCTCGCGCGCCTGCGGCCGCTCGAGCGCACGTTTCAGCAGCTGGATGCCGGGGAAGATGACCATGTCGACCGCCGAGCAGCTATCCCCCACGATCCAGTCGGACTTCGACAGCCGTCCCTCGATGGTGCGCGCCTCGTTGGCGACCGCGTGCATCGCATCCGTGATCTCATCA
>DATKEZ010000088.1:0-3980 GCA_035511775.1 Steroidobacteraceae bacterium | reverse complement strand
CGGGCGCTGGAACTGAAGCGCGCCGGCACCTTGCCGGCGCCCGCGGAGCGCATCCGCCTGCCGCGTGTGAAGAAGCTGCGCCGCGCTGCGCGACGCGGGACGCAGGGACCCAAGCGCGGCAAGCCTCGCGCGCGCAAGCTGGTGCGCGCGCGTCGCGTCCCGCCTGCAGGCGCGCGCGCTCCACGCTCCGCGCCACGCGGCCGGCGCGCCAGGAAAGCTAGGAAAACAGGATAGCGGCGCGGGCGTAGGTGATGCGCAGCAGCAGCTGATCCTCCCGCGGCTGCATGTTCGCCGGGCGCTCCCTGCCCTCCAGGTCATAGCACACGGTGAGCTCATCGCCGCGTAACTCGTAGATGGCGCGCATCGTGTGTCCGGCGTGCGGGCCGCTGCGCCCGACGATGTCCAGGGTCGCCGGCGTCAGCTCCTCGTTCACCCGATAGCAGCCGCCGTCGACCACGTGGTTGCTGCGATCGATGATGCTGTAGCCACCGGCCTCGAGCAGCAGATAACGCACCCGCAGCTCGTCCACGGCCACGCGGCTGCCGGCGACGCTGGCCGCGATCGGCACCCAGGCACCCTCGAGCTGGTGGCCCGGGGCGTGCTCGGTGGAGGCGAGCGTAGCTGTGCTTCTCATACGCGCCGCTGCTTCTTCAGCTCGGCCTCCACGATCGGATGGACGAACTGACTCACGTCCCCGCCCAGCACCGCGATCTCGCGCACCAGGGTCGAGGAGATGAAGGTGAAGTGCTCCTGCGGCGTGAGGAACACGGTCTCGAAGTTGCGGTCGAGGGCACGCGACATGTTGGCGAGCTGAAACTCGAACTCGAAATCCGACACCGCCCGCAAGCCGCGCACGATCACGGTGCCGTGGTGCTGGCGCGCAAAATCGACCGTGAGTCCCGAGTAGCCCAGCACCTGCACGTTCGTGACGTCGCTCAGCACGCGGCGCGCCAGCTCGACGCGCGTTTCCAGCGGGAACATCGGTGTCTTGTGGGTGTTGGCCGCGATCGCGACGATCACCTGGTCGAAAATGCCGGCCGCGCGCCGCACCAGGTCGTGGTGGCCGTTGGTGATGGGATCGAAGGTGCCCGGATAGACGGCGTTGCGTTTCATGCGGTGTCGGCTGCCAAAGGCGCAGTGTGCGCAAACAGATGATAACCGACCTCGCCGGCCTGCTTCGCCTTGAGCTGCCGCCACGGCGGCGGGAGCGGCGGCAGGCCGGCGCGGGCCGCGCATTCCACATAAATCAGCGCCCCGGGCTCAAGCCAGTGGCGCTCCTCGAGCCTGCGCGCCGCCTCGCCCAGCAGCTCGGAGCCGAACGGCGGATCCAGAAACACCAGGTCAAAGGTGCGCGCCTCGCCGGCGAGGTAGCGCAGAGCATCCGCGCGCGCCACGCGGGCATCCCCGGCGTGCCATTCGGCGAGCCGCGCGCGCAGCTCGCGCACCGCCGCCTCATCCTGCTCGACAAAGGTCACATGGGATGCGCCGCGCGAGAGCGCCTCGAGCCCAAGCGCCCCGCTACCGGCGAACAGATCCAGCGCACGCGCTCCGGGCGTGCGCGCCCCCAGCCAGTTGAAGAGCGTCTCGCGCACTCGGTCGGGGGTCGGACGGATGGCGGCGGACGCCGGGAAGCGTAACTTTCTGCCGCGCCATGTTCCCCCGATGATGCGCAGAACGCGCGCCCGGCCGGCGCGCCTCACGGAAGAAGCTGCGCGGCTGCCTGACTTGCCAGCGGACATGGCCGCACCTTGCCACCGTTCTTGCCGTAAGCGTACTCTAGCTCGCCTCGTCCACGCTCAAACAGCACCGGCGGGAGGGGTCACGGCCGGTGAGCCACGGCACAAGAAATGCGGACCGCTGCGCGCGTCTCACGGTGCGCGCTCCGCGTGGTCAGGAGTTCGAGGGAAATGAAGAAACTCATCGCCGCCGGCATGGTCTCGGTTGCGTGGCTCGCGGGTGGTTGCTCGGGCGGGGGTTACGGCACCGTCGGTTCGCCCAACCTCACGATGCTGAACGGCAACCCGGGAGGCTCGACCCCGGTCACACAACCCTCGAGCAACACGGCGCTGTTTCACCCGGCGGCGGGAGTGCTGCCCTACCCGACCGACCTGTATTTCTTCGGCTCGACCGATGGCACGCTGAACATCCAGCCGGCCAACGCACTCATGCCCAATCAGGCGGCGGTGAATGCGCTCGATGGTTTCTCGACCACCGCGGTGATCCGTGAGCGCTTCGGCGGCGCGCTGAACCCGGCCTCCTTCACCGCGGCCTCGATCATCATCGTCCCGGTGACCACCGACAACCTGACCAAGGCCACCACCGGAGTTCTCGCAGCCCCGCTCACCCTGGGCACTGACTTCTCCGCCGGACTCGGGCAGGAGGCGCTGGTCGGAAACACGATTCTCGAGATCAAGCCGCTGCATCCGCTCTTGCCGAGCACCTGCCTGAGCGGTGGCATGTTTCTCGGTGCGAATTGCGCCACCGGCACCGGTTACCTGGTGTTCCTGATGGATGGCATCACCGATTCTTCCGGGAACCATGCGGTACCGGACACCGATTACGCCAGCATCAAGGCAGCGCTGCCCAGCTGCGCCGCGATCAGCGATGCGACGCTGCACGGCATCTGCCAGCTGACCGGCGCGCACATGCTGATCGCGCAGGGGCTGGGGCTGAACCCGGCGCATATCGTGCTGTCCTTCAGCTTCACCACCGAGTCGACCGTCGATACGCTCGCGCTGATTTCTGCCACCGCGACCGCGCAGACCATCACGGTGCAGCACCCCCCGGGGTTCACCACGGCTGCCCTCGGGTTGGGTCTTCCCGGCCACGCCGACCTGTACGTGGGCGTGCTGAATGTCCCGTATTACTCGAGCAAGACCGCCCCGCTCACCGAGTACTGGCACGCGCCGCCGTTCCCGCTGGATACCACCAGCACCTTCGTCACGCGCTTCAACCCGCTGCCGGTGCCGACCGCAACTCTGCAGATCCCGGTGCTGGTCAGCGTGCCGAATGCAGCCTCGCTGTACGTGCTGGGCGGCGGCACGGTGCCTCCCGCGGGCGGCTGGCCGCTGCTGATCTTTCAGCACGGCATCACCCGCAGCCGCGAGGACATGTTCGCCGTGGCGGATTCGTTCGCCGACGCCGGCTTCGTGGTGGTGGCGGTCGATCTGCCACTGCACGGCATCACCAACCAGTCCGACCCCCTGTACGCCAGCGGCGCCAATCCGCTGTACACCGGCCTCGGGCTGCCAGCGAGCGGCTCCATCGAGCGCACCTTCGATCTTGCCACCGTCCCCGGCGTAATCGACCCGTCCGGCCTGCATTTCATCAACCTGGCGAGCCTGCTGACCGCGCGCGACAACCTGCGCGAGGGCGTAGCGGATCTCGTCACGCTCGCGCGCTCGGTGCCGCACCTGAGCCTGGGGGCCGCGGGCAGCATCAATCCCACTCTCATTCATTACCTCGGGCACTCGCTCGGCGGCATCGTGGGCGGCACGCTCATGGGCGTCCTGCGCCCGGCAGACATCGGCACGGCGACGCTCGCCAATCCGGGCGGCGAGGTCGCGCAGCTGCTGCGCGACTCGCCCACCTTCGCGCCCGTGATCGACGCCGGGCTCGCCGCCCAGGGGCTGTTGCCGGGCACCACGCTCTATGAGCAGTTCTTCCGCGATGCGCAGACCGTGGTCGACGCCGGCGATCCGATCAACTTCATTGCGCTGGCGACGACCAACCATCCCATTCATCTCATTCAGGTGGTGGGCAGCGCGCCGCCGCCGCCGGCGGTGGTCTGTCTCGCACAACCCACACCGTCGGGATGCCCCGACCAGGTGGTGCCGAACTCCGCCACGCAGCGCCTGATCCTCGCGGGCGGGCTCACGCAGGTGCACCCTCCGGGTGCGGCGGGCACCACTGCCCTGCATGTTTATGTGAACTTCACCGCCGGAGTTCACGGCTCCATTCTCGATCCGACCTGCGGGGTG
>DATKEZ010000087.1:0-7805 GCA_035511775.1 Steroidobacteraceae bacterium | reverse complement strand
CGGGCGCTGGGCACTTGGCCCGGAAGTGAAACACGGCGCCCTCGCGGGCGGCGCCATGCTATATGACGCCTCGCGTGTGGGCAATTTGAGTCCCAACTGGTTCGACCCGAAGTTCTGGGAGGCGCGCGGGGAGCTCGATGGCGTGGCGCGCGGCCGCGGCGCCACCCACTTGGTCAGAGCCGCGGGCAAGGGTTTCGTGCTGCGCCACTACCGGCGCGGCGGGCTGATCGCGCGCATCTCGGGGGATCGCTACCTCTGGCAGGGCGAGCAGAGCACGCGGCCGTTCACGGAGTGGCAACTGACCTACCGTCTGCATCGTGCCGGGCTGCCGGTGCCGGCGCCGCTCGCGGCGCGCTACCACCACCACGGTTTCACCTACACCGGCGACATCATCACCGAGCGGTTGCCCGTAGTCGGCTCCCTGAGCGAGTGCCTGCGCACCGGGGCGCTGTCGGTCCTCACCTGGATTGCCATCGGCCGCTGCATTCGCAGGTTCCACGACCTGGGGGTGTGCCATGCGGACCTCAATGCGCACAACGTGCTGTTGAGCGAGGAAGCCGTGTACCTCATCGACTTCGATCGCTGCGAGCTGCGCCCGCCGGGATTGTGGTGCGACATGAACCTGGTGCGGCTGCGCCGCTCGCTGGAGAAACTCACCTGGGCGCTGCCGCCGGAGCGTTTCGCCGAGGCGGACTGGCACGCACTGCTGGACGGTTACCGCCAGACTTCCGCCCCGCGCGCGCCGCCGGCGCCTTAGAGGGCACCGGGCGCTCACTTGCGATTCGTCTATCTCCTCGCCGTCTATCTAGCCGCTCCGGTCATCTCGGTCGTGTTTCTGTGGCGTGGCGTGCGCGATCGTGGCTACTGGCGCAACTTCGGCGAGCGCTTCGGCTTCGGCGCGCCGGCGGCGCCGCACGGGGTGTGGATCCACGCGGTCTCGGTCGGGGAGGTGCAGGCCTGCGCGCCGCTGGTGGGCGTGCTGCGGCAGCGCTATCCGGACCTGCCGCTCACCGTCACGGCTGTCACGCCCACCGGTGCCGCGCGGGCGCGGGCCCTGTTCGGGGGCGCCGCGCAGGTGCGCTACGTGCCCTTCGATCTGCCGGGCGCGGTGCGGCGCTTTTTCGCGCGCGTGCAGCCGCGGCTCGCGGTCATAGTCGAGACCGAGCTGTGGCCGAACCTGTACCGCGAATGTGGACGGCGGCGTGTGCCGCTGGTCTTGGCGAGTGCGCGGCTCTCGGCGCGCTCGGTCGGCCGCTATCGGCGCCTGGGAGCGCTGTTCCGCGACACCCTGTCGCAGGCGGCCGTGGTGGCGGCCCAGGGGAGCGGGGATGCCGAGCGCTTTCGGGCCCTCGGCGCGGATCCTGCCAGCACCCACGTGACCGGCAATCTGAAGTTCGACTTCGAGCTGCCGCCGCAGACCGTGGAGCGCGGCGCGCGACTGCGCGAGCAGTACGCGCCCGCCCGCGCGCTGTGGGTGGCGGGCAGCACTCACGGCGGCGAGGAGCAGACGCTGCTCGAGGCGCAGCGCCAGGTGCGCGCGCTGCACCCGGAAGCGCTGCTGGTGCTGGCGCCGCGTCATCCGCAGCGCTTCGCCGAGGTCGCGGCGTTACTGCACCAGGGGGGCGTGAGCTTCGTGCGCCGCTCGCAGGGCGCCGCGGCCGCGGCGCACACCAGCGAGGTGTTGCTGCTCGACTCCCTCGGCGAGCTGCTGGATTTCTACGCCGCCGCCGATGTCGCCTTCGTCGGCGGGAGCCTGGTGCCGATCGGCGGCCACAACCTGCTCGAGCCGGCCGCGCTCGGGGTGCCGATCCTGACCGGCCCGTACAACTCCAACAGCGAGGAAATCGCGCGCCTGCTGATCGCGAGCGGCGCCGCCGAGGTCGTGCGCGACGCTGCCACGCTCGGCGCGCGCATCGGCGCGCTGCTGGCGAACCCCGAGGCCCGGGTGCGAATCGGTATGCAGGGACGCGCCTCGGTGGACAGCAACCGCGGTGCGCTCGGCAAGCTCCTCGGGTTGATCGAACCGCTGCTGAGCGAGCCGTAGACTTCAGGGCTTCGCGCCCGGTGGCGGTGCGCTCGGCGGGATGGTGGGCGCGAGGCTTTCGGGCGTCGCCTCCGCCGGCGAGGTCGGCGCGGCCACCGTCAGCCAGTTGTTGATGTCGGTGAGTTGCGGCCGGTCGAGATTACCCGCCGCCAGGCGCAGCTGCAGCACGCTCACGATGTAATCGTAGCGGCTGCCGGAGTAGTCGGTCTGCGCCTGCACCAGGGTCTTGCGCGAGTTGAGAACGTCGACCGCCGTGCGGGTGCCGACCTCGTAGCCCGCCTCGGTGGCTTTGAGCGCAGTGCGGCTCGACTCGAGCGCCTGGCGCAGCGCCTGCACCCGCGCGATGCCGCTGATCACGCCGAGATAGGCGTCGCGCGCCTGGCGCTCGGTGGCCCGTGAGCTCTGCACGACCGCTTCCTTGGCGGCGATCCACAGGTACTGAGTCTGACGCACCTTCGACTGCGTGAAGCCGCCGCTGAAGATCGGCACGGTGAGCTGCACGCCGATCTGCCGGTCGTTGCCATAGCTGTCGTAACCGAAGTGCTCGCCGGCGAAGTTCTCGTTGACACCCTGCCTCTGAAAGGAGCGTCCCGCGACCAGGTCGAGGGTCGGCAGATGCCCGCCGACTGCCACGCGCACGTTGTCGCGCGCGATCTCCGCCCCCAGGCGGCTCGAGATGAGCGACAGGTTCTGCTCCAGGGAGATGTTGACCCAGCGGCTCTGGTCGGCGGGCTCCGGGCTCTTGAGCGGCATGTCGGTGCCGGGCTTGGCGAGAGCCTCGTACTTCTCCCCGGTGATCTCCTGCAGCTGGTCCTCGGAGGTCGCGAGGGTGCGCTTGGCGGCGATCACCGCCGCGGCGGCGGTGTCGCGTGCCGCCTTGGCTTCCTGGACATCGGTGATGGCGATGAGCCCGACCTCGAAGCGCTTGTTCGCCTGATCGAGCTGGCGGGAGATGGCTTCGAGGGAGGCCTGGTTGGCTTCCAGCCCGTCCTCGGCGGCCAGTACGGTGAAGTAGGCCTGGGCGACCCGCAGGATCAACTGCTGCTCGGCGGCCTGGTAGGTGGCCTCGGCCTGCGCGACCTCCCGGCTGGCCTCCTTGAGTGTCATCCAGTTCGCCCACGAGAACAGGTTCTGGCGCAGATTCACGCCCCACGTGCGGGTGCTGGTATCCAGAGTCGCAGGGGCTGCTATCACCAACGCTGTGCCGTTCGGGTTGGTGCCGAAAATGGGCTGCTCGCCGGAGTTGTGGTCGCCCGTCACGCCGGCGGTGCCGTTCAGCTGCGGCAGCACCGCGGCCAGGGCCTGCGGGCGAGCCTCGCGCGCGGCGAGCCGGTTGGCATCGGCCTGGCGTATGACCGGGTCGTTGTGCACCGCGTCTTCGAACACCCCTACCAGATCCTTGGCGGCCGCGCCGCCCGAGAACGCGAGTAACACCAGTGCGAGAGTCGAGGCACGATTCATGGCATTCCCTTCATGCAAAAACAGATGCGATCCAGGGTCAGAAAGTGAACCTCGCCGGCCGCACGGCGTGCACCAGCGGGTCGATCACCGTCTCGAACAGGCTCTCGGTGCTCCAGGCGTCCTCGGCCGCGCGCCGCACCAGGCGTGCTTCCATCACCGGCGCCTCACCGACCACCACGAACAGGCGCCCGCCGGGGGCCAGCATGCGCTCGAAGCGCGCATCGTAGAGCGGCAGCGAGGCCGTCAGCGCAATGGCGCCGTAACGCGCGCCGCTGTCGGTGCTGAGGGCATCCGCGTCCAGCACCTCGACATCCCGCATCCCGAGCGCCGCGAGATTGCGGCGCGCCGCGTCCGCCAGCTCCGGAAAGATCTCCAGCGAGCGCACCTGCTCCGCCATGGCGCGCAGGCACGCCGTGACGAATCCGCTGCCGGCCCCGATCTCAAGCACCGCCTCGCCGGGTGCGGGCAGCAGCGCCTGCAGGAGCCTGCCGGCCACGCTGGGGCGCAACATATGCTGCCCGCGCGCCAACGGCACCTCGACATCGGCATAGGCGCGGTAGCGCTGCTGCGGCGGGGCAAACAGCTCGCGCGGCACGCGGCGCATGACCTCCAGCACACGAGCATCCAGCACGTCCCACGCGCGCACCTGCTGCTCGATCATCTGTTCGCGGACATCCGCCGTGTGCATCGTATGGGCGCTCCGATTGGACTTATTGCTAGTACGGTGAAAAGGCCGGAGAAGTTAAGGGTTTTCCCTCGCCCTGCCAAGCGGCCTTGCGACGAGATATGGTGAAATACCGACGGGGCGAGGGGGTGCGTGCGCTATGCTTGCCTGGACCGCAAGCCTCAGGCGTGACAAATCGAATTAGAGTGCCTGACAGGACCGCGCGGTAAAACCAAGCGGAAGGCTTGAAGAAGAACATAGATGATGTCGATTCTTGGGCTGTTATGCCTGCTGTTGGCGCTCGTCGCCGCTTTGATCCTGGTGCTCTATGGGTTGCAGCGTCGCGAGTTGCGCAGCATTGGGCAAGTGTCGGAGCAACTGCTGCGCATCGCCGCGGGCGGGCCGCTCCCCGAGCGGCTGGGCCTCGACAGCGACAAAGGGGAAATCGGCGGCCTGATCAACGCCGTCGATCACCTGTTGACTCGCGCCACCCGCGGCGCGGAGCGCGATGCCGCCCAGGCACCCCGGCTGTTCACCGACCTGGGCGACCGCATTCACGAGGCCGTGCTGTTGCACCGTGAGGTGATCCTGTACGCCAACCGGCAGTTCGCGAGCTTGATGGGCGTCGATCGCGTGGACCTCATCGGGCGCCGGCTCGCGGATCTGGTGCCGCCGGAATACTCCGAGCTGGTGAGCGAGAACATCCGCCGCCGCCTGGTGGGGGAACCGGCCGCCGAGCGCTACGAAATCGAGATGGTCGGGTTGCAGGGCCAGGTGAGTCGCCTGGAGATCAGCTCCACGCCGGTCGATTTCCGCCCCGGCCACGCGCTGTTGATCACCGGAGTCGAGATCATTCCCACCCAGACCAATCCGGCACTGCGCGTGGTGGGCGACGGCGCCGCCGAGCCACAGCTGCTGGCGCTGCAGTCCCTGGCGGAGGCGATCATCGCCACCGACAAGGACGGCCGCATCACCTTCCTCAATCCCGCCGCCGAGCAGCTCACCGGCGCTGCGGGCGTCGGGGCGCTCGGCAAGGTCCTGGAGGAGATCGTCAGTCTGGTCGACGAGACCGACCGGCGGCTGCTTTCCGATCCGGTACATCAGGCGCTCACCAGCGGCGCGCCCGTCAACTTGAGCCGGCGCGCCCTGCTGCTGTCGCGCGCCAACGGCAGCGAGCGCTCCATCGAGCTGTCGGCCTCGCCCATCCGCAACAGCTCCCAGGAGCTCATCGGTGCGGTGGTGCTGCTGCACGACGTCACCGAGATGCACGGTCTCGCCCGCCAGATGTCGTACCAGGCGACGCACGATGCGCTCACCGGCCTCATCAATCGCCGCGAGTTCGAGCGGCGCCTGGCGGAGGCGATCGAGAGCGGCCATCGCGGCGATGGTCAGCACGTACTGTGTTATCTCGATCTCGATCGATTCAAGCTCGTCAACGACTCCAGCGGTCACCTCGCCGGGGACAGCATGCTGCGCGAGGTCGCCAAGCTCCTGCGGGATGCGGTGCGCGACAGCGACACGGTCGGGCGTCTCGGCGGTGACGAGTTCGGCACGCTGCTGATCGGCTGTCCGCTCGACAAGGCACGGCAGATCGCCGATGACCTCGCCCGCTCGGTGGGCGAGTACCGCTTCGTGTGGAAGGACAAGATCTTCAACATCGGCGTGTCGGTGGGCCTGGTGGAGATCTCGCGCGAGAGCGGCACGCTGGAGGAGCTGCTGGCCGCCGCCGATACCGCCTGCTACGTCGCCAAGAAGCAGGGTAGCGGACGGGTGGTGGTGTACTCGGCGCGCGATGAGGCCCTCGCCCGCCACACCGGCGAGATCCAGTGGCTGCAGCGCCTGCAGGGCGCGCTCAAGGAGAACCGCTTCCACCTGTATCAGCAGGTGATCGTTCCGGCGCACGGCGCGAACGGCGGCCCGGCGCTGGAGGTGCTGGTGCGGCTGCAGGACGAGGCTGGCCACGAGCTGCCGCCCGCGGAGTTCATGCGGGCCGCCGAACGCTACCGGCTGATGGGGCTGGTGGACCGCTGGGTGGTGCAGACGACGTTCGCGGCCCTCGGGCGCGGGGCGATCCCGGTGCCGGCCAACCGCAGCGTCGCCATCAACGTGTCCGGACAGACGCTCGGGGACGCGCAGTTTCTCGAGTTCGTGGTCGAGTGCTTCGACAGCAGCGGGGTCGCGCCCGCGCAGGTGTGCTTCGAGATCAACGAGAACGCGGTGATCGCCAACCTTGATCACGCGCGCCGTTTCGTCGGGGTGCTGCACGGCATGGGCTGTCAGTTCGCGCTCGATGACTTCGGCTCCGGTGTCGGCTCGTTCTCCAATCTGAAGAATCTGCCGCTCGATTACCTCAAGATCGACGGCAGCTTCATGCGCAACCTGGCGGGCGACGCAGTCAATCAGGCGATGGTGGCAGCGATGATCAAGCTCGCGCGCACGCTCAATTTCAAGGTCATCGCCGAGCAGGTGGAGGACGCGGCCGCGGTCGACGTGGCGCGCCGCATGGGCGTCGATTACCTGCAGGGGTATGCGATCGGACGGCCGCAGCCGCTGTTGCTGGCGGCCTGAACGCACAGCGCAGCGGCCGCCGCCGCTCTAGGTTTTCGCGGGCTCGAACTTCAACGCCACGCCGTTCATACAGTAACGCTCACCGGTAGGCTCGGGTCCGTCGGGGAACACGTGACCCAGGTGACCGCCGCAGCGCGAGCAGTGAACTTCCGTGCGGCGTGTGAACAGGCTCCGGTCCTCGTGCGTGCCTACGGCCCCCGGCAGCGGCTGAAAGAAGCTTGGCCAGCCCGTGCCGCTGTCGAACTTGCTGTACGAATCAAACAGCGGCTGGCCGCAGCCCGCGCAGCGGAAGGCGCCGGCGCGTGCTTCGTGATTGAGGGGACTGGTCCCGGCGCGCTCGGTGCCATGCTTGCGCAGCACCTGGTACGCCTCGGGCGTGAGCTCAGCTCGCCAGTCGGCGTCCGACTTTTGCACTGGAAACTGTTCGTCCTGGGACATGGTCGCTGGCCCTTACAGCAGCGGCACCAGCAGCAGCGCCACGATGTTGATGATCTTGATCAGCGGATTGATGGCCGGACCCGCGGTGTCCTTGTACGGATCGCCCACCGTGTCGCCGGTGACGGCCGCCTTGTGCGCCTCCGACCCCTTGCCACCGAAGTTGCCCTCTTCGATGTACTTCTTGGCGTTGTCCCAGGCGCCGCCGCCGGTGGTCATGGAGATGGCGACGAACAGCCCGGTGACGATGGTGCCGATCAAGAGGCCCCCGAGCGCGCGGATGCCCGCACCGCTGCCCATGAGGGTGTTGATCACCAGCACCAGTACGATGGGCACCAGGATCGGCAGCAGTGACGGCACGATCATCTCGCGGATCGCGGCCCGCGTGAGCAGGTCCACCGCGCGCGAGTAGTCGGGTTTGGCCGTGCCCGCCATGATTCCCTGGATCTCGCGGAACTGGCGCCGCACCTCGTTCACCACCGCGCCGGCGGCCCGTCCGACCGCCTCCATGGCCATGGCGCCGAACAGGTAGGGCACCAGGCCGCCGATGAACAGGCCGATGATCACCGCCGGATCGGACAGCGAGAAGATGGCGAGCTTGCCGGCCGCCTCGAGGTTATGCGTGTAGTCGGC
>DATKEZ010000086.1:0-8529 GCA_035511775.1 Steroidobacteraceae bacterium | reverse complement strand
GACCGCGCGCTCACGGGCGCTCGCGGACGGCGCCGCGGCGCTGAAGAAGGCGAAACTGCAGGTGCTGTCGGGGGCGTTCGCAGGCCGCGAGGTAGAGCTCAACAAGGCCCTCACCACCCTCGGCCGTCCCGGGGTGCAGGTAGCCGCGATCACGCGCCGCGCCGAGGCCTACTACATCGTGCACGTCGACAGCGGCAAGGCCAACGACTACCCGTTGCTCAACGGTACCCCGATCGGAGCCCAGGCAACCCGCCTCTCCGACAATGACGTGATTCAGCTCGCCGGCGTCAAGATGGGGTTCTTCGTGAACTGACGCCGGGTGCGGCGCAGCAATCCGAGGCTCAGAGCGGCTCACCGCCGCTCACTACGAGCGGCACGCGCTGGCTCACGGCGCACAGCAGCTCGTACGGGATCGTGCCGGCGTGGCGCGCCACCTCCTCCACCGGCAGTCCGGGCCCCCATAGAACCGCCGGCGTGCCGACGTGCACCTCGCGCAACCCGGACACATCCACCGCCATCATGTCCATCGACACCCGGCCGGCGAGCGGGGCGCGCTCACCGCCCACCAGCACCGGCGTAGCGCCCGCCAGGCTGCGGTGCAGGCCATCGCCGTAGCCCGCCGCGATGATGGCGATGCGCGAATCACGCGCGGCCACCCAGGCGCCGCCGTAGCCGACGCGCTCGCCGCGCGCCACCTCGCGCACGGCGATGACCGAGCTCTCGAGCCGCATCGCGGGCTTGAGCCCCAGATCGCCCGCGGAACAGTCCGCAAACGGGGAGGCGCCGTAGAGCGCGAGCCCCGGCCGCACCCAGTCGCACCCCAGCGGCACAGCGCCGAAGAGGCCGGCGGAGTTGGCGATGCTGACCGCGTATTTGAGGCCGCGCGACGCATGCCGGAAGCGCGTCAGCTGCGCCTGCGTCACGGGTGCATCGCGCTCGTTGGCGCACGCCAGATGCGTGAGCAGGCGGATCTCGAGCGGTGCGGGTGTGAGATGACAGACTCGCGCGAGCGCCGCCGCAAACTCCTGGTGCCGGAAGCCGAGACGGTTCATGCCGGTGTCGATCTTGATCCACAGCACGAAGCGGTGCGTGCCGCGCCTCTTTTCCAGCAGCTCGACCTGCAGCCGATCGTGCACCACCAGGTCGAGCCGGTGCTGCGCCGCGAGCTCGAGCTGCTCCGGGTCGAACACGCCCTCGAGCAGCACGATAGGCTGGGTGATGCCCGCGCGGCGCAGTGCGAGCCCCTCCTCCAGGCGCGCCACCCCGAAGGCGTCAGCCGCCTGCAGCGCGAGCGCGGTTGCCGTCAGCCCATGCCCGTAGGCGTTGGCCTTGACCACCGCCATGACCCTGGCACGGCCGGCGCGCGCACGGATGATGCTGAGGTTGTGCTGCAGGGCGTGCGTGTCGATGACGGCCCGGATCAGCCCGCTCACCGCAAGACGCCTTCCGCGTAACTGTCGGGGGCGTAGTTGGCGAAGCGCGTGAACTGCCCCTGGAAAGTGAGCAGGAAGGTGCCGATCTCGCCGTTGCGGTGTTTGACCAGATCGATTTCCGCGACGCCCTTCTTGGCGGTGTTGCGGTCGTAGACCTCTTCGCGATAGATGAGCAGGATCAGGTCCGCATCCTGTTCCAGACTGCCCGAATTGTGCGATACCACGCCATCGGCGAGCCAATTTGCGATGCCCGGAACCGTGAGATCAAAAACGTCTTCCTCGCCATCCGGCGTGTTTGCCACGACTCGGTCCCAGAACAGGTCAGAGGATGCCCACTGCGCGAGTTCAGGAGAGTCCAGGGACTGTGCATAACTCGCCATCTGCGCCCGGCTTGGGCAGAACCTGAAATGCGAAGAACCGCCGTAAGAAGTGCCCCGCATCCGCGCCATGGCGCGCTGGCTGACGTTCTGGGTGCGCATCTCAGCACGGACCGCCGCAAACGCTTCGAGCGGCAAGGTGTCGACGTTAGTGTTACCACGAATGCCTGGCAGGTGTGCCATCAGCTCTGAAAGCGGCGCTGCTCTGGGTCCGAAACCCCCGACGGTCTCGGCGAAAATTCGTTGTGACTCAGCTCCGCTGACGTCGACGTTGTAGAGGGGACGATTCTGCCCGCTGTAATAGGTCCTGATTCGGGCAACAATGCCGAGCCGTAACAGCAGGATCGCAACGTCCTGGGCAAGCAACGGGCTGCAGGTCGAGAAATTAATGTGTTCGGGATAGCCCTTAGTGGCATTACGGCGAGTAATCGTACCGTCAGTGGCCCACAGATGGCGCAGTAACAGCGCAACCTGGCTGTTCGCCAGAGTAAATACGGCTGGTGGCAGGTGTTTCTGGTGTGAGCGTTGACCGAAAATACCAAGCTCCTTCAGCCATTTGCCGACACCAAACGGTGCCCAGCGGTTGCCGTTGCCGCTGATGACGAGCTGGTGCCATTCGCCCACGCCTTCATAGCGCGTGACGCGGCAGCCAAACGCTTCGGCGGCGCCACGCACAGCGGCGCTGTTCTCCTCAGAGGCAGTGGTGTAGCGCAACGGCTGGTGCGTTAGATAGCTCCCGTCGCCGACCAAATGCGCAAGTAGAACCACCCAGTGGTCGGGCCAACGTTGCGGCTCGACGGGTTCCGGCAGGCGGCGCGCCAGAGCGAGCCGATCGCCTACCTGTAGTGTGCCCATTGTTTTCCAACCCGCGCCGGCTAGCAGCCGATGTTCGGCCGTTGCCCGAATTGAGCGGCCGCTCGCGAGCTGGAGCTTGAATACCGGGCGACGACCGACCTTCCAGACCTTGTCGGCTCGGGCGCGGGTGAGGCGCCGCCGCTCATCGAGCGCCCAGACCTCAGGCTCCGACCCCACGAGACTGGCAATCGGCACCCGGCGGCCGTCGGTCAGGCAGACCAGGGTATCCCCGGTGACGCATTCGCGCAGGTCCGACATCACCGGTCGCTTGTGCTCGCGCTGCTCGACCGCACGATTCAACTGCGACAGCGCGATGACCGGCACCTGAAGCTCCTTGGCGAGCGCCTTGAGCCCGCGGGAGATCTCGGCGATCTCGGTGGCGCGGTTCTCGCGCGTGCCCGGCACGTACATCAGCTGCAGGTAATCGACCACGATGAGGCTCAAGCCGTGCTCGCGCTTGACGCGCCGCGCGCGGGCGCGCAGCTCCGTGGGGTTGAGGGCCGGGGTCTCGTCGACGAAGATCTTGGCTTCCGACAGCTGGCTGGTCGCGCCGGTGATCCGCACCCAGTCGTCGTCGGAGATGCGGCCGCTGCGCAGACTGTTGAGGGGCACGCCCCCGATCGAGGACAGCATGCGGGTGATGACCTGCTCGGCGGGCATTTCCATGCTGAAGATCGCCACCGAGGCGCGGGTTCCGGGGTTTACGGCCGCGTATTCGGCCATGTTCACGGCGAGCGTGGTCTTGCCCATCGAGGGCCGTCCGGCCACGATCATCAGATCGCCGGGGCGCAGGCCGCCGGTGAGCTTGTCGAAGTCGGTGAATCCGGTCGGCAGGCCACGCAGCTTGTCGGGATTGTTGTGCCAGTCATCGATCTGATCGATGACTCCTGGCAGGAGCTGGCGCACCGCCACCGCGCCGTCGCGCTTGCGGAAGCCCCATTCGGCAATATCGAAGACGCGCTGCTCGGCGCGGTCGACCAGCTCGCGCGCGCTCTCGCCGTCGTTGTTGAACACGGCGGAGGCGATGTCGGTGCCGGCGCGGATCAGCTGTCGCAGCAGGGAGCGCTCGCGCACGATGTCCGCGTAGGCGCGGACGTTGGCCGCCGTGGGAGTATCGCGCGCCACCGAGCTCAGGTAGGCGAGGCCGCCGGCCGGCTCGAGCTTGCCGGTGCGCTCCAGGTGCTGAGACACCGTCACCACGTCGCAGGGCTTGCCTTCGCCGGCGAGCGTGCCGATGGCGGCGAAGATCAGCTGGTGATCGGAACGGTAGAAGTCTTCCTGCGTGATGACGTCCGCGACATTGTCCCAGGCCACCGGATCGATCATCAGGCCGCCCAGCAGCGCCTGCTCGGCCTCGATCGAATGCGGCGGTACCGGCGCGTCCAGCAGTGCGACCGAGCCCGAATCCGAGCGCGCCTTGGCGGAACCGGCCACCGCGATTGTGCCTCCCGCTTAGCGCTACTCTTCCGCCACGATCGTCACGTGCAGGGGCACGTCGACGTCGGCGTGCAGATGCAGGCTGATCAGGTGCTCGCCCAGCATGCGCAGCGGGCCTGCGGGCAAGCGCACTTCGCTGCGCTCGATGTTGAAGCCCTCGCGCGTACAGGCCTCGGCGATGTCGCTGGTGCTGATCGAGCCGAATAGCTTGCCCTCGGTACCCGCCTTGGCATGAATGGTGAGCTTGAAATCCTTGATGGCCCCGGCCCGCTCCTCCGCGGAAACCAGCTGCTCGCGCGCCAGGCGCTCGAGCTCGGCGCGCCGGGCCTCGAAGCGCGCAATGTTCTCGGGAGTCGCCAGGGTCGCCTTGCCCTGCGGCAGCAGAAAATTGCGGCCGTAGCCGGAGCGCACCTTCACGCGTTCGCCGATGCTGCCGAGATTGGCGACCTTCTGCAGAAGAATAACTTCCATCGAGATGCCCTCAGTGCTGATCGGTGTAGGGCAGCAGCGCCAGAAAGCGCGCCCGCTTGATCGCCACCGCGAGCTGGCGCTGATAGAACGATTTGGTGCCGGTGATGCGGCTCGGAACGATCTTGCCCGTCTCGGTGACATAGCCCTTCAGGGTGGCGAGATCCTTGTAGTCGATCGACTTCACGCCTTCGGCGGTGAAGCGGCAGAACTTCCTGCGACGCGAGAAGCGGCTGCCGCTGCCGCCGCCGCTGCCACCGCTCCCGCCGGGTCCTCTGGACATTGCCATGGCTGTTATCCTCGAATCAGTCAGGTGTTGACGTGCCGGTGCGGACGCGCAGCGCTCATACGCTCTCGGCGGCCGTGCTGTCTTCGTCGTCGGCTGGTGCGCCGATGTCCTCGCGCGCGCGCTCGCGGCGCCGTCCGCCCTCGCCTTCCTCGTCTGCGGCCTTCGCCATCGGGGACGGCTCGGTCATGGCGGCGTCCATGTTCACCACCAGATGACGCAGCACGGCGTCGCTGAAACGGAAGGAGCCGGTGAGCTCGCCGAGCGTCTTCTGATCGGTCTCGATGTTCATCAGCACGTAGTGCGCCTTGTGCACCTTGGCGAGCGGATAGGCGAGCTGGCGGCGCCCCCAGTCCTCCAGGCGGTGAACGTGGCCCCCGCCGGTGGCGATCATGCCCTTGTAGCGCTCGATCATCGCGGGCACCTGCTCGCTCTGATCCGGGTGCACGAGAAAGACGATTTCGTAATGCCTCATTGTGTGCTCCTTTCGGATGAAGCCGCCCGGATTCAAGGCTCGCCCGGTGCGGCAAGGAGATGCGCGGACTGCGGCCGATCTGCCGACCCTCCGCGCCCCTTCGGATAAAAAGGGGCGCGAAGCATACTGAAACCGCCTCGCCCCTGCAATGCCAGGCAATGATGCCGCGCGTGCGGCGGCTCGGGCCAGGGGGTTGGTGCGCGGCTTAGGGATACCGCTCAGTGCGCCTGCCTCTGGCGCACCGCCTCGTACAGCAGCATACCGGCAGCCACCGACACGTTGAGACTCTCGACTGCGCCGAGCTGCGGCAGCCTGACCAGAAAATCGCAGGTCTGGCGCGTCAGATGCCTCAGGCCGGCGCCTTCGGCCCCGAGCACCAGCACCACCGGTCCCGTGAGATCCACCTGGTGCGCACTCTTCTCCCCCGCGACATCCGCGCCGACGATCCACAGACCCGCCTGCTTGAGGAGCTTGAGGGTGCGCACCAGGTTGGTCACGGCGACCACCGGGGTCGTTTCCGCCGCGCCAACCGCCACTTTGCGTACGGTGGGCGTGACCTGCGCCGCACGGTCGCGCGGCACGATCACGGCGAGGGCGCCGCAGGCATCCGCGCTGCGCAGACAGGCGCCGAGATTGTGCGGGTCCTGCACGCCATCGAGCGCCAGCAGCAAGGGCGCGCTCACCTTCTGCAGAGCCGCGAGCAGCTCATCCTCGGTCCAGGGCGGCAGGGGCGTGATATCGGCGGCCACACCCTGATGGGCGACGTCGCCCAGCAGCTGCTTCAGCGCCCGTGCGTCGACGCGCTGCACCGGGCGCTGGTGGCGCCGCGCCAGCTCATCGATGGCGCGCACGCGCGGATCATCGCGCTGCTGTGCAATGCGCACGCTGTGCACGCGCTCAGGATGGCGCTCCAGCATGATGCGCACCGCGTGCACGCCGTAGATGGTCTCAGTGCCCCTCATTGCGGTCCTCGCCGCCACGGCCCATCGAGCGCAGCTACGCCTCTTCCGCCAGCGCGAGGTCGACCAGGCCCTCGATGGGGTTCACGGCGGTCACCAGCACCCGCACGTGCGCCCCCGTGCGCAGCCGCCGTCCGCTGCGGCGGCCCCGCCAGGCATGACCGTCGTCCTCCATGACGTACTGATCATCCCGCAGGTTGTCGATGTGCAGCAGGCCGTCCACGGCGACCTCCAGGATCTGCACGAAGCAGCCGAACTCCACCACGGTGGTGATGAGCCCCTGGAAGGTCTGCCCGATGCGCTCCTTTAAATAGGTGCATTTGAGGAATCCGGACACGTAGCGGTCCGCCTCATCGGCACGCTTCTCCAGGCGCGAGGTGCTCTCACCCAGAGCACCGAGTTCCGCGGTCGCGTAGCGCACGCCCGAACCGCCCTGTGCCCCGGTCAGCGCCTTCAGGGTCCGGTGCACGACCAGGTCCGGGTAGCGGCGGATGGGTGAGGTGAAATGCGCGTAGTGGGTCAGGGCCAATCCGAAGTGTCCGATGTTCGCCGCCTGATAGACCGCCTGCGGCATCGACCGGATCACCAGCGACTCCACAAAGGCGCGCTCCGGCGCGTCGCCCACGCGGCGCGCGATCGCCTGCAGGTCGCGCGTGGTCACGCTCTTGGGGATGCGCGCATCGATGCCGAGAGCTTTAAGGGTTGCCGTGAGGCGCTCGAGCTTCTCGTCCTCCGGCTGGCCGTGCACCCGGTAGAGCGTCGGCGCGTGCGCCTTCTCGAGCGCCTCAGCCACCGCGACGTTCGCCAGGATCATGCACTCCTCGATGAGGCGGTGCGCATCGTTGCGTACCCGCAGCTCGATGGCGCGCACCCGCTCGCTGGCGTCGATGACGAACTCGGCCTCCGCCGCATCGAAATCCAGCGCGCCCCGGTGGCCGCGCGCCTTGTGGAGTGCGCGATAGACATCGACCAGCACCATGAGCCGCTCGAGCAAGGGACCGAGCTCGGTGCGCGCCGCCGGCCGGCCCACGAACAGCGCGTCGTTGGCGAGCGTGTAGGTGAGGCGCGCCGCCGAGCGCATCACCGCCGGATAGAAGCGTGCGCTTTTCAAGGCACCGCTGCGGCTGACCACCATGTCGGCGGCAAAGCACAGGCGATCGACCCGCGGCGCGAGCGAACACAGGTGATCCGAGAGGGCGGTGGGCAGCATCGGCAGCACACGGGTCGGGAAATAGACCGAGGTACCGCGCGTCTGCGCTTCGGCATCCACGGCACTCCCCGGCCTCACGTAGTGACTGACGTCGGCGATCGCGACGATCAGGCGAAAGCCCCCCGGGTGTGGCTCGGCATACACCGCATCGTCGAAATCGCGCGCATCCTCACCGTCGATGGTAACCAGTGGCAGCTCGCGCAGGTCCACGCGCGCGTTCGCTTCGCGCGCATCGACCTGCTCACCGTGTGCCTGTGCCTCACGCAGCGCCGCGGCCGGAAACTCGTGCGGCAGATCGAAGCGTGCGATCGCCGACTCGGTAGCGAGCTCGACCGGCCGATCCGGATCCAGACGCTTGGCGATCATCGCCTGGGCGGAAGAAGCGGAGCCGGCGTGGCGCGTGATCCGGGCGATCACCCAATCGCCGTGGCGCGCGCCGTGCAGGTCCTGCGGCGCCACCGCACAACGCAGCTGCAGGCGCCGATCCGCCGCGTTCACCCAGGCGCTGCGGCCCTGCACCTCCACGGTGCCGAGAAACGCGCTCACCCCGCGCTCCAACACCTGCTGCACGGCGCCCGACCAGCGATCGCTCGCATCACGCGACACCTTCACGCGCAGCCGGTCGCCGTGCATGACGCCACGCATCTCCGGCGGCGGCAGAAACACGCTCTCCTTGAACCCTTCAACGCGCAGGAAGCCGTAGCCGGCGCGATTGGCGCTGACCGTGCCCTCCACCACCGAGCCGGGACTCACTTTGGAATCAGACGGCGGCGATCTTCCCGCGCGCACACTCGCGCGCTTGCCGCGGGCTGCGGCCGCGCTCTGCCCGGCGCCCCTGGATTTGGAGCCGGGCGTCCTCGCGCTGCGGGACTGCGATGCGGCGCTCGCGCCGCGGTCGCCTCGTCCGAACTTTCCTCTACGCGGCGTCAATTGACAGCCCCCGGACCCCTGCGTACATTTCGCGGCCTTCCTCGCCTGCCCGGGTGGCGGAATTGGTAGACGCACTAGTTTCAGGTACTAGCGGGTAAC
>DATKEZ010000085.1:0-5678 GCA_035511775.1 Steroidobacteraceae bacterium | reverse complement strand
CTCGGGTGTGATCACGTAAGGGGGCATGAAGTACACGACGTTGTCGATGGGCCGCAGCAGCACGCCGCGACTCAGTGCGTGCCGGTAGATGGTGAGGCCGCGACGCTCCTGCCAGGGATACGGCTCGCGGCTCACCTTGTTTGCGGCCAGCTCGATCGCCACGATCATGCCCCGCTGGCGCACTTCCGCCACGTGCGGGTGATCCGCGAGCGCGCGGGCGCGCTCGCCCATGCGCGCGGCGAGCGCCCGGTTGCGCTCGAGCACGTCGTCGTCGCGGAAAATGGCGAGACTGGCGCGCGCCGCAGCGCACGCCAGCGGGTTGCCGGTGAAGCTGTGCGAGTGCAGGAAGGCATTGAGCTTGACGTACTCGGCGTAAAACGCCTGGTACACCCCGTCCGTGGTCATCACCGTCGACAGCGGCAGGTAGCCGCCGGTCAGCCCCTTGGACAGACACATGAAGTCGGGGCGGATGCCGGCCTGCTCGCAGGCGAACAGGGTGCCGGTGCGCCCGAAGCCCACCGCGATCTCGTCCGCGATGAGATGCACCTGGTGACGATCGCAGGCCTCGCGCAGCAGCGTGAGGTACACCGGATCGTACATGCGCATACCGCCGGCACATTGCACCAGCGGCTCGACGATCACCGCGCAGGCCTCGTGCGCGTGCTGCGCGAGCGCGGCCTCCATGTGCGCGAACATGCGCCGCGAGTGCTGCGCCCAGCTCTCGCCAGGGGCGCGCGCGTAGCAATCCGGCGAGGGCACGGTGATGACATCCATGAGCAGCGGGCGGTAGATCTGCTTGTAGAGATCGACGTCACCCACGGCGAGCGCCCCCAGGGTCTCGCCGTGATAGCTGTTCGACAGGGTGAGGAAGCGACGCTTCGCGGTACGACCCACGTTGCGCCAGTAGTGGAAGCTCATTTTCACCGCCACCTCGACGGCCGAGGAGCCGTTGTCGGCGTAGAAGCAGCGGGTCAGTCCCCCGGGCGCCATCGCACACAGCGCCTCCGAGAGCGCGATCACCGGCTCGTGCGTGAAGCCGGCGAGGATCACCTGCTCGAGCTCCTCCAGCTGCGCGCGCACCGCGGCGTTGATGCGCGCATTGGCGTGACCGAACAGGTTCACCCACCAGGAGCTGATGGCATCCAGATAACGCTGGCCGGAGTAGTCCTCGAGCCACGCGCCCTGCCCGCAGCGAATCGGGATCGGCGGCAGCTGCTCGTGATCCTTCATCTGGGTACACGGATGCCACACGTGAGCGAGGTCGCGCGTGACGTAAGCGCTGTTGGGGGAGTTCATGACGCGGATTGTGGCAGAATCCGCGCGATGCACAGCGCGCCGGAAACCGCGCCCCTGAAAATCGACGCCGCCACCGGGCTGCTGGCCGGTGCTCGCCAGGTGTTGTCGCCGCACTGCGATGCACGGCCGGCCGGCGCGGTGCCGGAGCTGCTGGTGGTGCACGGCATCAGCCTGCCGCCCGGGGAGTTCGGCGGCCCGTGGATCGATCGGCTCTTCACCGGCACCCTGGCGCCGGAGGCGCACCCCTACTTCGCGGAGATTGAAGGCCTGCGCGCCTCCGCGCACGCGCTCATCCGGCGCGATGGGCGGATCGTGCAGTACGTGCCGTTCGGGCAGCGGGCCTGGCACGCCGGCAAGTCCGCATATCAGGGGCGCGAGGGGTGCAATGACTTCTCGATCGGGGTGGAGCTCGAAGGGGCCGACGGCACGCCCTACACCGATGCGCAGTACGAGGCGCTCACCGCTCTCACCGCGGCGCTGCTCGCGACCTATGCTTCGCTGTCGGCGCAAGCCATCGCCGGCCACTGCGACATCGCACCGGGACGCAAGACCGATCCCTGGGCGGTGTTTGATTGGGGCCGATACCGCACGCTGCTCACGGCCCGCCTGGCGACGCAGTAAGGGCGGCTCAGCCCTTGCCGCGCTCGTGATGCCACGGCACCTCAAGGCCGAGCTCGTGCCGCGCCAGCACCCGCGCCAACACGAACAGCAGATCCGACAGGCGATTCAGATACTGCGTGACCTCGGGGCGCACCGCCTCCACCCGCGCGAGCGCCCACACGCGCCGCTCGGCGCGCCGTGCGACGGTGCGGGTGAGGTGACAGGCGGCGGCCGCCGGCCCGCCCCCGGGGAGAATGAACTCCTTGAGCGGCGGCAGCGCCTCGTTGAACCCGTCGAGCGCCTGCTCGAGCTGCGTGACCTGCGCGCCGGTGATGAGGCGGTGACCCGGGATGCACAGCTCCCCGCCCAGGTCGAACAGCTCGTGCTGCACCTGGGTGAGACAGGCGCCGATGGCCTGCGGCAGGCCCGGCACGGCGAGCAGCACGCCGACGGCGCTGTTGAGCTCATCCACCGTACCGTAGGCTTCGACGCGCACGCTGTCTTTGGCAACCCGGCTGCCGTCGCCGAGGCCCGTCGTGCCGTCATCGCCGGTGCGCGTGTAGATCTTGCTCAGTCGGTTCCCCATGGCCGTATCCTAAGCGAATATGCCATCGAAAGAACTCACCGCGGCACTGGCGGCGGCGCGGGCCGCGGCGGATGTGATTGGCGAGTACTACGGCAAGAACCCCAGCGTGCGCACCAAGCCGGACGACTCGCCGGTCACCGAGGCGGACGTACGGGCCGAGGAAGTGATCCGCGCCACGCTGAGCCGGCAGTTCCCCGGCTACGGTTTCTATGGCGAAGAGACCGGACAGCATGCGATGCAGGCGGAGAACCTCTGGCTGGTCGATCCGATCGACGGCACCAGGTCCTTCGTGCGCGACACACCGTTCTTTTCCACGCAGATTGCGCTGCTGCGCGCCGGACAGCTGGTGCTGGGTGTCTCGAACGCGCCCGCTTACGGGGAGCTCGCGTGGGCCGAGCAGGGAGCGGGGGCCTGGCTCAACGAGCGCGCCGTGCGGGTGAGTGAGGTCGCAGACCTCGCCGGCGCCGTCGTGTCCACCGGGAATCTCAAGACCCTGGCGCGCTCGCCGCGCTGGCAGCGCCTCGCGGGGCTGATCGGCCGGGTCAGCCGCGTCCGCGGTTATGGCGACTTCGTCCACTATCACCTGTTGGCGCGCGGCGCGCTCGATGTGGTCATCGAATCCGACGTCAACATTCTGGACATCGCCGCGCTCACCGTGATCGTGCGCGAGGCCGGCGGCACCTTCACCGACCTCGAGGGCGCCGCGGTGGACCTCGGCACGAGGAGCGTGCTCGCCAGCAACGGGCCGCTGCACGCGCCGGTGCTGGAAGCCCTTACGCGCTGACGAACACGCGCCGGCCCTCGCGCCCGAGCTCGATCATCGGCGCCAGGTACAGCTCGCTCAGGCTGGCCGCGGTGAGCGCCGCGCCGACCGGACCCAGCGACCAGCGCCCATCGCCAAAGAGCAGCAGCGCGCGGTCGGCGAAGCGCGCCGCGAGCGTGGGATCGTGCAGTGTGGTGAGCACGGTGCGGCCCTGATCGGCGAGCGCGCGGAACAGGCCGAGCACTGCCAGCTGGTGGTGCGGATCGAGATGATTGGTCGGCTCATCGAGCAGAAAAATGCCCGGCTGCTGGGCGAGCAATGCGGCCACGGCCACCCGGCGCTGCTCCCCGCCGGAGAGGGTGTCGGTACGGCGCGCGGCGAAATCCCGCATGTCCACCGCCGCGAGCGCCTCGCGCGCCACACGCTCATCCTCGGCCGTTTCCCACTGCCACAGTGCCAGGTGTGGGTGGCGGCCGATCAGCACCGTCTCCATCGCGGTGGTGACGAACGCCTCCTCCATGTCCTGCGGCAGCAGCCCCAGCCGCAGCGCGACGGAGCGGCGCTTGAGCCGCAGGAGCGGTGCGCCATCGAGCAGCACCTCGCCGCCCTCGGCGGTGCGCAGCCCGGCCAGCGTGTGCAGGGTGAGGGTCTTGCCCGAGCCGTTGCGGCCGAGAATCGCCACCACTTCCCCGGGAGCGAATTGCACCGACAGGTCACGCACCAGCTCGCGCGCGCCGGCGCGCACCCGGAGGCTCACCGCCGCGAGTCCCTGGTGAGGGGCGAGCTGCGGCGCGCGGTTCACGGGCGCGTCCAGCGGATCTCCAGCGCCGTCGCGGGACCCACGACGACATCGCGCAGACCCTGCGGCATCTCGAAATCCTGCCTCGACAACGCGCGGCGGCCCGCCATGATCTCCGCCCGCGCCTGTGGGTACAGCGGCTCACGGTCCGGCTCGGCAAAGCCGCTCGGATACAGCGGCGCACCCGAGCCCAGGTCGTACTTGTCGCTGGCACCGAGGGTGTGCATCAGCTCGTGGGCGATGACGATGTTGTTGCTGCCCGCCATGGCGGTCTGCGCGAACGCGTGCACCACGCCGATCAGTCCTTTCTGCAGACCGTGCGAGTCCGGGACGCGATCGAGCGTCGCCGGGTCGTGATAGAGCACGAACATGCGTATGCGCGGCGGCGCGCGTCCCGGCACCTCAGTGGCATGGGCGGCGAACCAGCGCATCTTCAGGCTCCACCAGGCGACCCCGAGCAGCCCCGCGTCGTGCGCCAGCGCCGGCGGGAGCTCGGACCCCTGCGGATACAACTCCGCATGTACCGGCTGCTCGATCGCCACGCCGTAGCGGTGTGCTTCGCGCGCGAAGAACTCGTCGATTCCTGAGAAGTCCCGCAAGGTGAGGCCCTCGACATAGTGCTGTGCCATGGGCGTCCCGTCGCCGTTGAGCGGGAAGATGCCCACCCACAGCGTGCCCTTCCAGCCCTGAGTCGCGATGCGATCGAGCAGGGCGTTGATCGCCACGGCGGCGAGCACCAGCAGCAGAAGCGCGATGCGAATGTTCTTCCACATGCGAGGCGGCCAGCGCCGGCTGACTAGCGGGCCATGTCAGGGCTGCAGCCGGGTGGCCGACCAGGCGCCGGTCCTGAAGGAGCCGCCGCGCGTGGCCGTCAGGCCGCGCGCCCAGCGGGCCCGGTCGTGGATGCGCGCTTCGCCCTCCACCCACAGCTCCACCGTATCGGCCCACAGCCGATAGCCGCCCCAGTGAGGCGGGCGCGGAATGGTGACCTTCATGGAGTCATCCGCGCCGGGACTGCCGGGCGTCGGGGCGCCGAAGCGTCGCGCCGCCGCGGTGACGGCGCCGAGCAGCGCCGCGCGCGAATCGATCGGCTCGCTCTGCGCACTCGCCCAGGCGCTCACACGGCTCTGCCAGGCGCGCGTGGCGAAGTAGCTGTCGCTGTCCTGCGCGGGTGCCGTCACGATCTGCCCTTCGATGCGCACCTGGCGATGCAGGGCGTCCCAGTGCATGACCGCCGCCGCGCGCGGGTTGTCCTTCAGCTGCCGGCCCTTGCTGGAGAGGTAGTTGGTGTAGAACACAACGTAGCCCGGCTGCGGCACGATGTCCTTGCACAGCACCACCCGCGCGGAAGGCTTGCCGTCAGGGGTGCTGGTGGCGAGCACCATGGAGTTGGCGTTCGGTTGCGCTCGTGCCGCCCAGGCTTCGGCGAGCCAGGCGGCCACGACCGCGAGCGGCTCGGCGGGCAGGGGATCCGGGAGCAGTTCGCGGTGCTCGGGCATGGCGGGCAATGTTAGAGCCTTCCGCTGCGACTGTCGCGCGACGGCTAGAATCGCCGTGTGGATCGAATCCTCGCTACCATCAGGTTCCTTCTCAAGTGGGGCGGCATCGTGTTTGGATGCCTCGTCCTCGTCGCG
>DATKEZ010000084.1:0-1617 GCA_035511775.1 Steroidobacteraceae bacterium | reverse complement strand
GCGCCGCGTCACCTTGCCCTTCTTATCCCACGCCGCCGATGCAAAGGTGGTCTGCTTCATCGCTTCCCTCCAGCCCTGAGGGCTACTGCCTGCTGCACGCAGTATCCATCAGCTACACCTACCTGTGCAGAGCTTCCCTAGGCCGCGCGCCGCAGGCTGTCGACGAGGGAGTCGATGGAGGCCGCCTTGGGCTTCACCACCCAGAACTTGGGCAGAAAGGTGCGCAGGTCATTCACGATCTCGCGGGCCCAGACGCTTTCGGTCTCGGCGACGTGCCGCTCGAGCAGCGCTTCGAGGTGCTGCACGTTCGATTGCATGGCCTCGGGGTGTATGCGGCTGATATCGATGAGCTCGTGGTTGTAGCGGTCGACGAAGTTGCGCTCCAGGTCCAGCACGTAGGCGAAGCCGCCGGTGAAGCCGGCGCCGAAGTTGATCCCGGTGCGCCCCAGCACGCACACCGCGCCTCCCGTCATGTACTCGCAGCAGTGATCCCCTGCCCCCTCGATCACCGTCACCGCGCCTGAGTTGCGCACCGCGAAGCGCTCACCGGCGGCCCCGGCCGCGTACAGCTCCCCGCCGGTGGCGCCGTACAGGCAGGTGTTGCCCATGATGATGGTGTCCTTCGCCACGAAGTGTGCGCGGCTTGGGTGGCGCAGCACGATCCGGCCTGCCGCCATGCCCTTGCCGACGTAGTCGTTGGCATCGCCTTCCAGATAGAGGTTCAAGCCACCGGCATTCCATACACCGAAGCTCTGCCCGGCGTTGCCGCTGCAGCGCACGGTGAGCGGAGCCTCCTCCATGCCGTAGTTGCCCCAGCGCCGCGCGATCTCGCCCGAGACGCGCGCGCCGATGGAGCGGTTGAAGTTGCTGAGCTCATAAGCCCATTCGCCGCCGCTCTTGTTCTCGATGGCACTGCGCATGTCGCGCACCATGCGCTCGGCGAGCTCGCCCTGATCGAAGGGCGCATTCGAGGGCGTGATGCAGAACTGCGGTGCATCCGCGGCCATGCCGCCCTCTGACAGGATGGGGGTGAGGTCGAGCTTGCGCTGCCGCGCGGTAGCGCCGCTTTGCACCTGCAGATGCTCGGTGCGGCCGATGAGCTCCGCGAGCGTGCGCACCCCGAGGGCGGCGAGGATCTCGCGCACCTCGAGGGCGACGAAGCGGAAGTAGTTGATCACCATCTCGGGCAGGCCCGTGAAGTACTTCGAGCGCAGCACGTTGTGCTGGGTGGCGATGCCGGTGGTGCAGTTGTTCAGATGGCAGATGCGCAGGTACTTGCACCCCAGCGCCACCATCGGCGCGGTGCCGAAACCGAAGCTCTCCGCGCCGATGATCGCCGCCTTCACCACATCGAGCCCGGTCTTGAGCCCGCCGTCGGCCTGCAGGCGCACGCGGTGGCGCAGATCGTTGCGGCGCAGGGTCTGGTGGGTCTCCGCGAGCCCGAGCTCCCAGGGCGTACCGGCGTACTTGATGGACGACAGCGGGCTCGCGCCGGTGCCGCCGTCGTAGCCGGAGATGGTGATCAGGTCGGCGTACGCCTTGGTCACCCCGGCGGCGACCGTCCCCACCCCCGGCTCCGCCACCAGCTTCACCGACACCAGCGCCTGGGGGTTGACC
>DATKEZ010000083.1:0-2754 GCA_035511775.1 Steroidobacteraceae bacterium | reverse complement strand
TACTCGAAGCGCAAGCGCGCGCGAGGGATCACCATACACATCATCCGCGCAGCGGTAACGATGTCTCGGGCTCCCGACAACGATGTCTCAGTCAACAGACAAACTGTCGCCAGCTGCCGTCATGAATCTGCGGCGCTGATTTAACTTCTTCGGGCACCGTGACGCCTGACTGCGACGCTTGCATCTTCGGCGAAGTACGAGAACGCAACTTGTGAGCTCGCTGGCGATGCGTCGAATGCGCGCTCATGTTGGAAGTGACGTGTAGATAAATGAGTCACACAGTCGCGATTCCTGTGCGGCGCGACGCTCGATGAGCCCAGGCCGCGCGACTCGCACGGCGCGAGGCTCAGTGCAGACGCCCCCGCGACGCACGCGCATCGAATCGATCGGTATTGCGTCGGGCGGTGCACTGACCGGGGGATTTCGCGTCTGGGCTGACTGACGCGGATGACCGACACGGGGGTGTGGCGATAAGCTGCTGAATTTGCGAGACTCGCGCGCCGTGCTCAGGCGACACGCCTGGGCGTGAGCGAGCCGCAGCATATTTCATGCACGAGGAGCGCCTGGATGTTGAGAGCCTGCACCTGTGGCGGGGTGACCGCCACGTCCTGCGGGGGGTGTGCTTTTCGCTTTCCAGGGGCGAGTGCCTGCAGGTGACCGGACCCAACGGCTCGGGCAAGACCAGCCTGCTGCGCACGGTCTGCGGGCTGATGTACCCGGAGGAGGGGCGGGTGCTGTGGGAGGGCCGGGATGTGCGCAGCGATCTGCGTACCTTTCACTGCGCGCTCGCCTACCTCGGGCACGAACCGCCGCTGAAGGCCGACCTCAGCGCGCGCGAGAACCTGCGCTACTGGATCGGTGTCAGACATCGCCTCGGTGCCGCGGCGCTCGAGGATGCATTGGAGCGCGTGGGCGCGAGCCCCTGGTGCGAGCGCCTGGTGCGCACGCTCTCGGCCGGACAGCGACGGCGCGTGGCACTCGCAGGTCTCGCTCTGTCGATGGTGCCGCTGTGGCTGCTGGATGAGCCGACGACCAATCTCGATACGGAGGGGCAGCAGTTGGTGGGAAGTCTGATCAGCGAGCAGCTGGCGCGCGGTGGCATGGTACTGGCGGCCGTTCATCATGAATTGCCCGCGAGCGTGCGCGATCTGCGGCGCCTGGAGCTCGCATGAGCGGTTACGGCTCTCCCGTGGCGGGAGTGGTGGTACCGGCGGCGCCGACGCCTGCGCAGGCGACGGTGTGGGCGGGAAGCCATCAGGCTCCGATCCTGGATGCGGCACGCCTGGCCCTGGCGCGCGACCTGCAGCTCGCCTTTCGCAAGCGCGGCCAGCTGGTGCAGCCGCTGGCGTTCTTTGCGATGGTCACCATGCTGTTCCCGCTGGCGATTTCTCCGGAGCTCGCGCGGTTGCGGGAAATCGCCCCGGGTGTCCTGTGGGCCGGCGCCTTGCTCGCGTCGCTCCTGGCACTCGAGTTTCTGTTTCGCGACGATGCCTACGACGGCACGCTCGAGCAGTACGCGCTCTCGGGTCAGTCACTCACCTGGCTGATATTCGCGAAGACCGCGGCGCATTGGTTATTGACGGGTCTGCCGCTCGCACTCATGGCACCGCTCGCGGGACTGTCACTCGGAGTCTCGGTTGCGGCAGTCCCCGGGATTGTCGCCTCGGTCGCGGTGGGCAGTGTGGCGTTGAGTCTCATCGGCTCGATCGGCGCGGCCCTGACGCTCGGGATCAAGCGCAGCGGCGCGTTGCTGTCGCTGCTGACGCTGCCGTTGTCGCTCCCGGTGCTGATTTTCGGCGCGCGCGCGACTCAACTGGCGATCACCGGCGGCCCGCTGCTGGCGCCGCTGGAGCTGCTGGCGGCCCTGGCGGTACTCGGGGTGACGCTGGCGCCGCTTGCGGCGGCGGCGGCGGTGCGCATCAGCCTGGAATAATGGGAGCGCAAGCCCGCATATGACCTGGACCTGGTTTCATCGGCTCGGCTCACCGCCCTACGTGTATGCGCTGGCGGCTCGGCTCACACCGTGGTTTGCCTGGCCCGCGGCGCTGCTGATCATCGGCGGACTGTGGGGCGGACTGGTGCTGGCGCCTCCGGACTACCAGCAGGGCGACGGCTTTCGCATCATTTATGTGCACGCGCCCAGTGCGTGGATGTCACTCATGGTGTATACGACCATGGCAATTGCCGCCGCGGTGGGCCTCATCTGGCGCATCAAGGTGGCGCACGCGGTCGCCGCCAGCTGTGCTCCGATCGGCGCCTCGTTCACCTTCGCGGCACTCGTGACCGGGGCGCTGTGGGGCCAGCCGATGTGGGGAACGTACTGGGAGTGGGATCCACGCCTGACCTCGGAACTCATTCTGCTGTTTCTGTATCTGGGATACATGGGATTGCGCGCAGGACTCGAGGACACGCAGCGGGCCGACCGCGCCAGCGCAGTGCTGGCGGTGGTAGGGGTGGTGAACGTGCCGATCATTCATTACTCGGTGACCTGGTGGAACTCGCTCCACCAGGCGCCCTCGGTGATGCGGCTCGCCAAGCCCACCATGGCGGCATCGATGCTGGTGCCGCTGCTGATGATGCTGCTCGGCTTCACGCTGTTTTTCGCGGCGGTACTGCTGGTGCGCCTGCGCGGTGAAGTCCTGAGCCGTGAACGCTCGGCCAGCTGGATTCGTGAGATCGTAAACGCATGAGTCAGTTCTTCGAAATGGGCGGCTATGCCGCCTTCGTGTGGCCCGCATACGCGGTCACGCTCGC
>DATKEZ010000082.1:0-12159 GCA_035511775.1 Steroidobacteraceae bacterium | reverse complement strand
GGGGCGGAAGTATACTGAAAATCGCCATTCACGCCCCGAAACCTCTGGCCGCCTTACGATCGCGTCCCTATGACCCAGCCCACACATGTGAATAGCGACGGCACGCCGCAGTACACGAACCATCTCATCCACGAGACGAGTCCGTACCTGCGGCAACATGCCCACAATCCCGTCGAGTGGTATCCGTGGGGCGAGGCGGCATTTCAGCGCGCCCTGACGGAACGCAAGCCCATTCATTTGAGTGTCGGATATTCAGCCTGCAGGTGGTGTCACGTCCTCGAACGAGAAAGCTTCGAAGACGAAGCCACCGCGCGCATCCTCAACGACAACTTCGTCAACATCAAGGTCGACCGGGAGGAGCGCCCCGACATCGATCGCATCTACCAGATCGCGCAGCAGATGCTCACACAGCGCGGCGGCGGCTGGCCGCTGACCATGTTCCTGACGCACGATGACCAGCGGCCGTTCTTCGGCGGCACGTACTTCCCGAAAGAAGCCCGCTATGGCCTGCCGGCCTTCAAGGACATCCTGTTGCGCGTGGCCGAGTACTACCGCCAACACCGCGAGGATCTGCGCAAGCAGAACGACGCACTCATGTCAGCGTTCGCAGAGCTGAATCCTGCCCCAGCGGCCGCCGACACCGAGCTCAGCGATGCGCCGATCAAGAGCTGCCGCGCGCAGCTGGCGCGCAGTTTCGATGCGCGCCACGGCGGCTTCGGCGGCGCGCCGAAATTTCCCCATCCGCTCACCCTCGAGCGGCTGTTGCGCGACTGGCACGCGAGCACAACCGCTGCCGAGCCCGATCTGCAGGCGCTGCACATGGCGACCTTTACGCTGCGGCGCATGGCCGAGGGCGGGATCAACGACCAGTTGGGCGGGGGCTTCTGCCGCTACTCGGTCGATGAGTACTGGATGATCCCGCACTTCGAGAAGATGCTGTATGACAACGGTGCGCTGCTGGCGGTGTACGCGCAGGCGGCGCTCGCCGGCAGCGAACCGCTATACGCCCGCGTGGCGCAGGAGACCGCCGAGTGGACCTTGCGCGAGATGCAATCCCCGCAGGGTGGCTACTACTCGAGCCTCGACGCCGATTCCGAGGGTCACGAGGGCAAGTTCTACGCCTGGGATCGCAACGAGGTCGAGGCGCACCTGACCGCCGAGGAATTCGCGGTGTTCGCGCCGCGCTTCGGCCTCGACAAGCCCGCCAACTTCGAAGGCCACTGGCACCTGTATGTCGCCGCCTCGCTCGAGGACCTCGGGCGGCAGACGGGCAGGCCTGCCGGGGAGGTCGACGTGCTGCTGTCCGCGGCGCGCGCCAAACTCCTGGCCCGGCGCGCGCAGCGGGTGCGTCCGGCGCGCGATGAGAAGGTGCTGACCTCCTGGAACGCGCTGATGATCCGCGGCATGGCGATCGCCGCGCGCACCCTGGGACGGGACGAGCTCGGCGAGTCCGCCGGCCGCGCGCTCGCTTTCATCCGTGGCACGCTGTGGCGCGACGGGCGCCTGCTCGCGACCAGCATGGCCGGCCGCGCGCACCTGAACGCCTACCTCGACGACTACGTGTATCTTGTTGATGCGGTGCTCGAGCTGCAGCAGCTGCGCTTCGCCGGCGACGAGCTGGAGTTTGCGCGGCAATTGCTCGAGGCGGTGCTGGAGCATTTCCCGGACCGCGAAGCCGGCGGCTTCTTCTTCACCTCCGCGGATCACGAAGCGCTGATCCACCGCTCCAAGGTCCTCGGCGACGACGCCACGCCCTCCGGCAACGGCGTCGCCGCACGCGTGCTGCTGCGCATGGGGTATCTGCTCGGCGAACCCCGCTACCTCACGGCAGCCGAGCGCACCCTGCGGGCCGCGTGGCCGGCCCTGGTGCAGCACCCGCAGGCGCACGTCGCACTGCTCAACGCGCTGGAGGAGCTGCTGCATCCGCCCGAGATCGTCATCCTGCGCGGTGCGGCACCAGCGATCGAGGGCTGGCGCCGCGAGCTCGCGCGGCCTTTCGCCCCGCGCCGGCTGGTGCTGGCCATACCGGCGGATGCGTCGGACCTGCCGCCGGCGCTCGCCGACAAGGCCCCACGGGCGCACCTGGTCGGCTATGTCTGCCGCGGCAGCACCTGCTCCGCACCGCTGGAGTCCCTGGAGGCGTTGCTCACCGAGTTGCGTGCGGACCGCCTGCCGCCATGAGCCAGCCGCCACGTCCCTGATACTGCTCTCTCAGGACAGCAGCTCGACGTTGCCGCCGATGGCGGCGGTGTTGATGGTGAGCGTGCGCTCGGTGGCGAAGCGCAGCAGATAATGCGGCCCTCCGGCCTTGGGTCCGGTGCCCGACAGGCCCTGGCCGCCGAACGGCTGTACCCCGACCACCGCGCCGATCATGTTGCGGTTCACGTACGTGTTGCCCACGGGCAGCGATTGGAACACGTGCCGGGCGACGCTCTCGAGGCGGCTGTGAACCCCGAGCGTCAGCCCGAAGCCGGTGCTGCGGATCGCCTCGAGCACCCGCGGCAGATCGCCGCTGCGATAGCGCGCCACGTGCAGGATCGGTCCGAACTCCTCGCTGCGCAGCTGATCGAGGCTGCGCAACTCGAACAACTGCGGCGGGAAGAAGTGTCCCGGCGCCAGGCTGGCATCGAGCTCGCAGGCGTACAGCAGCTGCGCCTCGGCGCGCATACGCGCGGCATGCCGCTGCAGGCGCTGCTGCGCGGCCTGCGAGATCACCGGACCGACATCGGTGGCCAGATCCGCCGGCGCGCCGATCTTCAGGACGCGCATCGCGCCGATCAGCATCGCGATCACGCGCTCGGCGATCTCCTCCTGCAGGTACAGCACGCGCAGCGCCGAGCAGCGCTGGCCTGCGCTCGTAAAGGCAGAGGTGATGACGTCGTCGACCACCTGCTCGGGGAGCGCCGTCGCATCGACGACCATCGCGTTGACACCGCCGGTCTCGGCGATGAGCGGCACGATCGCGCCATCGCGATTGGCGAGGGCGCGGTTGATGGTGGCGGCGGTCGCGGTCGAGCCGGTGAAGGCGACACCGGCGAGCACCGGGTGGGTGAGCGCCACGTCGCCGAACGCCGGGCCATCGGCCGGAGTGAGCTGCAGGGCCGCGGCCGGCACGCCCGCCTCGTGCAGCAGGCAGGTCATGGCATGAGCGATGAGCGGCGTCGCCGGCGCCGGCTTCGCCACCACGGCGTTGCCGGCCATGAGCGCCGCGGTGACCTGCCCGCTGAAGATCGCCAGCGGGAAATTCCACGGGCTGATGCACACGAACACGCCGCGGCCGTGCAGCGAGAGCGTGTTGCTCTCGCCGGTCGGTCCGGGCAGCTCGAGCGGCGCGCCGAACAGCTCCACGCCGCGCGCCGCGTAATAGCGGCAGAAATCCACCGCCTCGCGCAGCTCCGCCACCGCATCGGGCAGCGTCTTGCCGGCCTCGCGCACCAGCAGGCTGAGGAACAGCCCGCGCCGCTGCTGCAACAGGTCCGCGGCACGCGTCAGACAGGCGGCGCGCTCGGCCGCGGGCCGCGCATCCCAGTGCGGCTGCGCCTCATGTGCCGCCTGCATCGCGTGGCGGATCTCCGCGGCGCTCGCATCGCGCGTCAGCCCCACCCTCTCGCGGGTGTCGGCCGGCGAAGTGACAGGCGTGGCGGCATCGCGCGTGCGGCGGCCGCTCAGGATCGGTCCGCCGACGTAAGTCTCGCCGGCGTGCTGCTGCACCTGCGCCTGCAGCGCGGCCAGCGCCGCCGGGTCGCCGAAATCCTCGCCCTCGGAGTTGGCGCGCTCCGCGCCAAAGAGAGCCTGCGGCTCGCGCACCCGCGTCGCTCCCGAGGCCTGACTGGTCAGGGAAGAGACCGGGTCGCGCACCACCTGCTGCACCGGGATCTGTGGATTCATGAACTGATGTACGAAGGAGCTGTTGGCGCCGTTCTCGAGCAGCCGCCGCACCAGGTACGGCAACAGATCCTCGTGCGTGCCCACCGGGGCGTACACACGCACCGGCGGCAGCGCGGGAACTTCAGCGTGCGCCGCCTCGTACAGCGCCTCGCCCATGCCGTGCAGGCGCTGGAACTCGTACGCCGCGCCCGTGGGTGCCAGCTCCAGCACCGCGGCAACCGTGTAGGCGTTGTGGGTGGCGAACTGCGGGTAAATCACCTCGCCGGCGGCGAACAGCTGCCGCGCGCACTCGAGGTAGCTGGCGTCGGTGGCCGCCTTCGATGTGTAAACGGGGAAGCTGGCGAGACCGCGCTCCTGCGCGCGCTTGATCTCGCTGTCCCAGTACGCGCCCTTGACCAGCCGCACCGTCATGCGTCGCCCGCTGTCGCGGGCCAGCGCCGCTACCCACTCGAGCACCAGCGGTGCGCGGCGGCCGTAGGCCTGTACCGCAAGTCCGAGCCCCTGCCAGGAGCGCGTCGCCGCATCCCGCGCCAGCTTCTCCACGATGTCGAGCGACAGGTCGAGCCGATCCGCCTCTTCGGCGTCGACGGTGAAGCCGATGCCGGCGCGCGCCGCGCGGCGCGCCAGCTCCAGCATCCGCGGCGCCAGCTGCTCGTTGACGCGTGCGCTCTGCAGCTGCGTATAGCGCGGTTCGAGTGCTGAGAGCTTGACCGAGATGCCCGAGCGCGCGTGCACGGCGGCCGCCGCCTGAGCACTCAGAGCCTCGATCGCGTGCGCATAGGAATCGTAGTAGCGCTGCGCGTCCGACTCGGTACGCGCGCCCTCGCCCAGTACGTCGAAGGAACACAGCGCCAGTCCCGGCTCGGAGCGCCCGCGCGCCAGCGCGGCATCGATGGTCTCGCCGACGATGAAGGCGTGCCCCAGCAGCTGCATCGACTGGCGCAGCGCCGCACGCACGATAGGCGCGATCATCGGCTTGGCGAGGCTGGCGGCCGAGAACTCCCCCGACAGCTCAGCCGACACTTCCGGCAGCAGCCTTCCTGCGGCGCCGAGCAGCGTGAAGCCGGTTCGCAGCAGCAGATCGGTATCGCCCGGAACGCCGGCGGCGCGCACCGATGCGAGCCGTTCGGCGATCAGCTGGTCGGCGCGTCTGGGGTCGGGCGTGCGCAGCAGCGCCTCGGCCAGGCTCATGAGCGCCTTGCCCTGGGCGCTGTCGAGCGGGAACTGCTCGAGCATCCTGTCGATGAGCGGCCGGGAGCGCTGGTCCGCACGGGCCGTCTCGACCCAGCCGGCGGCGCGGGCGCTGGCGCTGACCAGTGCCGCCTGCGCGACCGAAAGGTCGGCGAGCAGCTCCTCGGATGCGTCGGCCTCCGGGCGCAAGGTCGCCGCGCGCAGCTGCGCACGCAGCGCCGTGAGATCAGTCGCGTCGTGACTGAGTTGGTGGGCCGTTGCTCGATCCATGTCCGTCCGCCATGCCTAGTTGAATTACCCTTATGTTATGCTACTACTCAGAGAATAATCGTCCGTTTTAGCCACTTTAGTAGCGAAATCCACTGCCATGAGCCAGAAATCTGCGCCCACGGGCGCCGCCCAGCGTCCTCTCGACCGCATCGACCGGAGCCTGCTCGGGCGGCTGCAGCAGGACGGGCGTGCGGCGGTCTCACAGCTCGCGCGCGAGGTACACCTCACCGTCACACCGACGCTCGAGCGGGTGCGGCGCCTGGAGTCCGCCGGGTACATCGAGGGGTACTTTGCGCGCCTGAACCCGGGCCGGCTCGGGCTCGGCCTGCTCGCCTACGTGGAGGTGCTACTGGATCGCACCACGCCCGACGCCTTCGAGCGCTTCAAGCAGGTGATGCTGGCGCACGATGAGGTGATGGAGTGCCACATGGTGGCGGGCGGGTTCGATTACCTGCTGAAGGTACGCGTGACGGATATGGAGAGTTACCGCCGCTTCCTCGGTGATCGCATCGCCGCGGTGCGCGGCGTGCAGCAGACGCACACCTATTTCGTGATGGAAGAGGTGAAGTCCACCCACCGCATCATCGTGCCGGAGAGCTAGCCCGCCAGCACCTGCGCAGTTGCGCGCGCGAAGTACTCGAGGTTCTCCCGGCGCAGCCCCGCGATATTGATGCGGCTGTCGTCGGTCATGTAGACGTGATGGCGGGCGCGCAACTCGCGCACCTGTGCGGTGTTGATGCCGAAGAAGGAGAACATGCCGCACTGCGTGGCGATGAAGCTGAAGTCGCGCTGCGGGCAGTGTTCCCGCAGCTGCGTCACCACCTCGTGCCGCAGGCCACAGATCCGCTGGCGCATGGCGGTGACTTCCCCCTGCCACGCCGTGCGCAGTGCTGCGTCGGCGAGGATTCCGTGCACGATGGCGGCCCCATGGTCCGGCGGCATCGACCAGATGCCGCGCGCGATGCGCACCAGCTGACTGAAGGTGGCGTCCGCCCCCGCCGGCGTCTCGCTGATCACGTGCAGCGCTCCGGTGCGCTCGCGGTACAGGCCGAAGTTCTTCGAGCACGACACCGCACACAGCACCTCGGGAAGCTCGGCACAGAACAGGCGCACGCCGAACGCGTCCGCCTCGAGGCCGGTGCCGAGCCCCTGATAAGCCATGTCGATGAACGGCAGCAGTTGCCGCCGCTTCACCAGCTCGAGCAGCTCACGCCATTGCGCCGGCGACAGGTCCGCTCCGGTGGGGTTGTGGCAGGAGGCCTGCAGCAGCAGCACCGCGCGCGCGGGCAGCCGCTCGAGCGCCGCGGTCATGGCGTCAAACTGCACCCCACCGGTGGCGGGATCGAAATACGGGTAGCGCTCGAGTCTCAATCCGCTCCCCGACAGCAACGGGGAGTGATTCGCCCAGGTGGGCGTGCTCACGTGCACGAGCGAGTCGGGCGAGGCGCTGCGGATGAGCTCCGCCCCCAGGCGCAGCGCGCCGCATCCGCCGGGTGCCTGCACGGTGCGCACCCGGGCGGTGAGGCGCGCCTCGTGCTCATCGCCGAGCACCAGCCGCTCGATCGCCTCGTTGAAGGCGGGGTTGCCCGCCGACCCGACGTAGCTCTTGGTGCTCTGGCGCGCCAGCAGCGCACTCTCCGCGCGGCGCACCGCCTCCAGCACCGGCGTCTCGCCGCGATCGTCGCGATACACCCCGACACCCAGGTCCACCTTGCGCGGATCTGGGTCGGCGCGAAACGCCGCCATGAGGCCCAGGATCGGATCGGGAATGACGGACTCGAGCCGTTCAAACATGCCTTCTGACTCCGCCGAAGCTACTTGCCAGTGAGGGCGCCGAGCGCCTGCTTGCGCGCCGCCTCGAATTCATCGCCGGGCTTCCACGTCGGCATGGCATCGGCCTGGGCGATGAGCCAGGCGGACAGCATATCGAGCTGCGCGTCCTGGATCATGCCGTCGAAGTTCCAGCTGTCGTCGAGCTTGTCGCCCGGCTGATGGTATTTCTTCAGCTCCCACTCCTCGATCTGTTGCCTGCCCCAGCCGGCCGGCCGGCCGATGAAGTCCGTGCCGTTGGAGAAGAACAAGGCCGGCACGCCGATCTTGGCGAACGAGAACTGATCCGAGCGGTAGTAGTAGCCGCGGTCGGGGAACTGATCGGGCTTGAGCACCCGGCCCTGGCCGCTCGCGACCCGTGCGGCGATCCGGTCGAGCGAGGACTTGCCCATGCTGATCAGGGTCGCATCACGGGTGCGGCCGAAGATGTTGCCGCCGTCGATGTTGATATTGGCTGCGATGCGGCCGGCCGGGAACGAGGGATGCTGCGCGTAGTAACTCGAGCCGAGCAGTCCGCGCTCCTCGCCGGCGACGAACAGCGCCAGTAGCGAGCGGCGCGGCCGCTGCGGCAGCCCCGCAAGGGCCTGCGCGATCGCCAGCACCTGCGCGCAGCCGGACGCGTTGTCCACCGCGCCGTGATAGATGCGATCCCCGGATGTATCCGGCTCGCCGATGCCGAAATGATCGTGATGCGCCGACAGCACCACCACTTGCGCGCCCAGCTTCGGATCGCTCCCCGGGAGCAGCCCGCCGACGTTGGCGGTCTGCACGTGCGACAGTGTGTTGGTAAACGCGAGCGAGGTGCTCATGCCGAGCGGCGCCGGTTTGAAATCGCGCGAGCGCGCGGCCGCGAGCAGCTGGTCCAGGTCCCGGCCACCCGCCTGCAACAGGCGCCGCATCGCCCCCTCGGTGGCCCAGGCCTTCACGCGCAGCCGCGCCTCGCTCCCCAACGGCAGCTCGAATTGCTCACCGCCCCAGGAACTCTGCACCACCTGCCAGGGATAACCCGCCGAGGGTGTGGTGTGGATGATGATCGCGCCGGCGGCCCGGTGGCGTGCCGCGCTCGCGTACTTGTAGTCCCAGCGGCCGTAGTACAGGCGGCGCTTGCCGGCGAACAGATTCGGATCCCAGTCCGGATCGTTGTTCATCATCACCAGGATCCTGCCGGTGACATCCACGTCCTTGAAGTCGTCCCACTGGTATTCCGGGGCCTGGATGCCGTAACCGACGAACACCAGCTCGGCGTCCGTGAGCGCGACGCTCTCGCTCTGCAGACCACTCGCGGCGATGTAGTCGTCACGCCAGGCGAGGTCGACTCTCTGGCCCCTGCCCTGGAAGCTCCAGCTCTTCGGGAACTGCGACTTGATGCCGACGATGTCGAAGGGCTGCTGCCAGCTGCCGCCGCCGAAGGCGGCGCTGTAGCCCATGCCCTCGAGCCGTGTCTGCAGATACAGCCGCACCAGCTGATCGGCGCGTGTCCCCGGTCCCCGGCCCTCCAGCAGGTCCGAGGACAGGAAGCGGACCGGAGCCTCGAGCGCGGCGCGCGTGATGTAAGTGCGTGCGGCCTTCTCGACGGGAGCGGGAAGCGCGGCGGACTGGGCCACGGCCACCGCCGCCACGGCTGCGGTAAATACCAGGCCGAATCGCCCAAGAACTGTCATCAGGTCCACTCCTTTGCGCGCGCTTCTAAGGGCCAGCGACCACGCCCCAGGGACCTCGCCCGACCGTCACCTTGCCGACTACGGTGAGCGTGTGGGTATCGACGACCGATACATCCCCCGAGGGGCCGTTGGCCGTGAGAAGCCGTGTGCCGTCGGCGCTCAGCGCCAGTCCCCAGGGTCGTGCGCCCACGGCCACCTCGCCGATCAGCGTGCCGTCCTGCGGCGAAATCACCGCCACGGTACCTGCGCGCCCGGTGCTCACGTACAGCCGCCCGCGTGTCGCATCGAGCGCGACGCCCATGGGGCGCGCCTCCTTGCGCAGCTGCACGAGCTGCGTAGTGGGCGCACCGCTCGGAAGCGAGATGCGATACACCGACGCGTCGGCTTCGCCCGAGACGTAGGCGCTGCGGCTGTCGGGTGTGAACGCGATATCGCGCGGGCGCGTGCCCACCAGGACCGTGTGCACCAGGGCGTGGGTGTGCGCATCGATGATGGCCACGGAATTGCCGGTCTCGCTGGTCACCAGCACCCAGCGGCCATCGGGCGAGGCGCGCACACCCTCAGGCTCGCGTCCGACCGCAACCTTGGCGACGACCCGTCCCCGTAGCACGTCCAACACACTGAGGCGCGCCGCATCCTCATCGGTGACGAACAGCGTGTGTCCGTCGCGGCTGATCTCGACCCGTTCCGGATCCGAGACTCCCTTCAGCAGCCGTGTCTGCTTGAGCGTCACGGTGTCGATGACCGCCACGCCGTCGGCCTGCCGGTCCCGCGGGAGCTTGGCACACTGCTCCTCCGGGATCGGCGGCGGGCACTTGGGGAGCCCCGTGAGCGCCACGTACAGGCTCGCACCGTCTGGGCTGAGCACCAGTCCCCTGGGCCGCTTGCCCACCGCCACGGTTGCAAGCGCCGCCAGGCGCTGCGTATCGATGACCGTGACGGTGCCGTCGTCCTCGTTGGAGACATAGGCCCGCGCCGCACGGGCGCCTGCGGGCAGGAGCGAGGCCGCCAGCGCCAGCGAGGCCGCAAGCGCGCCGCGCAGGATCGCCGCGCGCACAGGGATCCACGTCATAGAATCGAGCTCACACAGGTGCCGCAGGGGCGCAGCATACTCAAAAACGACTTAAGTCCCACCTCGGAAGCCGGGGCGTGATAAGTTACTGCGCCCTATTTAACACTTGGCTGTGCATGTCCGACACCACTCGCAACGAGCAGACGGCCCCCGTGATCTGGACCAATGCTCTGATGTTCGCGCTGACGTTTGCCGCCGCCGCGATCCTGGTGCCGTGGTATGGCCTGACGCGCGGTTTTTCACCCGCGGCCTGGGTTGCCGCGGTTCTGTTCGCTGGTGCCAACGGCATGGCGGTCACGGCGGGCTATCACCGCCTGTGGGCACATCGCACCTACGAGGCGCACTGGAGCGTGCGGCTGCTGTACCTGGTGTTCGGCACCATGGCGCTGCAGAACAGCGTCTTCGCCTGGTGCGCCGGCCACCGCGCCCATCACCTGCACGTCGACGACGTGGACCGCGATCCGTACTCGGCGCGGCGCGGGTTCTGGTTCTCGCACATCGGCTGGATGCTGCGCGAGTACCCGAGCGGCAGGCCCGACTTCTCCAACATCCCGGACCTCAAGCGCGATCCGATGCTGGCGTTCCAGCACCGCTACTACGTGCCGCTCGCGCTGGCGACCAACATCGGCCTGCCGCTCATCCTGGGAATCGTGTTCCACGACGTGTGGGGCATGCTGATCCTCGCCGGCGTGCTGCGGCTGGTGTGGAGCCATCACGTCACCTTCTTCATCAACTCGCTCGCCCACATGTGGGGCAGCCGCCCGTACACCGAGGACAACAGCGCCCGCGACAATCCGGTGCTCGCGGTCATCACCTATGGCGAGGGCTATCACAACTTCCACCACATCTTCGCGCACGACTATCGCAATGGCGTGCGCTGGTGGCAGTGGGATCCAACCAAGTGGCTGATCGCCGGCCTGCAGCTGTTCGGCCTGACCCGGCGCCTGAAGCGCACCCCGGTGTTCCAGATCCAGCGCGCGCTGCTCGCCATGCAGTTCACGCGTGCCCGCGAGCGGCTGGCGAAATCCCCGGATGCGGGTCACTCGCACATCGAACAGCTGCGTGCGCGCCTGGCGCACGAGTACGAGAGCTTCCTCGCCGCGGTGGCCGACTGGGCGCGCGTCAAGGAGCAGTGGCTCGGTGAGAAGAAGCGTGCGGTGCTGGAGCAGTGGGAGCACGTGGACCTGCAGAGCAAACTGCGGGAGATCGAGCGCCGTCTCTCTCTGCAGCTGCGGCGCATGCGCGTCCTGCAGGCGCAGCTTGCGTAGTTAGATTGGCCGAAAAGGCCTACGGCCTTTTCGGCAGGCCAACCCGTCGACTTGGTTCGAGCTCGCCGGCAAGAGGCGTGACTCTTGCCGGCGAAAAGATCGCTTAGGACGGCTGCCTTTTCGGCAAGCCAACCCATCGACTCAATCAAGCTCGCCGGCAAAAGGCGTGACTTTTGCCGGCGAAAAGATCGCGTTTGACGGTGGCCTTTCCGGATGCCTTGGCACGCCCTGCAGCCTTCGTGCACCATGCGCGCCATGGGACGCATCTTCGAAGTCAGAAAGCACACGATGTTCGCGCGGTGGAACCGCATGGCGAAACAGTTCGCCCGCATCGCGAAGGACATCACCATGGCGGTGAAGGCCGGCGGCACCGACCCGGCGACCAATCCGGTGCTGCGGCGGACCATTCAGAACGCGCGTGCCGTCAACATGCCGAAAGACCGGATCGAGGCGGCGATCAAGCGCGCCGCGGGGCGCGACGCCGCCAACTACCAGCAGGTGCTGTACGAGGCTTACGCGCCGCACGGCGTGGCGCTGCTGGTGGAAACGGCGACCGACAACCCGACGCGCACCGTCGCGGCGGTGCGCAACATCGTCACCAAGGGCGGCGGCAATCTCGCCACCACCGGCAGCGTCAGCTTCCTGTTCCGCAAGATGGGCGTGTTTCGCCTGCATCCCGCCGGAATCGACCAGGACGATCTCGAGCTGTACCTCATCGACCACGGACTCGAGGAGATGGGCGAGAGCGCCGGCGAGAAAGGCGAGCCGCAGCTGGTGATCCGCTGCGCCTTCGCCGATTTCGGCCGGCTGCAGGAGGCGCTGGAAAAGCGCGGCCTCACGCCGCTGTCGGCCGAGCATGAGTATGTCTGCACCGTGCCGAGCGAGCTGCCGGAGAACCAGGCGACCGAGGTCCTCACCGTGATCGACCGCCTGGAGCAGGACGAGGACGTTCAGCACGTGTTTCACACGCTCGCCTGAG
>DATKEZ010000081.1:0-1861 GCA_035511775.1 Steroidobacteraceae bacterium | reverse complement strand
CCGATCGCGCTGCTCAAGGTGCATCAGGTGTACGAGGTCGCGCGCCCCCACGGCATCCCGATCATCGGGCAGGGCGGCATCACCACCGGAAACGATGCGCTGGAGTTCATCATCGCCGGCGCCTCCGCGGTCGGCATCGGCACGGCGCTGTTCTACGACCCGATGGTCTGCAAGACGATCAACGCGGGAATCGCCCGCTACCTGCGCGGACAGGGCTTCGGCAACGTGACCGAGCTCGTCGGCACGCTGCGCACCGGCAGCGACACGCAGGACTGCGCGCTCTCGGGCTGAGGGACTGCGGCGCACGCTACAGCAGCCGCTGCTGGCCGCCGGCCTCCGGCGCCGGGGTCGGTGGGCCGTAGAGGCGCACGCCGGTCGGGACCGCCGCGGCGAAATTCACTTCCATGGCGCGGAAGCGCTCGAGGATGCGCAGATTGATGCGCTGCTGGGCGTCGGCGTAGTGCCCGAAGTCGGGGTTGCCGAGGACGTAGACGATCTCGAACTGCAGCGCGCGCTCGCCGCAGCTGAGCAGGTGACAGCGCTCGAAGCGCGTGTCGGGCGTCGCCTCGATGATCTCGCGCACCGCGCGCGGCACGGAAGCCAGCGTCGCCACCGGCGTGTCGTAATCCACCGCGAGCTGAAACACCGTGCGGCGCTCGGTCATGCGGCCGTAGTTGCGCACGCGTGCCTTGAGCAGGTCGACGTTGGAGATGATGATCTGCTCGCCCGAGAGGGCGCGCAGGCGCGTGCTCTTCACGCCGATGTGCTCGACGGTGCCCTGGGCGGCATCCACGGCCAGGAAGTCGCCGAGCCCGAAGGGCTTGTCGAGGGCGATGGAGAGCGAGGCGAGCAGGTCCGCCAGCACGGTCTGCACCGCGAGCGCGAGTGCGATGCCACCGATCCCCAGCCCCGCCAGCAGCGGCTCGATCTTCACGCCGAGATTGCCGAGCGCCAGCAGCAGCGCCAGGCCCCAGATCACGATCCCGGCCGCAAACAGGATCACAGCCATCGAGCTCTTGAGCAGCGTGTCCGGCCCGCTCGAGCGCTGGCGGCGCACGTCGATGGCGTAGCGCACGGCCGCCATCGCCCACAGCGCCGCCTGCATCCAGAACAGCAGCACCAGCGCGATCGTCAGCCAGCGCTCGAGCCGCGGTGCCAGCGTGAGATGGCGCGAGCCCAGCCACACCGCCACCGCCCACAGGAACACGCGGCTGGTGCGCGCGATGAGCAGCGCCGTGAGGTCGATGGCGAAATGGACCCCGGGCGGTCCGGGACTGATCAGCCGGCGGCGGCGTGCGCTGATGAAGCCCGTGAGCACCGGCAGAACCGTGAACGTGACCAGGAAGGTCGCGAGAGCGAGCGTCCACGCGCCCAGCGGGTTGCCCAGGAACTCGAAGTGCCAGAGCCAGCCCGCCATCGGATCACTCCCCCAGGTTCACCGCTGGCCGCGAACCTTACTAAGGTTGCGCGGCCTGCGACTATTCTTCGCCCGCGTCGGCGCCGCTCATGCCCAGGTCCCTGAGCTTGCGGGTGAGGGTGTTGCGCCCCCACCCGAGTAGCCGCGCAGCCTCCTGCCGATGGCCCTGCGTGCGCTTGAGGGCCGCCCGGATGAGCACGCGCTCGAACTGTGGCTGCGCGGTATCCAGGAGCGGCGCCTGGCCCGCGAGTGCGTGCCGCTCGGCCCAGCGCTCGAGCGCCGTGGCCCAGTCCGCTGGCGCGAGCGCCGCGGGCACGGCGGCGAGCTCCGCCGGCAGGTCGGCGAGGTGCACTTCGCTCCCCGGGGCCAGCACCGACAGCCGCCGGCACAGGTTCACGAGCTCGCGCACGTTGCCGGGCCAGTCGTAGGCCGCGAGCCGGGCGA
>DATKEZ010000080.1:0-5758 GCA_035511775.1 Steroidobacteraceae bacterium | reverse complement strand
CGTGGATGGCCTGGTGCTGGACCTGCGCGGTGACGGCGGCGGCTACCTCCCCGAGGCCACCGCGCTCACCGGACTTTTCATCAATCACGGCCCGGTGGTGCAGCTGCGCGATACCGCAGGCCGGCTCGAGGTGCTGGACGACCCCGAGCCCGCACCGTTCTACGACGGACCGCTGGCGGTGCTGGTCGATCGGTTGAGCGCCTCGGCCTCAGAGATCTTCGCCGGCGCGATCCAGGACTATCACCGCGGCGTGATCCTCGGGCAGACCACCTTCGGCAAGGGCACGGTGCAGAACCTGGTGCCGCTGGATCGCTGGTCGCCGAAGCCGGTGAACGGACAGCTGACCGTGACCATCGGGAAGTTCTACCGCATCACGGGCGAGAGTACCCAGCACCGCGGTGTCGAGCCTGACGTGCCGCTCGCCTCGCCTCTGGACGCCAAGGAGATCGGTGAGAGCGCGCTCGAGTCCGCCCTGCCCTGGGATCGCATCGCGGGCGTCCCCTTCCGGATGAGTGCCGGCACGGCGGCGGCCCCGGCGGTGGCGGCACTGGCGACCGAGGAGGATGCGCGCGCGCAGCGCGATCCGGACTACCGCTGGCTGGTGTCGGACATCGCCGCCATCGACTCGGCGCGCGGGCAGCACAGTGTGTCTCTCAACCTCAAGGCGCGGCGCGAAGAGCGCGCCCGGATCGAGACTGAGCGCCTGGCGCGGGAGAACAGCCGGCGGGCGGCGAAGAATATGTCGCCGCTGAAGAGCATCGAGGAGCTTGACAAGTCCAAGGATGAGGCCGCCGACGTGGTGCTCGAGCAGGCGACCCAGGTCATGGCCGACATGGTGACCGGGGCGCACCCACAGCCGCCGCAAAAGACCGCCCGCGCCAGTTAGCGCAGCAGGATCCGGAACAGGTCCCAGGTGTCCTCGGCGAGCACATTCGGCACCTGCGCATTCGGCACTTGCGGCTGCGCGTCGGCCTGCTCCCCCCCCGCCGACGGCACGTCGCCTTCGGTGAACGCGAGTGAGTTCGTCGCCGGAGTGGTGTCGGTCTCATTGCGGTAGCGCGCCACGCGCTGCAGCCTCTCGCTGCGGGCCCTGATTTCCTGCGGAACACCGCGGCGGTCGATGAGTAGAATGTGTGCGCGCGCGATCTGCCCCATCAACAGCACGCACTCCCTGGGCGAGCCGTAGTCATCGGCGGTCTCGCGGCGGCCGATCGCCTCGCGCGCCAGCGTGAGCATCGGGGCCTTGAGTTGCGTCAGGCGCAGGCACAGCGCTTCCGCATAGGCAATGGCGGCGAGGTTGATCGTGCGCCGCGCCGGCAAAGACAGCCCCGGAAACTCCGGCGCAGGCGCGCTGGCGATTTCCTCGACGCCGAGCTGCGCTGCAGCGAGGGACACGCCGGCGCTGGCCACCGCGGCCCCGGCGGCGGCGATGCGCCGCTGCAGCGCGCGGCGCTTGAAGTAGTGCCACAAGCGGTTGAGCGCCACCCGCTCCTTTTCCAGTTCCGCGAGCTGCGCCGTGGCCTGCCCGTGCAGCCCCTGGGCCGCGTGCAAGGCGCTGTCGGCGGCCTGGCGGCGGGCGAACTGGCTGCGATTGTGCTGGGCCAGGTGCACGCGCCGCTCGCGCTCATCCTGCTGCCGCATCAGATCGGCGATCAGTTGGCCAATGAGCTCACGGCCGGTCTGCCACAGGTGGCGCAGCTGATAGAACACCAGCGCCGGATAGGCGGTCTCGGCGGCGCCCAGGCGCCCCTCGAGCGCGTTGAGCATCTCCTGCGCGCGCTGCGTGGCGGCCTCCTGTTGCTTGAGGAGGTCCTTGAGGCGGTAGACCTCCTCCTGCACCCCGCCATAGGCCTTCTTGAGCTCGGCGCGGTTGCGAAACAGCGCCAGCACCCGGTGGTCCTCATCGGGTTTGCCGTCCGGGCGGAGGCTGAGCTTTAGAAAGCCGAGTTGACGCAGCGCCTTCATGAGAAATGCAGCGGCCGTCCGCCCCACCTCACGCGCCGGCTTCGTGCTCCGTGCTGGATGAGAAGCGATGACCTCGCTCCACGCAGTATTCCAGCCACTTATTTAACATCATGTTCCGCGCCCAACGCTGATCCAGTTCACGCTCCGCGTGCGTGCGCAGCGCCCGCAGCAGCGGCCGACTGTGAACCGCGGCCCATTGTCGCGCCTCGACCAGATGCGCGTCATGGTAGATACGCACCTGCATGTCGGGATACGGGAGGGAGCCGTGGGTATCGGGCAGCAGATAGGTCAGATTCACGGTGCTGGTGTACGGGGAGCGCTCGGTCACGGTGAGAACGAGGTCACAGTCCCCGCGCACGGCGGACCGATAGCACCCAGCCAGTGCCGTCAGCTTTCCCGCCAGCCAGCCAAAGCGTATGAAGTTGCTCTCATACAGTCCCATGAGCGCGACGAAGCTGCGCGGCCGTGCGCGCCACGAAACCGGGGTCTGTGTGTCTGTTAGCAGCACGCCCCGACTATAACGCACAAGGCTCGCGCTGCAAGCCGATCGCGCCGCGATTTTGTCGCTGCCGGCGCCCGCGAAGCGCTTGCAATTTTCGTGCGACCTGACACGCGCGGCGCGAGTCGTGCAACAATATCCAGCTGCAGGGCGCGAGCGCTACGGGCGCAGACGCCGCTCGATGCCGCTGGTGTTCAGAATCCGGCTGGCGATCTCCTCGATGGAGCACTCGGTGGTATCGAGCCACGGCAGCGCGTAGCGCGCGAACAGCGCCTCCGCGGTGCGCAGCTCGTACTGCACCTGCTGCTGCGAGGCGTAGCGACTGTCCGGGCGCCGCTCACTGCGGATCTGCTGCAGCCGCTCCGGCTTGATGGTCAGCGCATAGAGCTTGGCGCGGAACGGCTCGAGTCGCGAGGGCAGCCTGCCGGCCTCGAGATCCTCCTCGGTGAGCGGATAGTTGGCGGCGAACACTCCGTATTGCAGCGCCAGGTACAGGCAGGTGGGAGTCTTGCCGACCCGCGATACCCCGACCAGCACCACATCAGCGAGCGCGTAGTCCCCGCCGCTGCCGTCGTCGTTGGCGAGTGCGAAGTTGGTGGCGTTGATGCGCGTGGTGTAAGCGGCGAGATCGGCCATGCCATGCGCCCGGCCGGCGCGATGCGTCGAGCGCGTGTCGAGCTCGCGCTCGAGCGGACCAACAAACGTCGAGAACAGATCAAGGAACAGCGCATTCGCCGTCACGACGATCTCGCGCAGGTCGTCCTGCACCAGCGTGCTGAACACGATCGGCCGCAGGCCCTGCTCGTCGGCCGCGCGGTTGATGCGCCGGACCGCTTCCTGTGCCTTGTCAACGCTCGACACAAATGGCAAAGTCACCGGGCGAAATTCCAGCCCCTCGAACTGCGTCATGAGACTGTGGCCCAGTGTTTCCGCAGTCACACCCGTCTGGTCCGAGACGAAAAATACCGATCGACGGTTCACGGCGCGGTGTACTCAGCAAGGCTGGTGCGAGCGGTGGGCAGTGTTTCACCTAAGGGCGGGCGCTAGCAAGCGCTAAGCGTTGACCTGCAGGAGCGTCGTTGGAAGCCTACGTCATCCCGTTCGAGCAGCTGACGATGCGCGACGTCGAGACGGTAGGCGGCAAGAACGCCTCGCTCGGGGAAATGATCGGCTCGCTCGCCAGACTCGGCGTGCAGGTGCCCGGCGGCTTCGCCACCACCGCGCACGCCTACCGCGAGTTCCTCGAACAGGGTGGGCTGCAGGCGCGCATCCGCGGCGAGCTCACCAGGCTCGACGTCGATGACGTGGCGCGGCTCGCCGCGACCGGAGCGCGCATCCGTCAGTGGATTCTGGCCACCACCTTCCCGAGCGCCCTGACGGCGGCGGTGAGCGCGCAGCTTGAGCGCATGAGCGCGGGCGGCGATGTGGCGGTGGCGGTACGCTCCTCGGCGACCGCCGAGGATCTGCCCGAGGCCTCGTTCGCCGGCCAGCAGGAGAGCTTCCTCAACGTGCGCGGCGAAGCTGAAGTGCTCAAGGCGATGCACGAGGTGTTTGCCTCGCTGTTCAACGACCGGGCGATCTCCTATCGCGTGCATCAGGGCTTCGATCACGCCGCGATAGCCTTGTCGGCCGGCGTGCAGCACATGGTGCGCAGCGATCTGGGCGCGAGCGGGGTCATGTTCACGCTCGACCCCGACTCGGGCTTTCGCGACGTGGTGTTCATCACCGCCGCCTGGGGACTGGGGGAGACCGTGGTGCAGGGCGCCGTCAATCCCGATGAGTTCTACGTCTACAAACCCGCACTGCGCGCCGGCAAGCTCGCGATCCTGCGCCGCAACCTCGGCGGCAAGGCGGTGAAGATGCAGTACGCGCCGGCCGGCTCGCCCGAGCGCGTGCAGACGGTCGCGGTGCCGCCCGCGGAGCGGCAGCGCTTCTGCCTGAGCGACGCCGACATCCTCACGCTGGCGCGCCAGGCGCTGATCATCGAAGAGCACTACGAGCGGCCGATGGACATCGAGTGGGCGCGCGACGGCGCCTCGGGCGCGATCTTCATCCTGCAGGCGCGGCCTGAGACGGTACAGAGCCGCGCCGGCCGCACCATTCAACGCTACGCTCTCAAGGGCCGCTCGCGGGTGCTGGCCACCGGCCGCAGCATCGGCCAACGCATCGGCGCCGGAGCCGCGCGCGTCATCCGCGACGCGAGCGAAATGGCACGCGTGCAGAACGGCGACGTGCTGGTCGCCGACATGACCGATCCGGACTGGGAGCCGGTCATGAAGCGCGCCGCCGCGATCGTCACCAACCGCGGCGGCCGCACCTGTCACGCGGCCATCATCGCGCGCGAGCTGGGCATCCCCGCGGTGGTCGGCTGCGGCGATGCCACGCAACGCATCCGCGAGGGACAGGAAGTGACCGTGTCGTGCGCCGAGGGCGACACCGGGCAGGTGTACGAAGGGCTGTTGCAGTTCGAACGCACGCAGATCGAGCTCGATGCGCTGCCGAAGATCCCGGTCAAGATCATGATGAACGTCGGCAACCCCGAGCGCGCCTTCGATTTCGCCAACATCCCGCACCACGGCGTGGGGCTCGCGCGGCTGGAGTTCATCATCAACCGCATGATCGGCGTGCATCCGCGCGCGCTGCTCGAGTTCGACCGCCTGGACGCGGAGCTGCAGGGGCAGATCCGCGCGCAGATGGCCGGATATTCCACCCCGGTGGACTTCTACGTGGAGAAGCTCGCCGAGGGGATCGGACAGATCGCAGCGGCGTTCGCCCCCGAGCCGGTCATCGTGCGGCTCTCGGACTTCAAGTCCAACGAGTACGCCAACCTCATCGGCGGCAGCCGCTACGAACCGCAGGAGGAGAACCCGATGCTGGGCTTCCGCGGCGCCGCGCGCTACGTCGACGAGGGCTTCCGCCCCTGCTTCGAGCTCGAGTGCCGCTCGCTCAAGCGGGTGCGCGAGGCCATGGGCCTCACCAACGTGCAGGTCATGGTGCCGTTCGTGCGCAGCGTCGCGGAAGCGCGCCAGGTCACGGCACTGCTGGCGCAGAACGGCCTGCGACGCGGCGAGCACGGGCTCAAGGTGATCATGATGTGCGAGCTGCCGACCAACGCGCTGCTCGCCGAACAGTACCTCGAGCACTTCGACGGCATGTCCATCGGCTCGAACGACATGACCCAGCTCACCCTCGGACTGGACCGCGACTCGGCGATCATGGCGCCCCATTTCGACGAGCGTGATGAAGCGGTGCGCAAGCTCCTGGCGATGGCTATCAGCGCCTGCCGCAAGCGCG
>DATKEZ010000079.1:0-10854 GCA_035511775.1 Steroidobacteraceae bacterium | reverse complement strand
GCGGCGATCAACTCCGCCATGCGGGCGAGAAATTCGGTGCTCATGGCGGGGTGAAAGCGCTCGCGGTCGGCGCTGCCGAGCGCGAGCAGGCCCACCGAGCCCTTGTCCCCGAGCGGCACCAGCGCCACCGAGGCCATCTCCACACCCTCGGGCCCGAACAGGAACTCGCGCTGCGAGTCGCGCGCCTGGCCGCAGCGCGGCTTGCCGCCACTCAGCAGCGATTCAAAGGACTTGAGATTCGGGTCGCTCGCCGGCACGGTGCGCACGAAGCGCGGTGCGGCGGCGGGAGCAGACTCCTCCCCGATCAGTACCAGAGCCGCGTTGAAGGCGTCGAAGTCCTCGCGCAGACCCGCCTCGATGCGCGCCACGGCCTGCGCACGCGGCACGGCGCTCTGCAGCAGCCGGCGCGTGAAGCGGTGCAGTCGCTCCGAGATGGCGTCGTTCGCGCGCGCCACGCGCACCAGCTCGGCGAGCTTGTTCTCCACCGCCGCCTGCTTCTCGCGCAACACCTCGATCTGGCGCTCGACCAGCGATATGGTCGTGCCGCCGCGCGCGTGCGGTAACCGCAGCCGTGCCAGCACCGCCTGGTGGCGCTCGAAGAAATCGGGATTGCGCTGCAGATAGGCTGCGATCGACTCCTCTTCGGTCTCTGCCGCGGTAAGTCCGCGAGCCTCTCGTGTAGTCATGGCGTTCTAGACCTCGACGTGACCTGCGAAGGATATTTCCGTGGGACCGGTCAGCCAGCTGTGTTCCCCAGGACCCGCCCAGTTTACGCGCAACTCGCCGCCGCGCACGCTCACCCGCACTTCCGTGTCGAGCAGCCCGCGCCGGCGCGCCACCGCGACCGCCGCGCAAGCCCCGGTGCCGCAGCCGCGGGTCTCGCCGGCGCCGCGCTCATACACGCGCAGGCGCACCTGCGTGCGCGCCACGATTTCGAGAAAGCCCGCGTTCACGCGTTTTGGAAAGCGCGGATGGCGCTCGATCTGGGGCCCGAGCGTCGCAACGGGGGCAGCCTCGACCGAGGCCACGGTGATGACCGCGTGCGGATTGCCCATCGAGACCGCACCGATGTCGAGCGTGCGCCCGGCGACCTGCAGCGGGTAGCTGTCCGCTTCGCCCGCTGCCTCAAAGGGCAGTGAGCGCGGGTCGAAGTCCGGTACGCCCATGTCAACCGCTACCTCATGCCCGGCCCCGATGCGCGCCTGCACCAGGCCCGCAGGACTGTCGAGGGTGAGGGAGCCGTTGCGGCTGACGCCGCGGTGGTGCAGGAGCGCGGCAATGCAACGCGCGCCGTTGCCGCATTGCTCGACCTCATCGCCGTCGGAGTTGAAGATGCGGTAGAACACGGCCGCCTCGGCACGCCTCGCGCGCTCCAGCACCAGAGCCTGGTCAAAGCCGATGCCGGTGCGCCGATCCGCGAGACTGCGCAGCAGCTCGGGCCGCAGCAGGGACTCGTCGGCGGGCGCATCGAACACGACAAAATCGTTGCCCACCCCGTGCATCTTCGTGAAATCGATGCGCATTGCGGCGCAGGATAACGCAAAACACCGCGCGCGGACTGCGCGGCCGGCGGGCACGGCCCGAGGGCGTCGTGCGCCTGTGACTAACGCAACGCCGCGCGTACCTTGAACAGGCAACGGTCCATGACCGTGAAAATCCCCGCCTGCACCGCCCGCTCGGCGGCCGCCTGGTCGACCACACCCTCCTGCAGCCACAGCGCCGGCAGCTTCAGCCGAATGCAGTCGCTGACGATGCCCGCCACATGCTCGGGGCGGCGGAACACGTCAACGATGTCGACCCGCTCGCCACCGAGTACTTGCGGCAGTTGATCCAGCGAAGGCACCGCGGGCTCGCCCAGGATGGCCTGCGCGGAGGGCGTGACGGGAATGATCCGGTAGCCGAAGCGCTGCAAGGCACGCGCGACACCGTGGCTCGGACGGGTGGGATCCGCCGAAAGGCCTACGACCGCGATGGTATGCGCAGCACGCAGCAGCTGTGCGATGTCATCCGCCGGAGGGTTCACGAACATGGCATCTCCCTGGCCCATGGTATCTTTTTGGCCTGCGGTCAGACAGGAGCCCGAGCTTGAGCCCGCCGGAACACAGCGTACGCATCGAACCGCACGGGCGATTGCTGCGCGTCAGCCCGGGACATCCCATCCTGGAAGCCGCGCTCGGCGCGGGGCTCAATCTGCCGCACAGTTGCAAGTCCGGCCACTGCGGCTCGTGCCGCGCACGGCTGCTGGCCGGCGCGATTCACTACCCCAACGGCGTGCCGCTCGGCATCACGGCGGACGAAGTGGCGCGCGGGGACATTCTGCTGTGCCAGGCGCGCGCGGACTCGGACCTCACCGTGCAGGCGCGCCTCATCGCCAGCGTCGCGGATGTCGAGATCAAGACGCTGCCGTGCCGGATCGCGCGCCTGCGGCCGCTCGCGCCCGACGTGATGCAGTTGTGGTTGCGACTGCCGGCGGTGGAGCGCCTGCGCTTCCATGCCGGGCAGTACCTGGACGTGCTGCTCGAGAACGGCCGGCGCCGCAGCTTCTCCATCGCCAGCCCGCCGCACGACAGCGAGCTGATCGAGCTGCACGTGCGGCGGGTCAGCGGTGGAGGATTCAGCGAGCGGCTGTTCGAGCCCGCCACCGGTGTGGGGGGCGGGGCGCCCCTGGCGGCAGGGTCATTGCTCAGGATCGAGGGGCCGCTCGGGCAATTCAGCTACCGCCACGGCCCGGACCCGGTGCTCATGGTGGCCGGCGGCACCGGCTTCGCGCCGCTGAAGTCGATGCTGCGCCATACACTGGAAACGGGCAGCCGGCGCAACATCCACTTCTACTGGGGCGCGCGCCACACGCAGGACCTGTATGAGCAGGCGCTGGTGCTGGAGTGGGTGCGCCGGCATCCGCAGCTCAAGTTCACCGCGGTATTGTCGGAGGCGTCCGCGGCCGAAGCCGCGCATCATCGCGCCGGCTGGGTGCATGAGGCGGTGCTGGCCGACTACCCGGATCTGACGCGCTTCGAGGTGTACGCCGCCGGCCCGCCGGCGATGATCGAAGCGATGCGCACACACTTTCCGCGGCACGGACTGTCCACCGAGCGCCTGTACTTCGACTCCTTCGACTACGCTCCGGATGCCGGGCCGCCGGCGGCGGCAAGCTGAGGGACGCGCAGGTTTCCCAGGCGTGGGCTAACGGCCCTGCCACACCCGCATCAGGTCCGCCGAGCCCTGGGCGCGAACGTCGTTGTTGGTGAGAATGCGCTCGGTGGCCGCCACCAGCTGCTGGCGCGCAAACACCAGCGCCTCGCGTTCCGGCTGATCGAATTCGATGACCATGAACTCATCCTTCATGTCGCGCAGCAGTTCCACCAGATGCTTCAGACTGCGCACGCTCCTGCCGTTGAGGCGCGCGACCGTGCCACCGGCCGGATTGTCATAGCCAGCCGTCAGCTTGTCCGGGAAAAATGGCGATGACACGATGACCACTTCCTCGCGTTCCGCGCTCGGCTGCAAGCCGAGCTGCTGAAACAGCGGCGATTGGAACATCCCGTAGATCGAGCGCGGGTGCGCGAACATGGCCGGCGAATACACGCTCTGCAGGTGCTCGAGCGTGGCGCGCGAGAACACCAGCGGCCCGTAAATGAAATACTCCGGATAGGCCCCCGACAGTTGCCTGACCAGATAGGGGCGGTCGCGCACCAGCGGCAGCGCCACCGACAGCGTCTTGCCCCCGCGCAGCACGGTCAGGGCAACGGTACCGTTCCTGGCAACGCTCTGAATGAGATACTGGAATCTCACGCGCAGATCGTCCCCGAGCGTGACCATGCCCTGATCATCGATCCGGGTGTCGCCGATCGCGGTGATCACGTCCCATTCCTTCAACGGGTAACTGGCCTCGGTCCGAAAGGCGCGATGCACGACGATGCCGTGCACGGATTTATCGAGCGCGAGGTATTGACGCAGAGCGGGATTTTCCAGCGTCTGCAGCTCATCGTACATGGCCGGCTTGTCGTATTGACGGCCGCCGTCGACGGCCTGCAGGAACAGCGCGATCTCCTCGTTTGGAACGATGTAGCCGATGTTGTTGCCGACCGTGCCAAACGCCAGCCCGATCATCTTGTCACCGGCGACCACCGGACCGCCGCTGTTGCCGGGATTGAGGGCCGCATCAATCTGAATGCGCAAGCCCGACGCCGCGATGCCGTAGTCGACAAATTCGATCCGCGACACGATGCCCTTGGTGATGGCGAGCGAGTTGCCGCCGGTCGGAAAGCCGTAGGCGTACACCGCGTCCGTGATCCTGGGCAGGGAATTGGCGCGTACCAGCGCACGGTGCTCGGTGAAGAACGTGGCGTCCTCGACCTTGAGCAAAGCGAGATCGATGCCCGGAGCGATGGCGAGCACCGAGGCGAGCAGCTTGTCCCCGGCCCGATTGGCCTGAATCTCGACCTGGCTCGCGTAGAGCACGACGTGGGCGTTGGTCAGGATGCGATCGCCCTCGATGATGGCGCCGCTCCCGGTCACCTCCGCCGGTGCCTGTTTGGTCCACGGACGCGCGGGGTCGGGGCGCAGCACGGTGGCGAACACCTTGACGACGCTGTTGCTTACATCGCTGGAGCCTTTGTCGGTCGGCGCCGCTGCCGGCGTCGCCGCAGGATCCGGCGAGGCTGCCGCGCGGCCGTACCCCGTCCAGGCGCTCGCGACCATGAGGCACAGGAGCCACGCTCGTTGCTGGTTCACGCGTCGTCCCTTTCGTTTCGATTGCGCAACTGCGATTGTAGCGACAGCCTGCTATTCTTACGAAGCATGAGGGGGGCGTCGCAGTGACCCACGCGGCCATCACCGGCTGGGGCAAGTGCCTGCCGCCGGCGGTGCTCAGCAATCACGATCTCTCGAGCCTCCTCGACACCAGCGACGAATGGATCGTCAGCCGCACCGGCATCCACGAGCGGCGCATTTCCCACGTGGGCCTGGAAGAGCTCGCGTACGTAGCCGCGGCGCGCGCACTCGCCGCCGCGGGAATCCCCGGCAGCAGCATCGAGCTCATCGTGTTTGGCACCTGCAGCCACGAGGACCAGGTGCCGAACATGGCCTCGGGGATCCAGGTGCGCATCGGCGCGCAGGCCGCGGCGGCCTTCGACATCAACACCGCCTGCACCAGTTTTCTCTACGGGCTGTCCGCCGCCACCGCGCTGATTCGCACGCAGGTGGTGCGCAACGCCCTGGTGATCGGCGCGGAGCTCATCACACCCTTCATGGACTGGAGCGACCGCGATGTCGCGGTGCTGTTCGGCGACGGCGCGGCGGCGGTGGTGCTCGAGGCCAGCGATCAGGAGGAGGGAGTGCTCGCCGAGAAGCTCGGCTGCTACGGCGACGCGCGCGAGACCCTGCGCGTACAGGGCATGGGCGGGCGTTATGCGAACCGCGGCGTGCTCTACGGCATCACGCGCTGGCAGTTCGAGGGTCAGGAGATCTTCAAGCGCGCCGTGCAGGGCATGAGCAGCGCCTGCGAGGACACGCTCACGCGGCTGAACTTCGGGCCGCAGGACGTGGACCTGGTGGTGCCGCACCAGGCGAACCTGCGCATCATCGAGGCGGTCGCCAAGCGCGCGCGCGTGCCGATGGAGCGGGTGTACGTGAATATCCAGCGCTACGGCAACATGTCGGCGGCCACCGTGCCGGTCGCGCTGTGCGAGGCGCTGGAAGAGCAGCGGGTGCGCCCGGGGGCGCTGCTGCTGATGCCGGGGTTCGGCGGGGGCTGAGTTACTGCGCCCACCTCGTGCGCTGGGGCAGCCGTACGACGCCCTTGCAATCAAGTGCCGTGGAGTTGCCGCCGAACGAGCGTCCGGCGCTGCAGATCATCCGCGAGTGCCTCGCGCGCAAGACACGGCCGTCGACGGCCGCTCCCACCGCGCCGTTCGCCTGACGCCTGCAGGCCCCCCGCATCATCGTCGAGGCGGCTGAGCGGCATTGTTGCCGCCGAGCCACTACTCATGCACAGCCCGCTCAGCGTTTCGCGGCCTGGGCGGCTTTCTTCTTTCTCTTCGCCGGATCCTTGGGGCGCGACTTGCCGAACGAGCCCTGGTAGATCTTGCCGCGGCGGGTTCTTGGATCGCCTTTTCCCATGAGGAACTACTCCGATGCGCTCGAGGCGCTCTTCACATAATGAGAAAGGCCGGTCGCCGACGCCTTCGCAGGCACGCACGACCGGCCTTGGCAGCCTGACGCCTTACCAGCGCTTCGGTGCGCCGCCGCGGTTGCCGCCGCCCCCGCCGGTGCGCTCCTGGGCCTCATTCACCCGCAGTGGGCGCCCGCCGAGCTCCTTGCCGTTGAGATTCTGGATGGCGCGCGACGCATCGGCGCGCGACATCTCAACGAACCCGAAGCCGCGCGGCCGGCCGGTGTCGCGATCGGTGATGATGCTCACCGACTCGACGGTGCCGTGCTGCGCGAACAGCTCGCGGATCTCGGCGTCAGTGGCGGAAAATGGCAGGTTGCCAACATAGATCTTCGTCATGCAATCAAACTCCTGAAAGAAATGTACTAGCAGGAGCGTTGACCTACGATCGGTTGGGTCGTCGGCGCACGCACTGCCACCTGGTCGAGAACGATTCGGCTTTTCACACTCGGAAGCCAACTCGCAAACGAGGCGGGCGGCAGGCGGCAGGAAAGGGAAAGGTCACGAACCGGCGCGGACGATACCCCATGCGCCGGGCGCGGCACAAGTGAACGTATCGTATTTGCCACACGCGCGCTGTCAGGGGTTGCCGGGGGCTGACGCACGCGATCCAGACCCACGAACAGCAGCGCCACGCCGAGTCCGGCGGCGACCGCCCGGAACGGCCGGTTGAATATGAACATGCGTCCTCCCGTGAAAAGCGCCGGGCCCACCGGCGTTTTGACTGTGGGGGCGGGCGGCATTTTCAAAAACCATCCAATCGAGAATTCACTGTTCTGGAATGCCTTACAATCCGGGCGTGGACCAGCTGGTGTGCATGCGCAGCTTCGTGCGGGTCGCCGACCTGCACTCCTTCACCCGCGCCGCGGACGCGCTCGGAGTGTCGCGCGCGGTGGTGAGCACGCACGTGGCGGAGCTCGAGAAGCACCTGCGTTGCCAGCTCTTCCACCGCACCACCCGCCGGGTGGGCCTGACGAGTGACGGCGCGCAGTATCTGGCGCGCTGCCAGCGGATCCTGGCCGAGCTCGAGGCCGCCGACGAGGCGCTCAAGGGCTCGCATCTGTCGGTGCAGGGGCGCCTGCGCGTGGACGTGCCGGTGGTGTTCGGCCGCGCGCTGCTGATCCCGGCACTGCCGAAATTCACGGCACGCTACCCCGACCTGCAGCTGGAGGTGCAGTTCAACGACCGGGTCATCGATCTGATCGCCGAGGAAGTCGACCTGGTGGTGCGCGTCGGGGCGGTGCGCGAGCCGCACCTGGTGGCACGGCGCGTGGTGACGACGCGCCTGCTCACCTGCGCCGCGCCCGAGTACCTGCGCGCGCACGGTGGCGTCGCTACGCCCGACGAGCTGCGCCGTCACAAGCTGGTCGGCCATCTCGCGGCCGGCAGCCGCCGCGCGCACAAGTGGCTGTTCCAGCGCGGCACGGCACGCAGGCAGCTCTCCCTGCCGTTCAACGTCGCCTTCAATTCCGTCGAGGCGCAGATCATGGCCGCCATCCGCGGCGCCGGCGTCGTGCAGGCCATGGACCTGGTGGTGGCCGAGGCGCTCGCCACCGGCAGGCTCGAGGTGGTGCTGCGGGACTGGTCAGCGCCGGGTGCGCCGATATCGGTGGTGTGCCGCAGCGCGCTGCGTGACTCGCCCAGGATCCGGGTGTTCGCAGACTTTGCCAGCGAGCTGCTGTTGCAGTACCGGCGGCGCGTTGACGCGCTGCTGGAGTCAGCCCCCTAGAGAGGCGCCGCGCCCTCCGCCGCCGCGGAGCCTTCAGCGCCCGGAGCGCTCCGTCAGCTGCTCAAGTGCCCGCAGCTGCAGCATGGTGGAATCCGAGGCCGGCAGCAGCTGGTTGGCCTTGGCGATGAACGCCGGGACCTGCGCGACCGGCAGCGGCGGACTGATCAGATACCCCTGAGCGAAGTCGCAGCCCAGCCGGCGCAACAGGTTCCAGGCGGCCGGCTCCTCCACTCCCTCGGCGACGACCTTCAGCCCCATGCTGTGGCCGAGCTCGATGGTCGAGGTGACGATGGTGATCGCGCCGCCGGCTGCCTGGGAAATGAACGAGCGATCGATTTTCAGCTCATCGACCGGCAGCACACTCAGCTGCGACAGCGAGGAGTAGCCGGTGCCGAAATCGTCGATGGAGAAGCGCACTCCGGCGATGCGCAGCAGTTGCATGTTGCGCACCGCGACCTGCGGATCACGCATCACCGCGCTTTCGGTGATCTCCAGCAGCAGGGAGGTGGAGTCCACCCGATGCTGGCGCAGCAGCTGCAGGATCGTGTCGCACAGATCCGGGTCCAGAATGTCGGGCGCCGAGAGGTTCACGGCCAGGTCCAGCTCGAGTCCCATACGGCGCCACTCACCCATCTGCCGCACCGCCGCGGCGAGTACCCAGTTGGTGAGCCGGCGCGAGCCGCCGGTGCTCTCCGCCAGCGGCACGAATTCCGACGGTGGCACCGGACCGAGCTGCGGGTGAGTCCAGCGCACCAGGGCCTCGAGACTCTTGACCGAGCGGGTCGCCATCGCGACCTTCGGCTGATACACCAGCGTGAGACGGTCCTGATCGATGGCGCTGAACAGATCGGTGATCAGCGTGAGCCGGCGACGATGCTGCTCGTCCTGTCCGGGACGGTACATCGCCACCCGCGCGTGCGCCTCGTCGGCATCCTCCAGAGCCACCTGCACGCGCTGCAGCAGCTCATCCGCACTGCGGCCATGAGCCGGAAACAGACATACACCGCACGCCAGGCGCAGATCGAGAGCCACGCCCGACAGATGAAAGCCGCTGCGCATCACCGCGACCAGCTGTTCGGCGAACAGCAGCGAGCGCTCGGCGGAGCAGCCCGGCGCGATCACCAGCAGCTGAGTCTCACCGAGACGTGCGACCGTGTCGGCGGCGGCCACGTTGTGCTTCAGCCGCCGCGACGCCTCGCACAGCACCTCGTCACCCACCTGATGTCCGAGCGAGGCGTTGATGTCGCGCAGGTTGCGCAGCTCGATGAGCACCAGCGCCGCGCTCGACTGGCCTGACGAGCCGCTCACCAGGTTCTCGAGCTCGCGGATGACCAGCGCCCGGTTGGGCAGTTGCGTCAGCGGATCGTGGTAGGCGTGGTAGGTGATATCCGCTTCGCGTGCCGCGATGTTGTTCTGCATGGCATTGAAGGTGGCCGCGAGACTGCGAAACTCGTCTCCGCCCGAGACGCTCACCGCGGTCTGGTATTGCCCCTGTTCGATGCGTCGCGCGGCGCGCATCAGCTCGCCGATCGGACGCGTGGCGCTGCGCCCGAGCACCGCGCCGATCACCGCGGCCAGCGCCAGCGCGATGCCGTCGATCAGCAGCATGGCGTCGCGCAGGTCGCGATAGGGAGCCAGCACGTCCTGCAAGGGCTTCAGCAGGATGAGGTCGACCGCATCTCCGCGGCTGTCGAGGTGCCGCGCGAAGCTCAGGTACTCCATATCCCGCAGGCGCGTGATGCGCGGCAGCTCGCTCGGTGCCGGGAACGCGCCCGCGGGACCGGAGGCTGAGGTGCGCTCGGCGCCCGGCAGCGTCGCGGCGACCCGCACTACCCCATCGGACCCGTGGGTGACGATCGCGACCTGCGAGCCGACCAGGTCGCGGATTTTCTGCGCCAGCGCATCATCGGCCACGAAGCCCATGGCGACCCAGGCAATCGTCTCCGGGGTACGCACCGGCGCCAGGAAGAACTGATAGGAATGCGTGCCAAACACCCGGAAGTTGGGTTGGTCGCGCACGTTGGAGACATCCCCGAGCAGACTGGCGAGGGATCCGGCGGCCGCGACGGCGGCCGGCGCAGTCGAGGTGAGCACCCCGCCGTGCGTATCGAGCAACAGCACCATATCGGCGCCGATGCGCTGGGCGTTGTTGCGGGCGGCTGACAGGATGGTGGGCGCATCGCCGCTCGCGACGGCCTCCCGGAAGCCGAAGTCGGCCGCCAGCACGGCCACGCCGTTGGCGAGCTGGCCCGCCCGAAAGCGGATGAGCTGCTCGGCCAGGGAGCCACCGGAACGCAACTGCTCGGCGGCGCGCGTTTCCACGGTGCGCCGGGTGCTCGCCAGCACTGCGGCCAGCGTCACAGTTTGGGTGACGATCACCAGGCCGATGATCAGCACGAGAAGCCGTTTGCGGAAACTGCCCATTAGATCGGCTCGAATATGTCCTGCATCCTAAGAGCTGCGCGGTCCGTGCTGCGAGGAACCAAGTAACGGAATGAGACCTCCGACACGACTGCGTCGCATCTGGTGGGCCACCTGGGGGCTTGCCCGTGTCCTGGCACTGCTGGGAACGCTCACCCAGCCGCTGCCGGCCGCCACAGTCGTCATCAACGTGCAGACGCCCGACGGCCATGCGCTCGCCGGCGCTGTGGTCACCGCACAACCCCTCGATGCGCCCGCGCGGCGGCCGGCACCGGTGCACGCCATCATGGACCAGGTGAATCGCGCCTTCGCCCCGGATCTGCTGGTCATCCCGGTTGGCTCGACGGTAGCGTTCCCCAACAGCGATTCCGTCAGTCACCAGATCTACTCGTTCTCCGCGGCCAAGCGCTTCCAGCTGCCTCTGTACCGCGGCAAGCCGTACCCGCCAGTGCAGTTCGATCAGCCCGGTGTCATCACTCTCGGCTGCAACATTCACGACGACATGCTTGCGTATCTGCTGGTCACCGATGCG
>DATKEZ010000078.1:0-4835 GCA_035511775.1 Steroidobacteraceae bacterium | reverse complement strand
ACCGCGACGTGCTCTATCACGGCCGCCACGCCGCCTATGTGCTCTACCTGACGCTCGATCCGAAGCTCGTCGACGTGAACGCCCACCCGGCCAAGCTCGAAGTGCGTTTCCGTGACAGCCGCCAGATTCACGACTTCGCGTTTCGCGCCGTGGAACGTGCCCTGGCGGGCACCAAGCCGGATCTGACCGGCGCCGCTGCCGCCCGGGCCGCCGATGAGCTGGGCGCCGGTGACGGCGCGGCTCTCGTAGGCGCGGTGGCGTACGCCGGGCGCGCAGCGAGCCTGCCGCTTTACGAGCCCTCGCGCGATCCGTGGGCGATAGCGGCCGCGGTGCGCGATGTGGGGACGCCGCCGCCGTTCCCGTCCTTGAGCGAGGAGCAACCCCTTGGGACGGCGCTTGCGCAACTGCACGGTGCCTACATCCTCGCGCAGAATCGCGACGGACTGGTGCTGGTGGACATGCACGCGGCGCACGAGCGCGTGCTCTACGAGAAATTCAAGGCCGAGCGCGCCAGTGGCACGCCCGCTTCCCAGCACCTGCTGGAACCGGTGGTCATCGAGCTCAAGGCGCACGAGCTCAGCGCGCTCCTGGAGCGGCGCGAGGAGTGGGAGCAGGCGGGCTTCGAGCTCGACGCGCTCGGCTCCACGCGGCTCGCCCTGCGCCGCGTGCCGGCGACGCTCAAGGCGGGCGAAATCTCGCGGATCGTCACCGCTCTGGTGCACGACCTCGCGGTGGAGGCCGACACGCACCACCTCGAGGGCGCCGCTGACCGGTTCCTGGGCACGCTGGCCTGCCGCAGCGCGATCCACGCGCACCGCCGCCTCACGGTGCCGGAAATGGACTCGCTGCTGCGGCAGATGGAGGCCACCGAGCGCGCCAACCAGTGCAATCACGGCCGGCCGACCTGGACACGCCTCTCTCTGCAGCAGCTGGACCAGCTGTTTCTGCGGGGGCGCTGAATGGCGCTCGGTGCGCGCGCGGCCGAACCGCCCGCGCCCGGTGTGGCAGCCGGGCAGGACCTGCCCGTGTTCGTCCTCACCGGGCCCACCGGCGCCGGCAAGACCGACTGGGCCCTGGGGCTTGCCGAGACCGCCCCCGTGGAGATCGTCAGCGTGGACTCGGCGCTGGTCTACCGGGGGCTGGACATCGGCACCGCCAAACCGGCTCGCGAGCTGCGTGCGCGCGTTCCCCACCACCTGATCGACATCTGCGAGCCGACCGAGAGCTATTCCGCGGGGCGCTTCGTGGCCGATGCGCTCGGGAGCATCCGCGACATTCATGCCCGTCGCCGAGTGCCGCTGCTGGTGGGGGGGACCATGCTCTACCTGCGCTCACTCCTGCACGGGCTGGCGGTGCTGCCGCAGGCCGACCCGCTGCTGCGCTCGCAGCTCGACGCCCGGGCCGCCCGGCACGGGTGGCCGGCGCTGCACGCGGAACTGTCCGGCCTGGACCCGGAGGCGGCCGCGCGTATCGCGCCCGCCGACAGCCAACGGATCCAGCGTGCGCTGGAAGTCTGTTACATGACCGGACGGCCGATTTCGCAGCTGCAACGCGCGACCGCGAGCCCGCTCGAGGGCTGGCCGTTGCGCTACTGGATCCTCGCCCCGAAGAGCCGGGCCGTGCTGCATCAGCGGATCGCCGGGCGCTTCGAGGCCATGATGGCCGCGGGTTTTCTGGACGAGGTGATCGGGTTACGCCGCGACGGCGCTCTGTCGGCGCGTCATCCGTCGATGCGCGCGGTGGGCTACCGGCAGCTGTGGGCGCACCTCGACGGGCAATACACCCTGGAGGAAGGGGTGCGGCGGGCCGTTGCGGCGACGCGCCAACTGGCCAAGCGGCAGCTGACCTGGATGCGGGGTGAAGCCCTCGGGGCATGGATCGATCCGGACAGTCGGCTGTCGTGGAATCGAGACATATGTCATGAGTTAGCCAGGCTTGGGCTTTAGAGGAACCCGCATGATAATATGGCTGGACTCGGTCCCTCGCCCTGTTGAGGCACGTTGGTTTCACCGGATTGCGGAACATGGAAGTTCACTCGCGGTCCGTTTTGTCCCGCCAAACAACTCGAAGCAGTAAAAATAAGGAGAACCCGATGGCCAAAGGCCAGTCCCTGCAAGATCCCTTTTTGAACGCCTTGCGCAAGGAGCGGGTGCCGGTTTCCATCTACCTCGTCAACGGCATCAAGTTGCAAGGTCAGATCGATTCCTTTGACCAGTTCGTCGTGCTGCTGAAGAACAGCGTCAGCCAGATGGTCTACAAGCATGCGATTTCCACGGTCGTGCCGGCGCGCAACGTGCGCCTCGCAACCGACGAGGGCGGCGTCGCCCCGGAAACGCACGCCGAATGATGTCCCCCTTCACGGGAAGCCTGAGTGTTCGAACGCCCACGGACTGGTGAGCGCGCCGTATTGGTGCGTCTGGGACTGGGCGCCCAGGTCGATCCGGAGGATCTGCAGGAATTCAAGCAGCTGGCGGTATCCGCCGGCGCGCTGCCGGTCGCCACGCTCACGGGCCGGCGCGAGCGGCCCGATTCACGCTACTTTCTCGGCAGCGGCAAAGCCGAGGAGCTGCGCGGCATCGCCCAGGCCCATCAGGCAGACCTCATCCTCGTCGATCACGCACTCTCCCCGAGCCAGGAACGCAACCTCGAGAAGCTCACCGAGCGGCGGGTGCTCGACCGCAACGGCCTGATACTCGACATCTTCGCGCAGCGCGCTCGCAGCTTCGAAGGCAAGCTGGAAGTCGAGCTCGCGCAGCTCAAGCACACTGGCAGCCGGCTGGTACGCGGTTGGACGCACCTCGAGCGTCAGAAGGGAGGTATCGGCCTGCGCGGCCCGGGCGAGACGCAGCTCGAGACCGATCGGCGCATCATTGCCAAGCGGGTGCGCGTGCTCACCCAGCGCCTGGCGAAGATCCAGCAGCAGCGCGAGACCGGGCGCCAGACGCGTGCCGAGATTCCGGTGCCCTCGCTCGCGCTCGTCGGCTACACCAACGCCGGGAAGTCAACGCTGTTTCGCGCGCTCACCGGCGCGGACGCCTACGTGGCGGACCAGCTGTTCGCGACGCTCGATCCAACGGTCCGGCGCATCACCCTTCCGGGCGGCACGGCGGTGGTCGTAGCCGATACCGTGGGCTTCATTCGCGAGCTGCCCCACGAGCTGGTGGCCGCCTTCCAGTCGACCCTGACCGAGGCGCGCGCCGCCACCCTGCTGCTGCACGTCGTGGATGCCAGCAACCCCAGGCGCGAGGAGCAGATCGGCCAGGTGAACGGGGTGCTGGAGGAGATCGGCGCCAGCGGGATTCCGCAGATCCTCCTGTACAACAAGATCGACCTGCTGCAGAGCGCGCCGCGCCTCGAGCGCGATGCCGCCCAGCGCGCCACCGCGGTATGGATCTCCGCCGAGAAGCGCCTGGGACTCGAGCTGTTGGCGCGTGCCGTGGCCGAGCGGCTGGCCCGCTTTGCGCGCCGCGCGCGCCTGCGGCTGGCCGCGGGCGGTGGGGCGCTGCGCTCGCGGCTGTACGCGGCGCAGGTGGTGCGCGCGGAGGTCTGCGCCGAGGATGGCTCGATCGAGCTGGCGGTGGAGCTTCCGGACCTGGAGCTGCTGCAGCTGGCCCGCACGTCCGGCGTGCAGATTCTCGAGGTGCAGGGGGCAGACATGCCTTGTGCCCCCGGGATGCCCTACCTACAATCGACCGCCGTCTCGAGCGCGACCAAGCAGCGCTGACGTCGCGCACACCTCCATATGGCCTGGAATCAACCAAGCGGTCCGAACAATCCGTGGGGACGCCGCCCAGGTCAGGGCGGCCCGGACCTGGACGAACGCCTCAAGAGCTGGCAGCGCCGGCTCGAGTCGCTGCTGCGACCCGGCGGTCGGGGCGGGGAGGGTGGCTCGTTGTTCCTGATGGGGATCCTGGTGGTGCTCGGCCTGTGGCTGTGGAGCGGCTTCTATCAGGTGGCACAAGCCGAGCGCGGCATCATCCAGCGCTTCGGGCGGCTCGTCGACGTGAAGGCACCGGGGGTGGGCTGGCGCTGGCCCTGGCCCATCGAGACGGTCACCAAAGTGAATGTCGCGAGCGTGAATTCCAGCGACTTCAAATCACGCGTGCTCACCTCGGATGTCAATCTCGTGGACCTGCACTTCGCGGTGCAGTACCAGTTCTCGGATCCGGTGAAGAAGCTGTTCCGGGTGCGCGACCCGGAGACCACCTTGAGCGAGGTGAGCGAAAGCGCCATCCGCGAGATCGTCGGCCGCAGCACCCTCGATGAATTGTTGGTCGGCTCGACGCGCCCCGAGGTGACAAGGCGCACCAAGGAGCTGATCCAGCACACCCTCGATTACTACACCTCCGGCATCACGGTCACCACCGTCAATCTCGAGGACGTGCAGGTGCCCGACGCGGTGATCCCCTCGCAGCGCGATGCCAACAAGGCGCAGGCCGACAAGGAGCGTTTCATCCTGGAGTCCGAGGCCTACGCCAATGGCATCGTTCCGGTGGCGCAGGGCGCCGCCCTGCGTATCCAGCAGGATGCCCAGGCCTACAAGGCGCAGGTCACGGCGCTCGCCGCCGGGCAGGCGTCGCGCTTCGCGCAGCTCGAAGCCGCCTACGCCCAGTCCCCGGACGTGACGCGCCGGCGGCTGTACATGGACTCGGTCGAGAAGGTGCTGTCGCGTGCGCACACGGTGCTGATTGACTCGCGTGCGGGCGGCAGCATGTTTTACCTGCCGATCGACAAGCTGCTGGAAAAGGGCGCGGCGCGCGAAGCGGAGCCGGGCACGGAGGCCCCCGCCGGCGGCACCGCGAAGGAGCCGGAATCGGTTACGGTCGAAGCGCGCG
>DATKEZ010000077.1:0-8395 GCA_035511775.1 Steroidobacteraceae bacterium | reverse complement strand
TGGCTATTGCACCCGATGGGCGACACGTCGCCTTCTCGGTCGATGACGGCGCCGGCACGCTGCTGTACCTGATGGACAATGATGGCTCGCATGTCAGAGTCCTGGCCGATGCGCTCGCCTTGCGGGGTAATCCGGCCTGGGCGCCTGATGGACAATCGGTCGTGTCTGCGGTGGTCCGCGACGGCGAGCCGCGTCTGACGCGAATCTTCCTGAATGGCGACTCGCCGCTGGCTCTGGTGTCGGAGTATTCCATTGATCCGGTCTGGTCGCCGGATGGTCGATTCCTGGTCTATTCAGGCGCAGACGTCGGGATGACCTTTCCGTTGCGAGCCGCCGCCGCAGACGGCCGGCCGTATCCGTTGCCGAGCGTGTTGCTGACGCGCGGCGCGCGACGGGTGGCGTTTTTTCGTGGCGCGCAGGCACTGGTGATCCTGTGTTGTGAAATCGGCCACAAGAACTTCTGGCTCCTCGATCTGCGAACCGGTGCGCAGCGCCTGCTCGCCGAGCTTCCAGCGGACTTCGTGATTCGCGACTTCGACATCGCGGCCGCCGGCTCGGAAATCGTGTTCGATCGCCTGCAGGTAACCTCGGATCTGGCACTGATCGAGCGAGCACACTGAGTGCCGCCCCGCGGATCTTCCCACCGCGTCAGGGCCGCCGGTAAACCACCCCGCCCTTCATGACGAATACGACGTGCGCCACGGCGTCGATGTCGCGCGTTGGATCGCCGGTCACGGCGACCAGATCCGCCAGCATGCTCGCGCGCACGCGCCCCAGCTCCGAATCGCGGCGCAGGATCTGCGCGTCGGTGGCGGCGGTGAGCGCCTGCAGCGCCGTCATGCCGTCGCGCACCATCCACTGCAGCTCGCGATAGTTCGTGCTGTGGGCGAACACGCCCACGTCGCTCCCGCAGCCGACGATCACACCCATTTTCAGCGCGGTGCGGAAGGCCTCCTCGGCCTGCTGCATGCCCGCCGTGGGCGCGGACTTGCCGGGCACGTAGTGCTCGAAATACTCCCCGTACGCCTCCTGCGCGGTCAGGGTGGGCAGGTAGGCCACGCCGTGCGCCGCCATGAGCTTGAAGACCTCGGCCGTGCCGCCGAAGCCGTGTTCGATGGTGTCGACGCCCGCCAGCACTGCGCGTCGCATGCCCTCCGCCGTGGTCGCATGCGCGGCCACCGGCCGTCCCGATGAGTGCGCCGTCTCGACCAGCGCCCGAAGCTCCTCCTGCGTGAAGCTCGGCTGCTGGCTGCCGCCCGGGCCCCAGCGGTAGTCCGCGTACACCTTGATCCAGTCGGCGCCGCGGCCTGCCTGCTCGCGCACCGCCCGGATGACCTCCGGCACGCCGCTCGCCTCCTGTGCGCCTTGCGGCGTGCAGCACACATCCGGACGCAGACAGTGGTGGCTGCAAGGGCGGTGAGCAGCCATCGCCCTGGTGCGATGCTCATCTTTCGCCCTACGAGCCCATCAGCACCGTCGTATCGTAGCTCTCGAATCCCTGGATCGCGCGTGCGTAGGCGTTGAACACCAGCCGCTCGGCCACCTTGTCGGTCCGCTCCGCCAGCAGCATCCGCAGCACCACGTCATCCGCCGGACGCGTCGGCTCCTCGGCCAGCAGTTGCTCGATGACGCGGGTCAGGCGATGGTACAGCTCGTTGACGAAGCGCAGGTGCGCACCGTCGTGCACCTGCTCCGCGGGACCATAGGTGCCGCGCGCCTCTTCCGCGAGTTCGTGCAGGAACAGATTCAGCAGGCGCGCCTTGTCGACGGTCCGCAGCTCCGTAAAGAACTCGATTTCGGAATTGAGGTTCATGGGGGCGCGCTCGAGCGGTGCTATGCCGGGAAGAAATCGATGGGCTTGGTGGTGGTGACGGTGTCGACGTCCTTGGCATCGAAGCGGAACAGGCGCACCAGCGCGATGATCTTGCGCTCCAGATCCGGGTCCCTGAGCTCGCTGGACACGATGCGGCACATGGTCACCTCACCGGTTGGAGCGATGGTGAACTCGAGCACCAGCTTGCCCTGCAGCTCCGCATTGTCGCGCAGCGCCCGGGCGTACAGGCTGTAGATGCGCCCCTTGTTGCGGTCGAACACCAGCTCGATCTCCTCACGTGAGCGGGCGGCCTTGCCGCCGCCACCGCTGCGGGCGGGGCCACGGCTGTTCAGACCCGAGCGCACGATACCTGAGGTGACGGCAGTCGTGTCGTGACCGGTGAGCGAGCCCGCCCCGGTGCCGAAGCCGCGGCTGGAGTTCGCGGAAGTGATGCCGCCGCTGCCGACCCCGACCTTGGAGGTGATGAGCGAGCGCTCGGCGTGCGCGTCGGCGTTGACCGAGCCGGAGAGGTTCTTGGTCTCGAGCGGGGTGAGATCCATGACCTCGCGCAGATCGGCGAGCTCGTCCTTGACCTGGTTCAGCTGCTTCTGCGCCTTGAGACGCGCGCGCTGCCGTTCATCGATCGGCGGCGGCTTCACTATGGCGATTTTCGGCTCGATCTTCGGTTTCTCCTGCTCCTTGGGCACCGGCGGTGGTGGCGGGGGTTTGGGCTTGTTCTCGAGCATCACGCGCGCGAGCCGCTGCGGGACTTCCTCGGGAGCCTCGCGCTTGGGCGTCGGCAGCAGTGGAAATGCGATGCCGAGCACCACCAGGATGATCAGCAGCACGCGCAGGATCTTGCGGAACCGCGCGCTCGACTCCGGATCGCCCTCCCAGGGCAGATCAAATTCGCGGTAATAGGGCGCAATGACCATGGTCTTACACCGGCTTGATCTGGCCGGCCGCGACCGGCTTTTCCTTCTGAATGACCGCGAGCGAGATGCGCCCGTAGTCGGCATCCGTGCAGGTCGCCATCACGCGCTTGAGTACCTCGTAGGGCAGCGCCTTGTCCGCCATGATGGTGATCTCGCGCTGGGCGATATCGCGCTCGCTGATCACCGTGCCGACCAGGAGCGGGCGCTTGAGCGCGGCACGCAGCGGCTCGACCAGCCTCCCCTGCCCGGCGCGGATCTGCTCCACGGTGGCGATGAATTCCCCCTGCACGAACAGGTCCGTCCTGGTGATCATGACCACCACCGACTGCTTGGGCGCGACCTCAGCGATCGACTGCGGAATCTCGATGCCTTTGGCGTTCTGGATGACTTCGACCTCGGTCGAGTACACGAGCAGGAACGCGACCATCACCGACAGGATGTCGATGAGCGGAATGAGGTTCAGCTGCGCATCGGCGCGGTGACGCAGGTGGTGCTGCGCCATGCGCTGGGCGCGATGCGACATGCTCATGGGTGTGCTCCGTTGCCAGACGCCGCCGCGGCGTGGATGGGGGCAGCGGCGGCAGGGGTCGCCGCCGCTGCCGGGGATACCGTTGCCGGGGACGCCGTGCCGCCCGTGGCCGGAGGGGTCGCCGGCGCATCGCCGATGGAAATGTCCGGAAACAGCTCGGCCTGCACGGTGCTCAGACCCTGACTCACTTCAAACACGCGCACGCGATCCATGACCTGCACCAGTGTGTCGTAGGGGGTGTCCGCCTCCAGCAGGATGCTGGCGTCGGTCTTCTCGGGGAACTTGGCCTTGACGCGTTTGAGGTACTCCGTCAGCGCATCGTAGTTGTAGCCGCCGGGCGTGTTGGGCAGGGTCGCGAGCGGTCCGGTATTGCGATCTGCCACCTGGATAAGGTCCTTGCGTACCATCACCTCCAGCTGCAGTCCCGGCGGGGGCTCCCGGAATTCGGTCTGCGAGGCCGGCAGATTCAGCTGCAGGATCACGGTGCGCGAGAACACCGCGGTCATCAGCAGGAAGGTCACGAGCACCGTGAAGATGTCGATCATCGGCACCAGCAGCAGCTCCGCCGGTCTGCGCGAGTGACGCTCCAGCTTGCGGATTTGATACGGACGGCGCATGCGCGACCTTCAGTCCTTCCAGGGCGAGCGCGGGCTCAGGCCGCCGCGGGCGCGGACTGCCGCTCGGTGATCGCGTTCAGGAACTTGACCGACGCCATCTCCAGGCTGTCGATCAGCTCGGTGGTCCTGGTCTGCAGCCACGCGTGGATGAACAGCAGCGGCACCGCCGTCATGAGGCCGAAGGCCGTGCAGTTCATCGCCACCGAGATGCTGGCCGACAGCAGGTTGGCCTTCTCGGCCGGGTTGACGGTCGCCACCGCCGCGAATGCGCGGATCAGTCCCATCACCGTGCCCAGCAGTCCCAGCAGCGTCGCGAGATTGGCGAAGGTCGCGAGGTAGTGGGTGCGCTTTTCCAGCCGCGGCACCACCTCCATGAGGCTCTCCTCCATCGCCTTCTCGATATCGTCGCGGCGGCGCGCGGACTGAATGCGCGCCAGGCCGTAGTTGAGAATGTGGCCGATGGCCGACTGGGATTTGGAAGTCGCCTGCGCCACCTGGCGAAAGTTGCCCTGCGAAAGCAGCGGCACGATTTCGTTCCACAGACCGCGGTTGCGCGCGGCCGTGAGCGCCAGATAGATGTAACGTTCGATGGCGATCGCCAGGCCCACCACGAACACGATGGCGATCGGGTACATGAAATTCCCGCCGCCCTGAAAGAATCGTACGATCAAGTTCCAGAGGTCCATCTAAACACTCCCGCTCATAGAGACCGCCATACACGCATTAACTTGCGAAAACTGAATGACATAAGCCCAAAAAGCTGCGACCCAGCTCTCATCCTGATACTGCGCCCCGGGCATTTTCAGTGCCTGTCGCCCGAACCCTGCACCGCGCCCGCCTCGGGAGCCGCCCGCTCGGGCTTCAAGGCGTCGTAATAACGGTTTTCCCGCTGGAAAACATCCCGATCCAGCGGCTGCAGCACATCGTCCAGCAGGCTGTTCACGGGCTTGCCGAGCAGATCACCAAGATCGGAGCGCTTCCACGGCACGATGTACAACACCTTGGGCAGCTCACGGTTCCCGGTGATGTCCGTCGGGTCGAGCTCGAGCCTGTCCGGGCCCTTGCGCGCGCTGGAGCCGGAGGGCTCTTTGCGCGCGGCCGTCCCGGCCGCGGTTGGCTTGCGCGCTGCGCCGGGAACGTTCGCATCGGCGGCGACCGCGGCGGAGGGTGTGGCCGCGGCCGGGGTAGCCGCGGCCGGGGCACTCCTCGAGGTATCCACTGCCGGCTCGAGTTGCTCCGGGCGCGGCAGGGCGCGCGCGGGTGCTTGCGAGCCTGAGGGCTTGGGCGGCGCAGACTCCTGCGCCCGTGCCGTGCCGACAGTGAGCGGGCACAAGGCGATGAGAACCGACAGCACGGCCACCGGCCTCAATCGGTATACGCACACGCGACACATGGTCAACCTCCTGCTCTCGAGGCGCTGCTGCTGCCGGCGCCGCTCGCAACACTATCGCCGGGGGCGGGTTGCGAGGGCGGCTCAGGCGCCGCGCGCGGCCCGGATGCCGGCGCTCCCGGGGCTGGCGCGGGCGCCGCGTCGCCGGGGTTGTCACCCGCGGGCGCGGCAGGCGCCGGCCGCTTCACCGGCGGCACGCCTAAGCGTTGTCGCAATTCCGCAATCCAGCCGCTCACCGGCTTGTCCTCGCCGGTGAGGTGCTGGTACTGCTCGAAGGCCGTCAGCGCGCGGCCAGGGTCTCCGAGATAGAGATCCGACAGCACACCCAGGTTCCGCCAGGCCGGTGCATAGTGCGCATCCGCCGCAACGGCCCGCTCGTATGAAGTGGCCGCGTCCTTGAACTGCCCGCGCATGCGCTGGGTAGCGCCGAGCTCGCTCCACGCCACCGCACTGCCGGGCTCGTGAGCGACCGCGCTCTTCAGGGTCTCCTCCGCCTGATCGAGATGATCCGCCTTGCGCTGCAGAATGGCGAGGTTCACCAGCGGGGCCGCGAACTGCGGGTACTGCAGGGCGACCTGCTTGAAGCCAAGCTCCGCCTCCAAGGTGTTGCCGGCGCGCAGGTAATTCACCGCACGCTCGAAGTCCGCGCGTGCCGCCGGTGGAACCTGCGGGCGGGCGGCCGCAGCGGGCGCTGTGGCACCGACGGCCGCACTCGCGGCACTCGCCGGCGCGGAGGGGGGCGGCGCCGTGGCGTGCTTCTGCGGCGGCGCGAGCGGCTGCGCCGCGCGTGGCGCGGTGCGCGCGGGCTTGGAGCTGCAGCCGGCGAGTGCCGCCAGCACCACTGCCGCGAGCGCGACCGCCGCAGCGCGCCGCGCGTGTCGGGCGCGCCGCGCGGCAGGCCCCGCGCCGCAGCGCGAGCCCTCATTCCAGGCTGGTGACCACATCCTGCGTCAGCTCCGTCTTGCCATAGCGCGCGGGCTTCAGCTTCGCGAGCGCCTGAAAGCTCCTGCGTACCCACTCATCGTACACACCATCCTTGGCGCGCGCGGCGTTCAGCTCGTGCGCCTTGATTGCCTGCTCCTCGAACGGAAACACCTGCTCCTCGAGCAGTGAGTTGTATTCCTCCAGCGCGTCGCCCTTGAGCTTCGAAGGCCGCTCCGACCCCAGGACGTCCTTGGCGAGCGTGCCGTACAGCTCCGCCATCTCGTAGGTGGCGGCGGTCGTCACCTCGGCGACCTGGTATTCGGCGGCGCGCTTGTAGCCCTCCATCGCGCTCTCGAGCGCGTTGCGCTTGACTACCAGGCTCTTCTTCAGGGGCGCGGTGAGGCGCACGGCACGAAACGCATCGCGCGCCGGCTGCGCGAGCGCCAGCTGCGCTTTCGCGGCCAGGTAGTGAGTGCGATCGGTGCGCTGCGCGCCGGCCTGCGCGTCGGCGCGGATGATCTCCTGGTACCAGTGGTCGCGCCGCGTGGAATCGCCGCTCTTGCCGGCGTAGTCCGCCAGGCGCTGGCGTGCCTCTTCGGCATCGGCGAGCGGTGTTGGGTTGGTGTCGACGAACTTCTCCAGCATCCCCATGGCGCGCGGATTGTTGCCGGCCTTGGAGTACAGGTCCGCGGACTGCATGAGTGCTTCACGCTGCACGGCGCGATTCTCGGCCGGGTTCGCCGCGATCCGCTCGAACTCCGCGGCGGCCTCGCCCGGGCGGTTGGCTTCGGAGTACGCCACGGCGAGCTTGCGGGTGACTTCCGGTTGCAGCTGATGCTGCGGGAACTGGCGGCGAAAATCCTCGAGCACGCCGATGGCGCGCTGCCACTCCTTGAGGGTCAGCAGCTCGGCAGCGGCGTCGTACTGCGCATTGGCGCGGATCTTCGATCCCGGCGCCACGCGCCCGACGCGCAGGAAATCCTCGACCGCCCCGCCGGCATCGCCGGCCTTCTGCTTCGCCTCACCCTCCTTGTATACGCTGGCGGCGAGGCGCTCGGTGAGATCGGCGCGCATCTTGTCATCCTTGCCGGCGAGCTCGCGCGCCTGCAGGAACGCCGGCTCCGCCTTGCCATAATCGCCCTGATCGAAGCGCGCCTGCGCGATGATCGTCCACGCGATGCGCTGCTTGGCGACATCCACCGGCGGCTGGCGCGCGAGAATCGACTCGGAGACGCTGACCGCGCGCGGCCGGTCGCCGGCGGCGAAGATCTCCTCGGCAGCGCGGGTCAGAACGCCGGCGCTGTCCGGGTGCTCCGGAAAGGTCTGTGCGAACCTGACTCCGGCGTCCATGGCGCGCTTGTGCCAGGCGTCCTTGTCCGCCCCGCTCAGGCCCTCCTCGCCTTTCTGATAGGAGACCAGCCCGGCGTAGGCGGCGGTCGCGGACTTGTCGTTCCTCGCATAGCCGTAGGCGGTGTGCTCGTACTCGGCAGCCGCATCGGCATACTGATGGCTTTCGAACAGCGCCTCTGCGAGCAGGTAGTCGGTTGCTGCGGAGTCGGCATCTTCCGGGAACGACTTCAGGTAGTCCCGGTACCAGCGCGCAGCTTCCTGGTAGTCCGCGACCCGTTTGGACTTCTGCGCGCTCGCATGGAAGTAGGTGGCCACGTCCTTGAGGTTGGTCTTGAGCTCCTGCACCACGCGCGCATTGTCGGCGCGGGTGCGGGTTTTCCAGTAGGGAGAGCCGAAGTTGTAGCGCTCGACGAACTCGTGCTTGCCGTCGACCACCAGCTGGCTGAAGCCGCCCTTACCGTAGGCCTCGATCGCCGCCATGTCGAGGTCCGGCGCGTGGTCGCTGTAGGGATCGCGGGCCACGTAGGCGCGGTAGACGTTCGCGGCATCCTGGTAGCGCTGCTTGTCGACGTACAGATCGCCGAGCCGCGAATACAGCAGCCAGGCGTACGGACGCTCGCCGCGCTGGCTCATGTATTGATCGAGCGAGGCGGCGCCGTCGTTGTAGGAGAATGTGATGCTCATGACCCGCAGGGTGTCCTCGACCAGCTCGCGTTCGGCGCGCTTGAGCTTCTCCAGGCGCACGGACTTGCCGCCGCCGGTGCCGAGCTCCTGGTCGAGCACGCCGCCGAAGGACGGCAGGCTCTCGAGCGCCAGCGACTGCTTGAACAGCGACCA
>DATKEZ010000076.1:0-25041 GCA_035511775.1 Steroidobacteraceae bacterium | reverse complement strand
GCGTATTTGGGAGACTCCGCCGGCGCGGTTTGTTTAAGATACTAAACACCGCCCGGGCTGCAACCCGCCATGGCACCCGCCCGCCCACTCATAGGTATTCCGGCCGACCGGCGTATGGTCGGTGCGCACCCGTTCCACATGGTGGGAGAGAAGTATGCGCGCGCGGTGCTGGACGCGGCGCAGGCCGCGCCGCTGCTGATTCCCTCACTGGCAGACGAGCTGGGGTTCGACGAGCTCCTGCAGCGCCTGGACGGACTGCTGTTCACCGGCAGCCCCTCGAACGTGGAGCCGCATCGCTACGCCGGCGCTCCGAGCGCGCCCGGCACCCTGCATGACCCGGCGCGGGATGCCACGACGCTCCCCCTGATCCGCAAGGCCGTGCGAGCGGGAGTGCCGGTATTCGGCATCTGCCGCGGTTTCCAGGAGATGAACGTGGCGTTCGGCGGCACTCTGCACCAGAGGCTGCACGAGGTGCCGGGATATCTCGATCATCGCGACGACGGCACCCAACCGCTCGAGGTGCAGTACGGCCCGGCTCACCACGTGACGCTCGAGCCCGGCGGCGTGCTGCGCGCACTCGCGCCGGGCGATCGCATCCAGGTGAATTCGCTCCACAACCAGGGCATCGATCGGCTGGGGGCGGAGCTCGCTGTCGAGGCGCGCGCGCCGGATGGCGTGATCGAGGCGTTTCGCGTGCGCGACGCGCAGCGCTTTGCGCTGGCGGTGCAGTGGCACCCGGAGTGGCAGGTGATGAGCAATCCGTTTTCGCGCGCGCTGTTTGCCGCCTTCGGGCAGGCTAGCCGCGAGCGCGCGTCTGTCAAAGAAAGGCCTTAGCGTATGGTGAGTGAGATCCGGCAGTTCTTCCGCGATCACGGCATCTCCGAAGTGGAGGCCATCATTCCCGACATGGCCGGCATCGCCCGCGGCAAGATCATGCCCGCGGAAAAGTTCGCCGAGGACGGGGGCATGCGCTTGCCGGAGAGCGTGTTCCTGCAGACCGTGACCGGCGACTACCCGATGGAGACCGGCACTGCCATGAGCCCGGCGGAAATCGACATCGTGCTCAAGGCCGATCAGAAGACGGTGCGGCGCGTACCGTGGGCGGCCGAGCCGACCGCGCAGGTGATCCATGACTGCTTCTATAGCGACGGCCGGCGCGTGTCGATGGCGCCGCGCCACGTGCTGCGCAACATCGTCGAGCTGTACGCGCAGCGCGGCTGGGATCCGGTCGTGGCACCGGAGCTCGAGTTCTATCTCGTCGAGCAGAACAAGGACGCCGACTATCCGCTCAAGCCCCCGGTGGGCCGCTCCGGGCGCTCCGAGCCCGGCCGCCAGTCCTACAGCATCGCCGCCGTCAACGAGTTCGATCCGTTGTTCGATGACATCTACCAGTTCTGCGAGGACCAGGACATCGAGATCGACACCCTCATCCACGAGGACGGCCCGGCGCAGATGGAGATCAACCTGATCCACGGCCAGCCGCTCGACCTGGCGGATCAGGTGTTTCTGTTCAAGCGCACTGCGCGCGAGGCGGCGCTGCGCCACAAGATGTACGCCACCTTCATGGCGAAACCGCACGCCAAGGAGCCTGGCAGCGCCATGCACATCCACCAGAGCGTGGTGGACCTGAAGACGCGCAAGAACATCTTCAGCAATCCCGACGGCACGCCCTCGCCGCTGTTTTTCGCGCATATCGGCGGGCTGCAGAAGTACATGCCGGCGGCCATGGCGCTGTTCTGCGCCAATGTGAATTCCTACCGGCGCCTGACGCGCTACCTGTCCTCGCCCATCAACGTTCACTGGGGCTACGACAACCGCACCGCGGGCCTGCGCGTGCCCATGTCCGATGCGCAGGCGCGCCGCGTCGAGAATCGGGTCGGCGGCGCGGACGCCAATCCCTATATCGCCATCGCCGCCTCGCTCGCCTGCGGCTATCTCGGCATGGTCGAGGGGGTGCAGCCGAGCGATCCGATCGTGGGCAGCGCGCACGATCTGCCGTTCGGCCTGCCACGCTCGCTCGATGAGGCCCTGCGGGCGCTGCGCGCCTGCGAGCCGCTGGTGAAGCTCATGGGCGAGGCGTTCATCGAGGCCTACACCCTCGTCAAGGAAGCCGAGTACGAGGTGTTCCTGCAGGTGATCAGCTCCTGGGAGCGCGAGCACCTGCTGCTGAATGTGTGATCGATTGGCTGCAGGCGCGTCCCGATCCTTTCGCCCCAGCGCAGCTCTGGCAGCGCTGCTCGCCGCCTGTGCGGGATGCTCGCGCCCGGCGGAGCAGGGGACCGCCGCCTCGGCCGGCGAGAAGGTTCTCAACGTCTACAACTGGTCCGACTACATCCAGCCGTCGGTGGTCGCCGATTTCCAGAACGAATACGGCATCCGTGTCAACTACGACGTGCTCGACTCGAACGAGATCCTCGAGACCAAGCTGCTCACCGGCCATACCAACTACGACGTCGTGGTGCCGTCGGGCGCCTTTCTCGAGCGCCAGATCCAGGCCGACATCTACCAGAAGCTCGACAAGTCGCTGCTGCCGAATCTCAGGAACGTCGATCCGGACGTGGCGCGCGCCGAGGCGCTGTACGATCCGGGCAACCAGTACAGCGTCGATTACATGTGGATCACCTCAGGGGTGGGCTATAACGTCGCGGACATCCGCACTCGTCTGCCGGAGGCACCGGTGGACAGCTGGCGCATGCTGTTCGATCCGGCGGTGGTATCGAGATTCCAGGACTGCGGCGTTTCGCTCCTCGATGCGCCTTCGGAGGTGGTCGCCACGGTGCTGATCTTCCTGGGCAGAAAGTCGAGCAGCAATTCGCCCGATGACCTCAAGGCCGCCGAGCAGGTGCTGAAGGCCATGCGCCCGTACGTGCGCTACGTGGACTCCTCGCGCTACATCGACAACCTCGCCAACGGCGATATCTGTCTGGCGATGGGCTGGTCGGGAGATATCAAGCAGGCACACGATCGTGCCAAAGAGGTGGGCAAGGGGGTCGACCTCGCGTATGCGATCCCGAAGGAGGGCGCGATTAGCAACTACGACGTGCTCGCCATCCCTGCCGATGCACCGCACGTGAGAAACGCTCACCTGTTCATCAATTACCTGCTGCGGCCCGAGATCGCGGCGAGAAACTCCAATCTCATCAAGTACGCGAACGCGGTCACGGCGGACATCCAGCCGCTCGATCCCAGCGTACGCGGCGATCCGGGTGTGTATCCGCCGCCCGCGGTGCGCGCGCGGCTGAGCCCGGAGCGCCCGCGGCCGCCGGAGTACCAGCGCCTGCTGACACGCATGTGGACGCGCTTCAAGAGCGGCAAGTGAAGATGAACGCCCTACCACCCGCGGCCGATTCCGACTCCGCCTACGTGCGGATCGCGAACCTGACCAAGCGTTTCGGGGATTTCGTGGCCGTGGACGACGTTTCGCTCGACATCCGCCGCGGCGAGATCTTCTGTCTGCTGGGCGGTTCGGGATCGGGTAAGACCACGCTGCTGCGAATGCTGGCCGGCTTCGAGTTGCCGAGCGCCGGGACCATTCGCATCGACGGCGCCGACATGAGCGCCATCCCGCCCTACGAGCGTCCGGTCAACATGATGTTCCAGTCCTATGCGCTCTTTCCGCACATGAGTGTCGAGAAGAATGTGGCCTTCGGACTCGAACAGGAGGGCCTCGGCCGCGAGCAGATCCGCCGCCAGGTCGGGGAGATTCTCGACATCGTGAAAATGGGCGGCTTCGGTACGCGCAAACCGCATCAGCTCTCCGGCGGACAGCGGCAGCGGGTCGCGCTGGCCCGGGCGCTGGTCAAGCGGCCGAAGCTGCTGCTGCTCGATGAGCCGCTGGCGGCGCTCGACAAGAAGTTGCGCGAGCATACCCAGTTCGAGCTCATCAACATCCAGCAGCGCCTGGGCGTCACCTTCATCGTCGTCACTCACGACCAGGAAGAAGCCATGACCCTCGGGACCCGCCTCGGGGTCATGAACCACGGCAAGATCGCCCAGATCGGTACCCCATCGGACATCTACGAATCGCCGGCGACGCGGTTCGTGGCGGACTTCATCGGTTCGGTCAACATGTTCGAAGGCCAAGTGAGCGATGAAGGGGGAGATTCCCTGCGCATCGACTGCACCGAGCTCGGCTGCACGGTGCGCGCGGAGCGCACCGTCACCTGTACGCGCGGCGCCACCGTATGGACGGCAATCCGGCCCGAGAAGATCAACATCAGCCGCCAGGCACTCGCAGCCGGCGCGCAGCCGGGGGCGGCCGAGAACGCGGTGCGCGGCACGGTACGGGAGATCGCCTACATGGGGGACATGTCCATCTACCTGGTGCAGGTCGATTCGGGGAGGATGATGCGCGTGACGCTGCCGAACGTCATGCGCGGTGCCGAGCGCCCGATCGCGCGCGAGGAGAGCGTGTGGCTCTCCTGGCACGGGTCGAGCCCGGTGGTCCTGACCGAGTAGGGGCTGTCGGTGCGCTTGACCACCGCGTCGGGCAGGCGACTGGTCGCAGGTATTCCCATCCTGTGGTTGCTGGTGCTGTTTCTCATCCCCTTCATCATCGTCTTCCGCATTTCCCTTTCCGAAGTACGGCTGGCGATACCGCCGTATACACCGCTCCTGTCCTGGCGCCACGGCTCGTGGGAGCTGCAGCTGCACTGGTCGGCCTACACGTTCCTGTTCACCGACCCCCTGTACGTGAGCTCGTACCTGTATTCGCTGAAAGTGGCCGCCGTCTCCACGCTCTGCTGCCTGGGTCTGGGTTACCCGATGGCCTACGCCATCGCGCGCTCGGATGCCGCAATGCGCCCGGTGCTGCTGATGCTCATCGTGCTGCCTTTCTGGACTTCGTTCCTGCTGCGCGTGTATGCGTGGATCGGGCTGCTGAAGAACAACGGCGTGATCAACAACGTCCTCATGTACCTGGGTGTGATCCATCATCCGCTCGCGCTGCTGCAGACGGACTTCGCGGTGTACATCGGCATCGTGTATTCGTATCTGCCGTTCATGATCCTGCCGTTGTACGCCAACCTCGAGAAGCACGACGGCACGCTGCTCGAGGCGGCGGCGGATCTGGGCGCGCGGCCGTTGCAGGCGTTTGTGCGCGTGACGCTGCCGCAGTCCTTCGCCGGCATCGTCGCGGGCTCGCTGCTGGTGTTCATTCCGGCGGTGGGCGAGTACGTCATCCCGACGCTGCTCGGGCGCACCGACCAGATCATGATCGGCCGCGTGCTGTCGGATGAGTTCTTCGAGAACCGCGACTGGCCGGTGGCGAGCGCGGTTGCGATCCTGATCCTGCTGCTGCTGGTGGTGCCGATCATGCTGTTCCAGCGGCTCGAGCGGCGCGAGCTCGAGGCCGCCAAGTGAAGGCGCACGGCCTGTTTACCCGCACCGCGCTCGTGCTGGGGCTGGTGTTCCTGTACCTGCCGATCCTGTCGATGATCGTGTTCTCGTTCAACAATTCACGCCTGGTCACGGTGTGGGATACGGCGCACTCTCCCACCCTCAAGTGGTACGTCGCGCTCGCCAGTAACGAGCAGATCCTGCGCGCAGCCTGGCTGTCGATCCGCATCGCGCTGATCTCGGCGAGTGCCGCCGTGGTGCTGGGGACGCTCGCCGGGATGGCGCTGGCGCGTCTCGGCGCCTTCCGCGGCCGCATGCTGCTGGCCGGGATGACTACCGCGCCGATCGTCATGCCGGAAGTCATCACCGGCCTGTCGCTGCTGCTGCTGTTCGTATCCATGGGGCAGCTGATCGGCTGGCCGAAGGGTGTGGGGGCGGTCACCATCACGCTCGCCCACATCACCTTCTGCATGGCGTACGTGACCGTAGTGGTGCAAGCGCGCCTGAGCGGGTTCGATGAGGCGCTCGAGGAGGCGGCCATGGATCTCGGCGCGCGCCCGCTGCGGGTGTTTTTCCGCATCACGTTGCCGCTCATCCTGCCGGCGATTGCCTCCGGCTGGCTGCTGGCGTTTACTCTGTCCTGGGACGATCTGGTCATCACGCAGTTCGTCGCCGGACCGGGCTCCAGCACATTGCCGATGGTCATTTTTTCCAAGGTACGGTTCGGTGTGACTCCGGACGTCAATGCCCTGGCCACGATCATGGTGCTGATTGTGGCCACCGGCATCGCGATCTCCACGGTGTGGATGCGCTACCGTCAGCGGCGGCGCGCGCGCGATCTGCAGCTTGCCGCTGCTGCTAACCTGTGAGCTAGAGCATGACTGGTGAAGTGTTGGGAATCGACGTCGGCGGCTCTTCGGTGAAGGCGGGGCTGGTCGACCTCAAGGCCGGCCGCCTCACGGGCGAGCTGGTTTCCGCGCCCACACCCCGACCGTCGACCCCGGTCGCGCTGACCGCAGTGCTGGCGGGGCTGGCCGCCAGACTCCCAGCGGGCGCCGGCCGGGTCGGTGTCGCCTTCCCGAGCGTCATCAAGGACGGCACCGCCTACACCGCCGCCAACATCGACGCCGCCTGGCTGGGCACCAACGGCGCGGCGCTCGCCTCGGGGGCGCTGGCGCGGCCGGTGCTGTTCCTGAATGACGCGGATGCCGCCGGCCTCGCCGAGATGCGCTTCGGTGCCGGCCGCGGCTGCACCGGCACGGTGATCATGCTGACTTTCGGCACCGGCATCGGCACGGCGTTGTTCACCGGCGGCAAACTCTTCCCCAACAGCGAGCTCGGGCACCTGGAGCTGCACGGCATGGACGCCGAGAAGTGGGCCTCCGCGCAGGTACGCACGGCGCAAGGCCTGGACTTTCCCGCCTGGGCCGCGCGCGTCAACGATTACCTGCTGGCGATGCACAAGCTCCTGTGGCCCGACGTGTTCATCCTCGGCGGCGCGGTGAGCGAGCGCTTCGCGGAGTTCGCGCCCCTGCTGCGCTCGCCGGCGGAGCTGCGGCCGGCGCACTTTGCCGGCCAGGCGGGCGTGGTGGGAGCGGCGCTGGCGGCGGCGGAAGCCTGACGGAGGCAGCGCGTGGCGAGCAAGCTCCCGCAGGTGGGCACGACGATCTTCACTGTCATGTCACGGCGTGCGCGTGAGCTCGACGCTCTCAACCTCGGTCAGGGCTTCCCCGACTACGACATCGATCCACGCCTCACCGAACTGGTGGCCGCGGCCATGACCGCCGGGCACAACCAGTACGCCCCCATGGAGGGCCTGCTGGCACTGCGCGAGCGCATCGCCGCCAAGCTGCTGGCGGTTTATGGCTTGAGCGTCGATCCGGAGAGCCAAATCACGATCACACTCGGGGCGACCGAGGCGATCTTTTCGGCGGTTCAGGCCGTCATCGGCACCGGTGACGAAGCCATCGCCTTCGACCCCGCCTACGATTCCTACGAGCCCGCCGTACGGCTCGCGGGCGGGCGCTGCGTGCGGCTGCCACTCGCGCAGCCGGGTTTTCGCTATGACTGGGAGCGGGCGCACGCGGCGGTGAATGAGCGCACGCGCCTGGTGCTGTTCAACAGCCCGCACAATCCCGCCTGCACCACGGCCACGGGCGCTGATCTCGACGCGCTGGCACGGCTGATCCACGATCGCGACATCGTGGTGCTGTCCGATGAGGTGTACGAGCACGTGGTGTTCGACGGCGGGCGGCACAATTCAGTGCTGACGCACCCGGGGCTCGCGTCGCGAAGCTTTGCGGTGTTCTCCTTCGGCAAGACCCTGCACGCCACCGGCGTGCGCGTCGGGTACTGCGTCGCGCCACCGGCACTCACCCGCGAGCTGCGCAAAGTGCACCAGTACAACACCTTCAGCATCGCCCATCCGCTGCAACACGCTATCGCGGCGTATCTCGCCGAGCGACCCGACTGCGGCCGCGAACTCGCCGGCTTCTTCCAGGCGAAGCGCGATCGCCTGCGCCGCGCGCTGACACCTTCCGGCTTCAGCCTGCCGCCGGCGCAGGGGACGTACTTCCAGCTGCTGGACTTCAGCGCCTTCGCGGCACGCGATGATGTGGATTTCGCCGAGCGCCTGCTGACGCAGGCGCGGGTGGCGACCATCCCCCTGTCGCCGTTCTATGCCAGTCCGCAGGCGTTGCCGTTCGTGCGGCTGTGCATTGCCAAACAGGACAGTACCCTCGAGGAGGCGGCCGCGCGGCTCAACGCCTTCGCCGCGCGCCTGCGTGAGGCCTGAGGACATGAGTGGGCTGCGCGTTTCGCTGCTGCAACAACCGTTGGTGTGGCACGACCCTGCGGCCAACCGCGCACACTTCGAAGCGCAGCTGGCACCGCTCGCGGGCCGCACCGACCTGGTGGTGTTGCCGGAAGTTTTCACCACCGGGTTCAGCATGCAGGTGCAGAGCCTGGGCGAGGCGGTGGGTGGACCGACCACCGTCTGGCTGACGCAGCTGGCGGCGCGCCTCGACGCCGCGATCACCGGCAGTGTCATCACCGAGGATGGTGGCCGCTATTACAACCGCCTGCTGTGGGCGCTGCCCTCCGGGGCATTGCGGCAGTACGACAAGCGGCACCTGTTCCGCTTGGGTGCGGAACACGAGCACTTCACGCCCGGGCGCGAAGCCTGGAGCATCCTGTGGCGCGGCCTGCGCATTTGTCCGCTGGTGTGCTATGACCTCAGATTCCCGGTGTTCAGCCGCCGGCGGGCGGGCCTGGAGTACGACCTGCTGGTATATGTGGCCAACTGGCCGGCGGCGCGCGCCGATGCCTGGCGACAACTGCTGCGGGCACGCGCCATCGAGAACCAGGCCTACGTCGTCGGGGTGAACCGCGTTGGCGCCGACGGGCACGGCGTCGCCCATGCGGGCGACAGCGCTGCGATCGATTTTCTGGGCCGCACACTTGCGCAGGCGGGCGATGCTCCCGCAACAGTGAACGTCGAGCTCGAGCGTGCGCCACTGGAGGCGTACCGGGAGAAATTCCCCGCGCACCTGGATGCCGACCGGTTTACGCTGGAGCCTTAGAGCGCCGCGCCCCGGATCATGAAAAAGCCCACTCTGGTCAACCACCCACCCACGGTCGAGTTGCCGCCCGGCAACCACGCCCTGGTGGCGCCGATCTACCAGACTGTCAAATTCGAGTTCGATTCGCTCGAGGACACCGAGCGCTACCTGCGTGGCGAGCGCCCGGGCTTCTTCTACACGCGCGCTTCCAACCCCACCACGCGCCAGCTGGAGCAGCTGCTGGCGCAGCTGCAGGGGCGTGAGGAATGTCTGGTTACCGCCTCCGGCGTCGCGGCGATATCCCAGACCCTGCTCACGCTCACCAAGCAGGGTGACCACATCATCTGCTTCGTCGAGACCTACAACCCGAGCCGCTATCTCATCCGCCGCCTGCTGGGGCGGTTCGGCGTGACACACACCATGCTTTCCATCGAGGACCTCGCGGGCGTGCAACGCGCATTCGCGGCGCAGCCCACGCGCCTGGTGTTCTTCGAGAGCCCGACCAACCCGGTCACCAAGATCGCGGACGTCGGCGCGCTCACGCGCCTCGCCCGCTCGGCGGGTGCGCTCGCCGTCATGGACAACACCTTTGCCGGGTTTCACCACCACGGCGACTACGATGTGGACGTGTTCGTTCACAGCCTCACCAAGTACGCCTCCGGCACCGGGGATGTCATGGGCGGGGCCGTCATCGCGCGCGCCGAGCTGATCCGCGCCATGCGCACCGATTTCGGCGCCCTGGGCGGCACGCTCGACCCGCACGCCGCATTCCTGATCCTGCGGGGACTGAAAACCTATTTCGTGCGCTACCAGGCACAAAGCGCCAGCGCGGCGCGCATCGCGCAGCACCTCGCTGCCCATCCGGCGGTCGCGCGGGTGCACTACCCGGGCCTGCCCAGCCATCCCCAGCACGCGCTCGCCGCGCAGCAGATGCGTGACTTCGGCACCATCGTCAGCTTCGAGCTGCGGGGCGGCGGGCCGGCGGTGCGGCGTTTCGTCGACGCGCTGGAGCTGTTTGCGCTCGCCGCCAGTCTCGGTTCCACCGAGTCGCTGGTGGTGACGCAACAGATAATGGGTGCCCGGGAGCTGAGCGCGGAGCAGCAGAGGATATCCGGCATTACCGAGGGTACCGTGCGGCTGTCGATCGGGCTCGAGGACCCGGATGACCTGCTCGAGGACCTCAGCCGTGCCCTCAGCGCCGCTTAGCTCGTGACGCACGCCACCAGGAGTTAGACTTAGACAGAGTCAAACGTGCGGGCTCTCCGTGGAGCACGTCAGCCGCACGCTCCCGTCCTGGTACTGCGTGCGTCTTCCTCGCCGCGAACCTCGGTCGGCCCTGATCCGTGCCCCCTCCTTGGGGGGTATAATCCGGCATCACTTGTGGGCGACAGGTATGCGTGCCAGGCATGCGTACCATGAACGATGGAACCGGCACTGCAGGCGCGGGTCTCAAGAAAGGACGCCTCATGAACATCGAACCTCCCGCTATTCCCTACGAGTTCGCCGATCTGGAGCCCGCTATGTCGCGGGACACGCTGGTATTCCACTTCCTGCGGCACCAGCGCGTGTGCTTCGACCGCATGCTGGCGATGGTGCGCGGCAGCGAGCTGGAGGCACTGCCGCTGGATGAGTTGATTCGTGTAACCGAACGTAATCCGGCGCAACACTCGCTGTATCGCTACGCCGCGGAGGTCTGGAATCACAATCTGTTCTGGCACTCGATGCGCCCGCGCGGCGGCGGCGTGGCGCCCGGGGAGGTCGGCGAGCACATCCGCGCGCGCTTCGGTTCATACGAGCGCTTCGCACGCGAATTCAAGGAGGCCGCCAGCGCTCATTTTGGCAGCGGCTGGTTGTGGCTGGTGTGGCGGGGCGGGGCGCTGGAGATCGTCCTGACCAGCAACGCCGGCACACCGCTGGTGCGCGGTGACACGGCGATCCTGGCGCTTGACCTGTGGGAACACGCCTACTACCTGGATCACCAGAACCGCCGCGCCGCCTACGTCAACACGTTCCTCGAGGAGCTGGTCAACTGGGATTTCGCCAATCGCACACTTGCGAACCTGGCGGAGAACTCCGACACGCGCGCAGCGCGCGTCCGAACGGCCGAGACCGACCACAGCCGCCTGAGCGTACGCTGAGGCGGCTGCGCAGCCTCGCTCACGGGCCCCCTGCGACCCGCACGCGGTGCGGATGGTAGGGTAGCACCTCGATGATCTCACCCTCGACGAGCCGCTGCTGTACGCCGCGCCAGAACCTTGCGGTGAGAATCTCCCCGTGCAGGCGCACCAGCGCGGCGCGCTGGGCGTCGGTGAGGCTCAGGAACTGAATGAATGACTCCGGGAACACATCGCTCTCACCGACGTAGAACCAGGCTTCGCCGCGCAGCTCATCCTCGTGGCTGGTGGCCTGCGGCAGGTCGCGAAAGTTGCAGTCGGTGACCCGGCACAGCTCGTCGTAGTCGTAGAAGATCACGCGGCCGTGGCGCGTGACCCCGAAATTCTTCAGCAGCAGATCACCCGGAAAGATGTTGGTGTAGGCGAGATCGCGGATACATTGTCCGTAATCGCGCACCACGCGTTCGGCATCTGCGGCGGGCGCGCTGCGCAGAAACAGGTTCAGCGGCGTCATGCGCCGCTCGATATACATGTGATCGAATACCAGGTCGGCGCCGTCCTCGTGCACGGTGTTTGCTGCATCGCGCCGCAGCTCATCGAGCAGCTCGGGAGCGAAGCGGGCGCGCGGGAAGCGCAGGCGCCGGACTTCCTGCGCGTCCACCAGCCGTCCGGCCCGGTCGTGGATGAAGACCATCTGGTACTTGGCGAGCACCTCTTCGCGCAGCACGGTCTTGGGAGGGGGAAAGCGGTCGCGGATGACCTTGAACACCACATCGAAGGAGGGCAGGGTGAAGCACACCATGACCAGTCCGCGCTCACCCGGCGCGTGCGCGAACAAATCTTCGGTTTGCTCGAGCTTGCGCATCAGCTCGCGGTAACGCTCGGTCTTGCCCTGCTTGGCGCGCCCCAGCACGGTGAACAGCTCACTCACGGGTTTGCGCGGCATGATCGCCTTCAGGAACACCACGGCCTCGGCGACGCGCTCGAGGTCGACGTGGAAGTAGGAGCGGGTGAAGCTGAACACAATGCTGACGTCGTCTTCGGCGAGCATCACGGCATCCACGAGCACGCCGTTATCGGTGTTCTTGAGCGCGATCACCAGCGGCAACACGAACTCGCGCCCCACCACGCGGCCGACGATGTAGGCGCGTGAGATCTGGTAGAAGACCGGCCGAATCACCTCGACCCGCTCGACATCGCGCCGCCGCCCGCCGGCGGGCAGGTGGGCGCGCACCTCGGCGGCGACGTGCGCGATGCTGTTGTCCAGATCGCGCCACGGTGAGCGGAAGCGCACGTCCCCCAGCAGATCCTCGAACAGCAGCGACAGGGAGCCGTGATTGACGTAGGTGTTGGTGCCCACCGCGGATTGCAGGCTCGCCAGCGGATCCAGATCAGTGGCGACAAACTCGATGTCAGGTGCGACGCCCACCGTGCCGAACAGCCTGCGGCTGATGGAGCTGAAGAAGGTCTTGGTGAACTCCGGGTCCGGCAGATCCGTGATGCGCGCGGCGAACGCGCCATGGATCTGCCGCCACAGGCCGCGATCAAGCGCCCGCGCCCCGAGCCTGAGGCGCAGCTCCGCGATCGTCTGGTTTACGAAGCGGTCGTAGAGCCCGATGCGCTCGATGGCGTCCTGCTGGCTGCCGCGCCAGTCGCGTGCGTCGAAGCGCAGCGGCGCGCGGCGCGTGATGGCGCGGAACTCCGCGTTGTAATGGGCGAAGGCCTCCACGATCTGGCGGGCGCAGTCCTGCGCCAAGGCGGCAGCTGGGTCAGCGGAGCCGGGCATGAAGACTGCGGGCCCTCAATCGAAGTCGGTCGGCAGGCCCGGATCGAGCCGGTGCTGGTACAGCCGCTCGATCTGCGGCCCCAGGACCCGGCCCGTGGACAGCTCCGGCAGGGCGCGCACCGGAAAGAACGCAACCGCGTCGGTTTCATTGCCGGCGTGGGGGCTGCCGCCGGTGAGCTCACAAACGAAGAACAGCTTGTAGATGTGATTCACGCCTGGCGGATGCGGGTGCCGGTTCTTGTCCACCAGGGCGGCGAGCTTGATGGCGCGGGCGCGATAGCCTGACTCCTCGTGGATTTCGCGCGCCACCGCCTCCGAGGGCGCATCGTTCACGTCCACCCAGCCGCCCGGCAGAGTCCACCGGCCATCGCTGCGCTCGCGCACCAGCAGCACCTGATCGCCGTCGAAGACCCCGCCGCGCACGTCGACCTTGGGCGTGGCGTAACCGTGCTCACCTTCCCAGAAGGCGCGCGCCTGGCCGACCGGGATCGCCAGCTCGAGAGACAGCATTTGCGCCGCCAGCTCCTGCAGCTGGGCGTAGCGCTCGCGATCGAAGGGATCGCGGCTGAACGTCAGCCCGTTCTGCGCGAGCGCCTGCAGCTTGCGCGCCCACTCGAGCAGGGTTGGCGCGTGCTCGCCCGTGCTCATGAGCGCCGCCGCGGTCGGCTTGACAGGCGCACCAGCCCCGAGCGCCTAGAGGTTGCGGATCAGCGCGTCACCAAAGGCGCTGGTGGACACTTCCTGTGCGCCTTCCATCAGCCGTGCGAAGTCGTAGGTGACGACTTTCTGCGCGATCGTGCGGTCCATCGCGCCGATGATGGCATCGGCTGCTTCGATCCAACCCAGATAACGGAACATCATCTCTCCCGAGAGAATCACCGAGCCCGGATTCACCTTGTCGAGATTCGCATACTTGGGCGCGGTGCCGTGCGTGGCCTCGAACACGGCGTGGCCGGTGAGGTAGTTGATATTGCCGCCGGGGGCGATGCCGATGCCGCCAACCTGCGCTGCCAGCGCATCCGACAGATAATCGCCGTTGAGATTGGTTGTCGCGATGACTTCGAACTCCTCGGGGCGCGTCAGCACCTGCTGCAGCGTGATGTCGGCGATGGCGTCCTTGATGATGATGCGTCCGGCCTTGCGGGCCGCGTCCATTTCCGCGTTCGCGTCCTTCTCCCCCCTGGCCGCCTTGGTGCGCTCCCACTGCTCCCAGGTGTAGGTCTGGGAAGCAAACTCACGCTCGGCCAGCTGATAGCCCCAGTTACGGAATGCGCCTTCGGTGAACTTCTGGATATTGCCCTTGTGGACCAGTGTCAGGGTTTTGCGCTTGTTGGCGATGGTGTAGCTGATCGCGGCACGGATGAGACGCTCCGACCCTTCCTTCGACACCGGCTTGATGCCGATGCCGGAACTCTCCGGGAAGCGGATCTTGGCGTACGCCTTGGGGAAGGCCTGGCGGAACAGCTCGAGAAACTTCTTGTTGTCGGAGCTGCCGGCCTCGAATTCGATGCCGGTATAGATATCCTCGGTGTTCTCACGGAAGATCACCATGTCGACTTTTTCGGGATGCCGCACCGGCGAGGGCACGCCCCGGTACCAGCGCACCGGGCGCAGGCACACAAACAGGTCGAGCATCTGGCGCAGCGCCACGTTGAGCGAGCGGATGCCGCCACCGATCGGGGTGGTGAGCGGCCCCTTGATGGACACCAGATATTCGCGGCAGGCGGCGACCGTCTCCTCCGGCAGCCAGGTGTTGAACAGCTTGTTGGACTTTTCCCCCGCGTAGACCTCCATCCAGTGGATGCGTCGCTTGCCGCCGTAGGCCTTGGCTACCGCGGCGTCCATGACGCGCACGCTGGCGCGCCAGATATCAGGGCCAGTGCCGTCGCCCTCGATGAACGGAACGATCGGGTTCTGCGGGACGATCAGCTTGCCGTTGCTGATCGTGATCTTGGCGCCCTGGGCGGGAGGCGCGACCTTGGGGCTTGCGGCCGTGGACATGAGGTCTTCTCCTGGGAAACTGCCGGCTGCGTGGGCGGCGCCGGGGCGGGGAATGCTAGCACACGGGTAGGCGCGGCACGCGGCGCGTACCCGGGCCGGGTGCCCGTATGAGAGACTGGCGCGCGGCTTACGCCTCGGGGGCGGGCAACTAAAGAGCGTATGTCCTACACAATTAATAAGAGTAACGGGGTGGCGGCCGCTACAGCATCGCTGCTGCGGCAGTTGTGCGCGGTGCGGCCGATCGACCCGGCAGATTCCTCCGGCAAGAACCGCCTGAAGCAGGTGCTGAGCGCGCGGGCGCTCATCGCCATTGGCCTGGGCGCCACCATCGGATCGGGCATTTTCGTGCTCACCGGCACGGTCGCCGCGAATCATGCCGGCCCTGCGATCACGCTGTCGCTGCTGATCGCCGCCTTCGGCGGCGGACTCGCGGCGCTGTGTTACTCCGAGTTCGCGGCATTCCTGCCGGTGCCGGGCAGCGCCTACAGCTATACCTACGCGACGCTCGGCGAGTCGCTCGCCTGGTTCATCGGCTGGAATCTGCTGCTCGAATACGCGATCTCGGCTTCCGCGGTGGCGGTGAGCTGGTCGGGTTATGTCGTGAGTCTGCTGGCCGAATGGCACATCCACCTGCCGGCGGCTCTCGTCAACGCACCGCTCGGGCTCGACGCGCACGATCACGTTGTCGCCACCGGCGCCATCATCAACGTGCCGGCGGTGCTGATCATCGCCGCCATGACCGTGCTGCTGTACGTGGGAGTGCGCGGCTCGGCCGGCGCCAACACGTTCATGGTGACACTCAAGGTCGGCATCATCGTGATCATCGTCATTGCGGGGCTCAAGTACATCGATCCGTCCAACTGGCGGCCGTACGTGCCGCCCAACAGCGGAATTCGCGGTCACTTCGGCTGGAGCGGCGTGCTGCAGGGCGCGGCCATCATCTTTTTCTCCTACGTCGGTTTCGATACCGCCTCCACCACCGCGCTCGAGGCGCGCAATCCGCAGCGCGATCTGCCGCTCGGGATCATCGGCGCCCTGGTCATTTCGGCCGTGCTGTATGTCGCCATGGCGACCGTGCTGACCGGCATGGTGCCGTTCCAGAGACTCGACACCGATGCGCCGGTGGCCGTGGCACTCGACGCCCACCCGCAGCTCGCATGGCTGTCCTGGATTCTCAAGGTCGGCGTCATCGCCGGCATGACCTCCGTCATCCTCACCTCGCTCCTGGGTCAGCCACGTATCCTGATGTCGATGGCGGACGACGGCCTGTTGCCGCCGTTCATGAGCCGCTGCCATGCGCGCTTCAAGACCCCGCACGTGTCCACGGTGATCACCGGTGTGTTTGCGGCGCTGATCGCCGCCATTTTCCCCCTGGACCTGCTGGCGGATCTCATTTCCATGGGCATCCTGCTGGCGTTCGGGGTCGTGTGCCTCGGCGTGCTGGTGTTGCGCCACACACGGCCCGATGCGCACCGGCCTTTCCGCGTGCCCTGGGCACCGTTCACCTGCGTGCTCGGCGCCCTCTTTTGCTTTGGTTTGACGCTGACGCTCTCATGGGCGACCTGGCTGCGGCTCGTGTACTGGACCGCTCTCGGCATGTCCATCTACGCCTTCTACGGATTCAGCCACAGCCGCCTGCGCAAATGACCCGCACGCTCCCGGGCACGCCCGCCGCGGATGGCTTCCGTATGCCGGGAGAATTCGAGCCGCACGCCGGCTGCTGGATGCTGTGGCCGGAGCGGCCGGACAACTGGCGCGAGGCGGCGCGGCCGGCGCAGCTGGCCTTCGCGCAGGTGGCCGCCGCAATCGCGCAATTCGAGCTGGTGACGGTGGGGGTGTCGAGCCCGCACTACACGGCCGCCCGCGCGCTGCTCCCCGAGCGGGTGCGGGTGGTGGAGATGGCGCACGATGATGCCTGGATGCGCGATGTCGGGCCGACCTGCGTGGTGGACGGCCGCGGCGCGGTGCGCGGGGTCGACTGGCGCTTCAACGCCTGGGGCGGGCTCGAGGGCGGGCTGTACTTTCCCTGGGACCAGGACGATCTCGTGGCGCGAAAGGTGCTTGAGATCGAGCGCCTCGAGCGCTACCGCGCCCCGCTGGTGATGGAGGGAGGCGCGCTGCACGTGGACGGCGCCGGCACGGCGCTGGTCACCGAGGAGTGCCTGCTCAATGCCAACCGCAATCCGCAGCTCGGGCAGGCCGCGATCGAGGCACGGCTGCGCGAGTATCTCGGCGTGCGCACAGTCATCTGGCTCGGCAAGGGCGCGGTGAACGACGAGACCGGCGGCCATGTCGACAATCTTGCCTGCTTCGTACGCCCCGGCGTCGTGTGCCTCACCTGGCCGGATGACCGCCGCGATCCGCAGTACCCGATCTCTGTCGATGCCTCCGAGCGGCTGCAGGATGCGCGTGACGCCCGCGGCCGGCGGCTCAAGGTGGTGCGGCTGCCCATGCCCGGGCCGCTCGCGATGAACGTGCGGGAGGCGGCCGGCGTGCTGCGCCACAAGGGGACCCACCCACGCGTCGCGGGCGAGCGACTGGCGGCGAGCTACGTGAACTTCTACATCGCCAACGGCGGCATCATCATGCCGCTGCTGGATGCACGCACCGACCGCACCGCGGCGCGACGCCTGAAGAGCCTGTTCCCGGCGCGCCGCGTGGTGGGTGTGCCGGCGCGCGAAATCCTGCTGGGAGGCGGCAACATCCACTGCATCACGCAGCAAGTGCCCGCAGCCGGAATGAGCCGACGGCGAGCGCCCGCCCCGGCCGCCAGCTGACGGTGCGCCGCGACGGCGATTAAGTTAACGGCGGGGACCGGCCCCGTCGGTCCCGAGCGACAGGACCGTGGGGACCAGCACTTGCGGTATCGTTCTCACTCGTGACGCACCTCGCACGCGCTGCGGCTGTTCACCTGACATTCTTGGAGCACCTCGGGTCCCTGCGACACGCCGCCAAGGAGTCAGCATGCGTTGGTTAGCCTGGATGATGTTGATGGCGGTCGCGGTCGGGGCGGGCGCCGCCGGCCTGAACAGCGAGTTCAACCCGGTGCGCACGCACCCGCATGGCAGTGCCGCAACCCCGCTCCACGCGGTCATCGTCAAGTTTCGCTCCGAGAGCCACTCCGTGCAGGGCGCGCAGGTCCGACCGGCGCGGGATCGCATCGTCCCTCTGATAGCGCGCACGGGCTTGACACTGCGCGCAGCCCGTCCCATTACCGATCTTCTGCACGCCATTCGCGTGCAGCCTGCGGCTACAGGTGAGCCGGTCGCGGCAACGCTCGAGCGGTTGCGGGCGGATCCAGAGGTCGAGTACGCGGAAGTCGATCAGCGGCGTTATCCGCACGCCACTACGCCCAACGATGCGCTGTTCTCGGAGCAGTGGTACCTGCTGCAAAGCTCCGCCACGACGCCCAGTGCCGTCGATGCCGTGACTGCCTGGGATACGACGACGGGCGGCATCGGGACGACGGGCGCCACCGGGATCGTAATCGCCGACCTCGATACCGGAGTGCGCTTCGAGCACCCTGATCTGCAATGGGCCGGATCGGGCGGCCGTCTGTTGCCGGGTTACACCTTTATCTCCCAGACCTTCGTCGCCAACGATGGCGATGCGCAGGATGCGGACGCCTCGGACCCGGGGGACTGGGTCACCCAGGCTGACTCGAGCCAGCCTGAATGCGCCAACCTGCCGGCCGGTAGCACCTTTCCGATCCCCAGTTCCTGGCATGGGACGCGGGTGTCGGGACTTCTCGGTGCGCTGAGCAACAACGGCACCGGCATTGCCGGTGTGACCTGGAGCGCGTGGGTGCTGCCGGTGCGCGTGCTCGGCAAGTGTGGCGGCCTCGACTCGGACATCGTAGCCGGCATGCTGTGGGCGGCCGGCATGCCGGTCAGCGGCGTGCCGAACAACCCGTATCCCGCCAGGATCGAAAACATGAGTCTCGGCGGAACAGGCACCTGTCCGCAGCTCTATGCCGATGTCGTCGGTCAGCTGACCGCGAAGGGAGTGTTGGTCGTCGCCTCGGCGGGGAACGAGGGCGGACCGGTCGATGCGCCCGCCAACTGTGCGGGCGTTGCGGGTGTGGCCGGCCTGCGGCACGCCGGCACCAAGGTCGGCTACAGCAGCCTCGGGCCACAGATCGCGCTCAGTGCGCCGGCTGGAAACTGCCCGACTGGCTCACCCTGCACCTATCCGATCACTACGACCTTCAATCAGGGCACGACCACGCCCGGAGTGGATGGCTATACAGACCAGGTGAGCAATCCGAATCTGGGCACGAGCTTTTCGGCCCCTCTCGTGTCGGGCATCGCGGCTCTGATGCTCGCGGTCAACGGTAACCTGACCTCGGCGCAGCTCATCGCGCGATTGAAAGAAGGAGCGCAGCCCTTTCCCCAGACGTCCCCGGGCACCGTCCCTGCGCCGCCGATGTGTCACGTTCCGACGGGTCCCAGCGACCTGCAGACTTCCGAATGCATCTGCACGCTCGATGGCCAGACCTGCGGCGCCGGGATGGCGAGCGCCTCGGGGGCGCTCAACGCGGCGCTGCGGCCGATCGCGGCCGTGAGGGTTCCTGCAAGCGTCGCGCCCGGCATGAACGTGACGCTCGACGCTTCGGGCACCAGCGCGGCGTGTCACCACACGATTGCGAGCTATCATTGGGCGAGCGATCCGGCTCACCCGGTCACAAATTCCACCGGTCCTTCCACCGCCGTGACCGCACCGGCGAGCGGTTCATTCACCGTGACGCTCACGGTGACCGATGATGCGGGCAAACAGGATCCCGCCACGGTTACCGTCGGCTCTGCGGCGGTCACCGGCTCCGCTCCAGCGACCGCGGGCACCAACGCCTGCCTGACCGCCATTGCAGTCCCTTCCCCCGTGACGGTCTCCGTGTCGCCCGCTACCGGCAGTCTGCAGGCCGGGAGCGGAACTACGCAGTCCTTCACCGCGACGGTTGCTGATACGCTCAATACGCAGGTGACCTGGCAGGTCAACGCGATTGCGGGCGGCAGCGCAACGGTCGGTACGATCTCCAGCGCCGGGGTCTATACGGTACCGGCGATGGTGCCCTCACCCGCAACCGTGACAGTCACGGCCATATCGCTTGCCGATTCGACTCGCTCTGCTTCCGCAATAGTCACGATTACCGCGGCGGCGGCCACGCCCCCGCCCACACAGGCGCCCGCGTCCGGCGGTGGTGGCGGTGGTGCGCTCGACGTGTTGAGTCTGCTGGCGCTTGCGTTGGCAGGCCTGGCGAGCGCGCTCCTCGGCCCTTACAACAGCCGCTGGGCGGCATCCAGCCACGGGCGCTGAGCCCGGCGGTAGTGACCCGGCGCGATGCGCGCCTGCTCGAGCAACTCGCGCGCCACCTTCTGCGCCTCGGCACGCCGACCCTGCGCCTGCAGCAGCTGCGCGTAACGCACCGAGGCTTCGGCACCGGGGTAGGAGGGCGCCAGCACCGCGTACTCATCGAGCGCCTTCGGTACGTTGCCTTCCGCCTCGAGGGCGCGGGCGTACAGGAGATGTCCCGCCGGTGAACGAAAATCCGGGTTGTGGCGGATGAGCTCATCGAGTGTGGCGCGCGCCGCGGGCGCCTCGCCCTTGCCGAACTGCGCCTGCGCGAGCCCGAGCATGAGATTGGGGTCGTGTTCATACAGTCCCGTGAGCGCCTCACGATACTGACCGATGGCCTCGTCGTAGCGTTGGTGGCGCACGAGCTCCTCCGCGTAGCGCTGGCGGCTCGCGACGTTGGTGGCGACACGCGCCTCACTCTCGTAACGGCGCAGCTCCCTTCCCGGATCCATCGCCTTGCGCAGGCCGCGCGCGGTGCGCTGCGCGGCGCGACTGCGGAACAGCTCGGGAAGAACCTCCACCGCGATGTAGGCAATCGCCCCGGGGAGCGACAGCAGCGCGAGCACCCAGATCCAGATCTGGTTCCGTCCGGTCTTGACGACATGGATGATGAGTGCCACCTGGACGATGATCGACAGAATCAGAAGCGACATTCCCTTTATCTCCGCAATCTAGGGGTGCGCCGCCGCTGCCGGTGGCAGAGCGAAGGCGATGACGTAGTCGCCGCGCGGCGTGCCGAGCGGACCGTGGCCGCCGGCGCTGATGACCAGATATTGACGCTGGTTGGGTCCCACCCGGTAGGTCATGGGCGTGGCCTGACCGCCCGCGGGCAGCCTGTACTTCCACAACTCGCGTCCGGTCTCGATATCGAAGGCACGCAGGTAGCTGTCCAGGGCGGCGGCCACAAATACCAGGTCGCCGTCGGTCGCAATCGGTCCGCCCATGTTCGGCATCCCGAAATCGCGTGACGGCACGAACCAGGGTGTGAGGCCCTCGGTCGAGCCGAGCGGCACCTGCCAGACGATGCGCGAATGGCGCAGGTCGACGCTCACCAGCGTACCCCAGGGCGGCGCGGTGCACGGCAGGTTCCAGGGCGAGAGCAGCGGCTCGCGGCGCATGGCATAGGGCGTGCCCGCCTGTCGGGCGAACTCGGAATGCGGAAAACGGTCCGAGCGCGCATCACGCTCGAACTCCTGTGGTGAGATGAGGGTAACCACCATCGGCAAATGATTGACGGCCGCGATGACGCGCTCGCGCTGCTCGTCGAACACGATGCCGCCCCAGTTCACGCCGCCGATGTAACCGGGTGACAGCAGTGTGCCGCGCGTGTCGGGCGGGGTGAAAATGCCTTCGTTGCGCAGCGAGGCGATGAGCTCGCGGCACTTGCCGCGATCCCAGAACGTGAGGCCCCAGGCATCCCCGGGTTGTACCGGGCGCTGGGAGCTCAGCGCCGGGAGCGACGAGAACGGCTGGGTGGACCACGCCTGTTCGCCCGCGACGTGGCTCGCAGGCACCGGTTTCTCGGTGATCGGGAACAGCGCTTGCCCGCGGGTGCGCTCGAACACGTACAACATGCCGGTCTTGGTCGCCTGGATGACCGCTGGTACGGGGACTCCCTGCACCTCGATGTCCCCCAGCACCGGCTGCGCCGCGACGTCGTAATCCCACAGGTCGTGGTGGATGAGCTGCTGCTGCCAGACGAGCCGGCCGCTCCTCGCGTCGAGCGCCAGAAGCGAGTCGGCGAAACGATTGGCCCCTAAGCGCATGCCGCCGTAGAAGTCAGGGCTCGCCGAACCGGTTGGGACCAGCAGCAGCCCGTGCTCCTCGTCGACCGACATCACACCCCAGGCGTTGCCGGCGCCGGTGCCCGCGGCTTGCGCGAGGTTCCACTCGGACGCCGCCGGGTGCGAGGGGGAATCCGGCAGCGGATCGAAGGACCACAACTGCGCGCCGCTTTGGGCGTCGTAGGCGCGAATGACACCGCGCTCCACGTCGGTGGCGCGGTTGTCGCCGATCGCCGAACCCACTATCACCGCATTGCCGTAGACGGCCGGCGGGGAGGTCACCAGGTACGCGCCCGGATCGCGAATGCGCACACCGCGCGTCAGATCGACCTGGCCGCGCTCGCCGAAGTCCTCGCACGGGCGACCGGTTTCGGCATCGAGTGCCAGCAGGCGTGCGTCCAGCGTGCCGGTGAACACCCGCCGCCGGCACGCACCGGGCTGCCGGGCGTCGCCGCCCTCCCACACACTGACGCCGCGAGCGCTCGCTTCGGCGTAGCGTCGGGCGCGATCGATGCGCGGATCGAAGCGCCAGCGCGCGCGTCCGGACTCCGGATCGAGTGCGATCACGATGTTTGTGCCGGTCTCGAGGTACAAAAGACCGAACGCGAGCACCGGGGTCGCTTCGAAGGTCAGCTTGCCGGCGCGCGCCAGCCCCGCGCCGAGCTCGGCGGTGCGATAGGTCCAGGCGACCGACAGCTTGGAAACATTGGTGCGATTGATCTCATCGAGGCTGGAGAAGCGCTGGCCAAACGCATCACCGCCGTAGTAGCCCCAGTCGCTGGCATCCGGGGACTGCGCGAGCGCGGCGCGCGCGATGGCGATCCACAGCGCCGTCACCACGCACAGCCTGCTGGGCAGGCGTGCGGGAAGCGTGGCGTCGCCACGCGCGCCGACAACAACGCGGGACCGCATCATGGCGGGCATTATCCGCGATGCCGCGCGTCCACTGCGAGCCTCAAGCGCGCCCGCCACCACATGCTGGTATTCTTGGCCGCGTGAGTTCAACACGGGCGGTCACGCCCCGTCTCGGGGTACTGAGTCTCATCCTCGCAGTTCAGTCGCTCGCGGCCCCCGCCGTCAGCAACGCCCAGAATGCCGCCGCGCAGCCCGGCGCCGCGCCGCTCAGCGCCCCACGGCCGCGTGTTGGCCTGGTGCTTTCCGGCGGTGGCGCGCGTGGAGCGGCGCACATCGGAGTGCTGAAAATCCTCGATCAGATGCGCGTACCGGTCGATGCGATCGCCGGCACCAGCATGGGCGCGGTCGTCGGCGGCCTGTACGCGAGCGGCCTGTCGGCGCGCGACATCGAGAAGATCATGACCTCGATCAACTGGCAGGACGCGTTCCGCGACCGGCCACCGCGTGAGGATCTGACGCTGCGGCGCAAGCAGGAGGACGAGACCTTCCTGGTGAAGTTTCCGCTCGGTGTGCGTGCCGGCCGCATCCTGCTGCCGAAGGGATTGATCCAGGGTCAGGGGCTCACGCAGATGCTGCGGCGACTGACACTGCCGGTGGCGCGCATGAGCGACTTCGACCAGCTGCCGACGCGGTTTCGCGCCGTGGCCACCGACCTCGAGAGCGGTGATGCGGTGGTCATAGGCTCGGGCGATCTGACCAGCGCGATGCGCGCGAGCCTGTCGGCACCCGGGGTGTTTGCGCCGGTGGAGCGCGAGGGGCGCCTGCTCGTCGACGGGGGCATCGCCGACAACGTCCCGGTCGACATTGCGCGCGCCATGGGTGTGGACGTGGTCATAGTGGTGGATGTCGGCTTTCCACTGCTGCCCCGCCAGCAGCTGAGCAGCGCGCCGGTAATCTCCAGTCAGATGCTGGCAATCCTCATCCAGCGCAACGCCCAGGCGCAGCTCGCCACGCTGACGGCGCAGGACATTCTCATCCAGCCGGCGCTCGGTAACGCGTCGTCGTTCGACTTCGGCATCGTCGCGCGCGCGATCGGCGTGGGTGAGGCCGCGGCGCGCGGCAGGGCCGAGCAGCTCGCGGCGCTCAGCGTGAGCGAGCAGGATATGCAGCGCTATGTGCAGCGTCGTGAGTCCTCACGCGCCCCGGCGCCACGCATCGACTTCGTACGCGTCGATCCGGGATCGGAGCGCTATGGCCCGGCCGCGAGCAGTCTGTTCGATGACCTGACCGGCAAACCGCTCGATCCGGATGCAGTTGCGCGCCGCGTGACCGAGCTCTACGGGCGCGGCGGCCTCGATTCGCTCGACTACCACGTGATCGGGAACGAGAGCCGCTACGGGCTGGCGCTCGATGCGCGCCCGAATTCCCAGGGTCCGAACTACCTGCGTTTCGGGCTCAGCCTGCAGGACGACTTCCAGGGCACCTCCACGTATAACGCCGCCATGCGCTTCGTCATGTCGGATATCACCCGTAATGCGGGCGAGTGGGTCACCGACCTGCAGATCGGCAACCTCTCGCAGATCTCGACCGAGCTGTTTCTGCCGCTGGCGCGGTTTTCCGGCTGGTTCGTCATGCCGCATGCGTCGGAGCAGAGCCGCGACGTGGACGTGCTGCAGGGTCAGAACCTGCTGGCCGAGTACCGCGTGCACACATTCGCCTACGGGTTGGATTTCGGGCGGCAGTTCGGCAACTGGGGCGAGATCCGCGGCGGCGCGCAGCTCGAACAGGGGCATTTCCGCCTCAAGATCGGCGACCCTTCTGATCCGAATCTGCCGCAACAGAGCTTCGCGCCCTTCGACACGCGCGACTACTTCGTGCGCTTCACCTACGACCGGCTCGACGACATCAACTTCCCGCACCGCGGCCAGCGCGCGATCCTGCAGTGGAGCGGGGTACGCAATGCGACCGGCGCGGAGCAGACCTCCGACCAGGTGACCCTCAACTATCTCGGTGCCCATTCCTTCGGCGGGCACGATACGCTCGCGCTCTCGGTGTCCGCAGGCATGACGCTGCAGTCGAGGCTCACCGACATCAACCTGCTGTTTCCGCTGGGGGGCTTCCTCAATCTCTCGGGGCTCAGGGCAAATTCGCTCACCGGGCCGGATTTCGGCATTGTCCGCGCGTTGTACTACCGGCAGATCGGCCGCGGGGGACCCGGCTACCTGGACGTGCCGACCTACCTGGGCCTGTCG
>DATKEZ010000075.1:0-6784 GCA_035511775.1 Steroidobacteraceae bacterium | reverse complement strand
CACGCGCCACGGCGACGGCACCGTGCCGGCGGCGAGCGCCGTGCTCGCGGGCGTGCGCAGCGCCTACGCGCGCGTGGCGCACAGCGAACTGACACGCGATCCGGTCGTGGCCGCGGCCGTGGTGGATGTGTTGCGGCGGGGTGCGACGACACGCCTGCCCGGCAAGTGGTTCAGCGGCAGCCGCGCCTGCACCCAGGTGAGCGATCGGCAACTGCGCCGCAGCCACGCCCAGAAAGTGGACTGGGCCGCGCTCACCCCCGAGGAGCGGCGCCTGTTTCTGCAGAACCTGAACGAGCCGCCGCAATTCAAGTTGCGTGTGCCGGGGTCGGCACGCCGGGCGCGGCGCAGAGGCGGTTGACCCAGCGACCTTGATCTTGATCTCGGCCACGTTCAGCCAGTGGCCCTGGTCAGGTGTACACGGGAACGCGATCGGCGGCGATTATCTGCGCGTCGCCGCGCCACGACACGTTGTCGGTAGTCTCACTCCTTGGTCTCATAGCGCCGCGTCCGGTAACAGGGAGTGCTCTCATGAAGACTACCTTAGCGTTCTTAGCGTTCGCGGCAGCAGGAGCGCTGGCGGTGCTGGCGGCCTGCGGAGGCGGTTCAACCGGCTCCATGTCCCAGGCCGGCATGCAGCCGGTGGTCACGATGGGCACGATCACGGCCTTCGGCAGCGTGTTCGTCAACGGAGTGCGCTATGACGTCTCCGCCGCCAGCTTGACCAAGAATGACAACTCGGTTGCGCAGTCCGCACTCGCGGTCGGCGAGGTCGCTCTGGTACACGGTCGCGAGGATGCTCAGAGCGGCCAGGGCGAGGCCGAGAGCGTCGACGTGGAGGACCGCGTCGTTGGGCCGATTGCGACCATTGATACGACGGGGAATCAACTCACGGTGCTGGGTCAGACGATCAGCGTCACCGCCAGCACTTCCTTCGGCGGAGGGATCACGCCGGCGGATCTCACCGGCCTGAAGATGGGCGACAGCGTTGAAGTGAGCGGTCTTCCGGGCAGTGGCGGGCTCATCATGGCCACGCGCATCGGACGGGCCGAGAGCAATGAACCGCTGCAGGTGATGGGCACGGTCGGCACGGTGGACACTGCCGCTCATACCCTCATGATCAACGCCCTGATGGTGGATTTCTCCACGGCGAACCTGAGCGGGTTTTCATCCGGCCAGCCGGCCAGCGGCGATCTGGTGATCGCGCGCGGCACGGTCTTTGATGCCACCGCCGTGAAACTGACCGCAACCAGGCTGCGAAAGGCGGAAACGGATCGCGACGACCAGTCACAGGGTGGCATGGTTGAGGAGGAGGGCCTGATCACGCGCTTTGCGTCGGCGATGGATTTCGACGTCGCGGGCGCCAAGGTGACGACCACCGCGTCCACCGTGTTCAAGAACGGCACGGCCGCGGATCTGGCGCTCAATGTCCGCGTGGAGGTGCGCGGCACGCTCGATGCCAACAAGGTGCTGGTGGCGGATGTGGTGGAGATCGAGCGCGTCGCGGCGATCGCGCTCGAGGGGACCGTCTCGGCCGTGACGGCCAGTACTGTGACGGTACTCGGCGTGACCATCACCGTGGATATGAACACCCACCTCGAGGATGAGGGCAGCGCGCAGATGCAGATGTTCAGCCTGACGGATGTCAAGGTCGGCGACACGGTGCTGGTGCGCGGCTACGAGAATCCGGCCGGCAGTGGCATGGTCCTGGCGGTCACGCTGGAGCGCCTGCCGCCCTCGACCACCGTGCGGGTGCGCGGGCCGTTCACGGCAACCACCGCACCGCAATTCACCATCCTCGGCATCAGCATCGACGCGACCAATGCCACGTTCGGCAAGGGTGAGGATCAGAGCCTGACCTCCGCGGAGTTCTTCGCCCAGGCGGTGGGGCAGATCGTGGACGTACGCGGCACTGCGAGCGGCACGACGAGCGTTACAGTGATGGCCACCAGCGCCAGGATCGCCACCGAGGAAGATCGCTAGCGCGTAAGCGTTCGATCGGCACGAGCAGAGCTCAGCCGGCGCGACCCTCGCGGGTTGCGCCGGCCGCCGGCTCACCGTTCGGTCATCCTGCGAACGCCTGGACGATCGCTGCGCGCTGGCGCGCATCCGGCAGCCGGCCGCGGCCACCGGCGAGGTTGTCTTTCAGGTGCGCGAGCTTGCCGGTGGCGGGAATGATGCAGGTGACCGCGGGATGCGCGCCGATGTACTTGAGCGCGAGCTGCCCCCAGCTCGTGGCGTCCAAGTCTGCCGCCCACGCGGGCAGGGGCTTGCCGTGCACCGCCTGGAACAACGCGCCGTCCTCGAACGGGCGATTGACCAGCACCGCGACGCCGCGCTCCGCCGCCAGCGGCAGCAGGCGCGTCTCCGCAGCGCGCGTCAGCGGTGAATAGTTGAACTGCACGAAGTCGAGCTTCTCGCGCGCCAGCACGCGCGCCAGCTCGGCGTGCGCGCTGACCGTGTAGTGCGTGACACCGATGTAACGGACCCGTCCGGACTCCTTCCACTCACGCAGCGTCTTCAGATGCGTATCGAGGTCCAGGAGGTTGTGCACCTGGATGAGATCGAGCCGCGCACTCCTGAGCATCTGCGCCGAGTGCGTCATCTGCTCGATCCCGGAGCGCGCGCCGCGCGTCCACACCTTGGTGGCAAGGAACGCGCGCTGGTGCATGTCCGGCGTCAGCAGCTCCCCGAGTACCCGCTCCGCGCTCGAGTACATCGGCGAGGTATCGATCAGGCGCGCGCCGGCGGCGAAGAACCCCTCCAGCACTTCCCTGAGCCGGGCGAGCTCGGCGGCCGATTCGCCGACTTCGAAGGTGCGCGAGGTGCCCAGGCCGATGAGCGGCAGCTGTGCGCCGCTCGCGGGGATCTTGCGCACCAGCGGCGCATCGCCCGGGTTCGCGGCGCCTGCCCGTGAAGACACGGCGGCGGCCGCCATCACCCTGACTCCTCCGGCAAGCAGCTCACGTCGGTTCATGGAGGGGTGACTAAATGAGCGCGGCGTCGGTCTCGACCACGCTCATCCCGCCGCCCTCGACCACGCGCGCCAGCGCCGCCGCGCCCGGCAACACCTGCGCGGCGTAAAAGCGCGCGGTGCGGATCTTGGCTGCATAGAACTCGCGTTCGGGGCCGTCCGGCCTTGCCGCGGCGATCGCCGCGGACTTCGCCAGCAGCCAGCCGCCGATCACGTAGCCGCACAACTTCAGGTACGGCACCGACACCGCCATGCCGGCGTCGGGACGTGAGGCGAGCGTTCTGAGCAGCGCCTGGGTGGCGCTTTTCAGCGCCGCAACCGCCTCCAGTGCCGCCTTGCGGGTGGCATCCACGGAAGTGTCGGTGGCGCTGATCGCCCGCAGCTCCCGCTCCATGTCGCCGATCAGTGCGCTCATCGCGGCGCCGCGATCGCGGCCGAGCTTGCGGCCGATGAGATCGTTCGACTGGATGCCGGTGGTGCCTTCGTAGATGGTCGTGATGCGCACGTCCCGCAGGTACTGCGCGGCGCCGGTCTCCTCGATGAAGCCCATGCCGCCGTGAACCTGCACGCCGAGGCTGGCGACCTCGTTGCCGATTTCCGTGCACCAGCCCTTGACGATCGGGGTGAGGAGCTCGCCGCGGCTCTGGGCGGCGTGACGCAGCTTGTCGTCCTCGCCGTAGGTGGCCAGGTCAAACTGCCAGGCGCCATAGAGGGTGAGGGCACGCGACGCCTCGGTCTGCGACTTCATCATGAGCAGCATGCGTTTCACGTCGGGGTGATTGATGATCGGCGCCGGGCCCGCGCCGGCCGCCACCGGCGGCTTGCCCTGCACGCGCGTACGCGCCCACTGCGTCGCGCGCTGCAAGGCGCGCTCGCCGACGGCGTAGCCCTCGCTCCCCACCGACAGCCGCGCGCTGTTCATCATGAGGAACATGTACTCGAGGCCGCGGCCGGGTTCGCCCACGAGATCGCCGACCGCGCCGTTCTTCTCGCCGAAAGCGAGCACGCACGTCGGGCTCGCATGGATGCCGAGCTTGTGCTCGATCGACAGGCAGCGCACGTCGTTGCGCGCGCCGAGGGAGCCGTCGGCGTTCACCAGCACCTTCGGCACGATGAACAGCGAGATGCCCTTCACCCCGGGTGGCGCGCCTTCGATGCGCCCGAGCACCATGTGCAGGATGTTGGCGGTGAGATCGTGGTCGCCCCAGGTGATGAAGATCTTCTGTCCGAACAGCCGGTAGTGATCGCCATCCGGCACGGCGCGCGTACGCACCTGCCCCAGATCCGAGCCCGCCTGCGGCTCGGTGAGCACCATGGTGCCGGTCCACTCCCCGCTGACCATGCGGGGCAGGTACTGCTGCTTCTGTGCGGCCGAGCCGCACAGCTCGAGCGCGTGAACCGCGCCGTGCGTGAGCATCGGACCTAACTTGAAGGCGAGGCAGGCAGAGCCCCAGAACTCCGCCACCGCGCTCACCAGCACGCGCGGCACGCGCTGACCGCCGAACTGCGGCTCAGCGCCCAGGCCCGGCCAGCCGCCCGCCGCGAAAGCCTGGTAGCCCGCGCGAAATCCCGGTGCCGTGACCACGCCGTCCGCGGTCCAGCGCGCCCCGTGGGTGTCCCCCGGGCGGTTCAGGGGATCGAGCACGCTCTGGGCAAAGCGCGCCGCCTCCTCGAGCACGGAGCGCGCCAGCTCGTCCGAATAGTCGGCGAGCAGCGGATGTGCGCCCAGGCTGCCCGCCCCCAGCAGCTCCTCGAGCACGAAGCGCATTTCACGCACAGGCGCCGAGTACACCGTCAATCCTCCGTTTTCACCGCAATTTGAGCGCCGCCCGGGGTCAGACCGAAGGCGGCACGGCTAGTGTAACGGGTCCGCCGCCATCCTAGCCGCGGCCGACCGGGCGTGCGTCCGGGTAGGCCGCGGGTGCGCGCGCCGGCGCGGGGAGCGAGAGCGCCGGCACGATGTTCGCGGCCAGAAAATCCACGAACTGCTGCGCCCGCGGATCGGACTCGAGCGCGGTGGGATACAAGGCGTACAAGGCCGCAGCCGCCGGCACCGCCCACTCGGACAGCACCAGTTTCAGCCGCCCGGTGGCGAGTCCCTGGCGGCACAGGAACTCCGGCAGCAAACCAATGCCCAGTCCCGCGGCAGTGGCCGCGTGCAGCACCGCCGGGTCGTCGACCGCGAGTTTCGGCGTCAAGGGCACTTCGGCGCGCTGCGCGCCGCGCTCGAGCAGCAGGCGAAACTCCGGCAGCTCGGCGGCATCCGGCGTGAGCAGGTCGTGGCTGCGCAGATCATCGGGGCGCGCGGGCATGCCGCGCTGCTGCAGATATGCGGGTGTCGCGCACAGCAGCGCAGGCGGCGCGCCCAACAGGCGCTGCGTGACGCTGTCGTCCGCGGGCGGACGGGTGCGGATCGCGACGTCCCAGGCGCCTGCGGCCAGCTGCTGCGCATCGAGCGCCACTTCCAGCGGCACGTGCGCGAACGCCTCGAGAAACCGCGGCACGAGCGGCGAGAGCAGTACCCGCCCGTAGGTGGGGTCGGCTACCACGCGCAGCGGCCTTGCCTCGGGTGACTGCAGCTTCGCGATCGCGCTGCGCGCGGCGTCGGTTTCCTCGCCGACGCGCCTGGCGTGCGGGTACAGCAGACGCCCCGCGGAAGTGAGTGAAATGCGCCGCGTGGTGCGCTCGAGCACGCGCACGCCGAGCGTCTTTTCCAGGTCGGCCACCGCGCGGCTGACCGCGGCTTTTGGGACCGCCAGCGCCCGCGCGGCGGCCGAGAAGCCATTGAGGTCCACCACCTTGGCCAGCATCGCCAATTGCGCCGGAGTCCAGATCAGGTTCATGGTAGCCTCAATCCCCGTTTGAGGATTCGCTATTGTTTCACCTGGGGAGCAGGCACGCCAGTACCCGGTGGACGCGTACCTGTCGCTGCAACCGGACGGGTGAGTGGAAAAGGCCCGGTGTGTAAGCTGCGTCGGCCTTCAGGCGATGCGCGCACGGCGCCGGCTCACTGACCATACCAAAGGAACACGCATGAAAATCTCGATGCACGCGCTCTCGGTGGAGGTGTTCGCGAACACCCTGGGCAATCTTTCGCGGATCCTGGAGAAGGCACTCGTCCACGCCACGCAGCGCAAGTTCGACCCGGGCGTGCTGCTCGCCGCGCGGCTCGCGCCGGACATGTTGCCGCTGACGCGCCAGGTGCAGATCGCCTGCGACATCGCGAAGAATTCGGTCGCCCGTCTCGCCGCGCAGGAGCCGCCGCGCTTCGAGGACAACGAGACCTCCATCGAGCAGCTGCGCGCCCGCATCGCGCGCGCCATCGACTACCTGAAGAGCGTGCCGGCGAGCGCACTCGAAGGAACGGAGACGCGCGACATCAAGCTGCCCGCCGGCGAGCGCACCCTGGAGTTCAAGGGACTCGCTTTTCTGCAGCACTGGGCGATCCCCAATGTGTTCTTCCACGTCACGACCGCCTACGCCATCCTGCGTCACAACGGCGTCGAGCTCGGCAAGCGCGACTTCCTCGGCTCCTGAGGCGCTGCAATCAAGGGCAAGTTATGACCGAGCGTCAACTGCGACCAATATGACAAATGCCGACGCGTACGTATAACCCGTCGCCGTTTTGCGAACAGAACGCGAAGGAAATCACGGCACCCGCGGCGCCGGGCTGCCACGCTTGCACGAGAAAGGCGCGCTCTGAGCGTGCCCGTGCTCAGTCGCGGTGAGGAAAAGCTCCCTTGTCACAGAAAGCCTCGGCACGCCCGCCCGCGAATTCACCGCCTTTGGCGGTCGTGCCCGCGGCGGCGGCCG
>DATKEZ010000074.1:0-2316 GCA_035511775.1 Steroidobacteraceae bacterium | reverse complement strand
TGGCGTTCGGACGGGGTGTTGGACTTTCTCGGGCGCGCGGATGCGCAGGTGAAGCTGCGCGGCTTTCGCATTGAGCCTGGCGAGATCGAGGCGGTGCTGCTGCGCCATCCTGGGGTGGCACAGGCTGCGGTGATTGCGCGTGAGGACGCGGCTGGGGAGAAGCGGCTGGTGGGCTATGTGGTGGCGGCCGGGGCTGGAGCGCCGGAAGCGGCTTCGCTGCGGGCGCACGTTGCGCGGAGCGTTCCGGACTACATGGTGCCCTCGGCCTATGTGGTATTGGAGCGGCTTCCGCTCACGCCCAACGGCAAGCTCGACCGGGGCGCGCTGCCGGCGCCGGAGGTGGGAGGGCTTGCGCCGCGGCGGGGGCCGCGCACGCCGCAGGAGGAGATCCTGTGCGCGCTGTTTGGGGAAGTGCTGGGGGTTAGCGGGGTTGGGATTGCGGACGATTTCTTTGAGCTTGGGGGTCATTCGCTGCTGGCGACGCGGCTGATCAGCCGCATCCGGGCGAGCCTGGATGCGGAGATATCGATCCGCAGCCTGTTCGAGGCGCCCACGGTGGAGGCTCTGGCGAGCCGGTTGGGCGAGGCGGCGGCAGCGCGTCCGGCGCTTCGTGCGGTTGAGCGGCCTTGCGAGATCCCGCTGTCGTATGCGCAACGGCGGCTGTGGTTTCTGCATCGGCTGGAAGGCGAGAGTGAAGGTCACAAGGGCGCGACCTACACGATCCCTGTGGCGGTGCGGCTGGAAGGCGCGCGGGATGTGGCGGCGCTGGAGGCTGGGCTGTGGGATGTGATGGAGCGCCACGAGAGCCTGCGCACGATCTTCCCGGAGCGGGAGGGGGTTGCGCATCAGGAGATCCTTGCGGCGAGCGCGGTGCGGGCGCGGCTTGTGGTCTCGGCGGTGAGCGAGGCGGGGCTTGCGGGGGCGCTGGGGCGAGCGGCGGGTGAGGGCTTTGATCTGAGCGCGGAGCCGCCGTTGCGGGCGCATCTGTTTGAGCTCTCTGAGCGCGCGCACGTACTCCTTTTGCTTTTGCACCACATTGCTGGGGACGGCTGGTCGTTGGCGCCGCTGCTGGGGGACCTTGCGCATTGCTATGCGGCGCGCCGGAGCGGGCAAGCGCCCGGGTTGGCGCCGTTGCCGGTGCAATATGCCGACTACACGCTGTGGCAGCATGAAGTGCTGGGACAGGAGAGCGATGGCGAGAGCGCGATAGCGCGCCAGCTGGGGTTCTGGCGCGGGCAGCTTGCCGGGCTTCCCGATGCGATCGATCTGCCGAGCGACCGTGCGCGGCCTGCGGTTGCGAGCCACCGCGGGGAGGTGGTGGGATTGCGGTTGTCGGGAGAGCTGCACGTTGCGCTTGGAGAGCTTGCGCGCGCGGGGGGAGCGAGCCTGTTCATGGTGCTGCAAGCTGGCTTGGCGGCCTTGCTCACGCGGCTTGGGGCCGGCAGCGACATTGTGATCGGCAGCCCGATTGCGGGGCGCACCGACCACGCGCTCGACGATCTGGTGGGCTTCTTTGTGAACACGCTGGTGCTGCGCACGGACACGTCTGGGGATCCGAGCCTGCGCGCGCTGATTGGGCGGGTTCGCGCCGGCAATCTTTTGGCCTACGGCCATGCGGAGCTGCCGTTTGAGCGGCTGGTTGAGGTGCTCAACCCGGCACGATCGCTGTCGCACCATCCGCTGTTCCAGGTGATGCTGGCGTTCCAGAACAATGCGGCGGCGCGCTTTGATGTGCCTGGGCTTGCGACGCGGTTTGAGCCTGTGGCGACCGCCACGGCCAAGTTCGACCTCGCGCTGAGCGTGAGCGAAGAGCGCGGCACGGACGGCACACCTGCGGGGATATCGGGGGTGATCGAATACGCCACCGACCTGTTCCGCCGGGACACCGTGGAGGCGATTGCGGGGCGGTTGGTTCGCCTGCTGGAGGCGGCGGCTGCGCATCCCGATCGTGCGATCGGCAGCCTGGACATTCTGAGCGGGGAGGAACGTGCGACCATCCTGCGGGGGTGGAACGACACCGCGCATGCGCTTTCGGCGGCCACGTTGCCGGAGCTGTTCGCGGCGCAGGTTGCAAGGCGGCCGGATGCGATTGCGGTGGTGTTCGAGGATGAAAGCCTCAGCTATGGCGCGCTCGATCGGCGCGCCAACCGGCTGGCGCATCACCTGCGCGCGCTAGGCGTTGGCCCGGAGACGGTGGTGGGGCTGTGCCTTGCGCGCTCGCTCGACATGATCGTCGGGCTCATTGGCATCCTCAAGGCCGGCGGCGCTTATCTGCCGCTCGATCCACACTACCCGCAGGAGCGGCTGGCCTTCATG
>DATKEZ010000073.1:0-2403 GCA_035511775.1 Steroidobacteraceae bacterium | reverse complement strand
AGCTTGGGACCGACGACTGGATCCGCGTGCTGCGTGAGGCGCGCGCACTCGGCGCGGTGCAGCTCGGGCTTTCGGGCGGGGAGCCGCTGGTGCGCGAGGACCTCGAGCCGATCGTCGCGCAGGCGCACACGCTCGGGTTCTACAGCAACCTGATCACCTCCGGCATCGGCATGACCGAGGCGCGCATCCGCTCGCTGAAGGTCGCCGGGCTCGATCATATCCAGCTGTCGTTCCAGGACAGCACGCGCGAGCTCAATGATTTCCTCAGCAGCACGCGCACCTTCGAGCTGAAGTTGAAGGTGGCCGGACTCATCCGCCAGTACGGCTATCCGATGGTGCTGAACGTGGTGCTGCACCGGCTCAATATCGATCACGTGGGCGAGATCCTCGAGATGGCCGAACGCATGGGCGCGCAGTACGTCGAGCTCGCCAACACGCAGTACTACGGCTGGGCATGGCTCAACCGCGAGCACCTCCTGCCCAGCCGTGCACAGCTTGAGCGGGCGGAAGCGACCACGCAGCGCTTTCGCGAGCGCGTGGCGGGGAAGATGCAGATCTATTTCGTGGTGCCGGACTACTTCGAGACCCGGCCCAAGGCCTGCATGAGCGGCCTGGGGTCGGTATTCCTGGGTGTCGCGCCCGACGGCACGGCCTTGCCCTGTCACGCGGCGCGCATGTTGCCGGGACTGCAGCTCCCCAACGTGCGTGACTCGGACATCCGCACCATCTGGTACGACTCGCCGGCCTTCAACCGCTTTCGCGGCGAGGCGTGGATGAAGGAGCCCTGCCGCAGCTGTCCGGAAAGAGCCAAAGACTTCGGCGGTTGCCGCTGCCAGGCCTACCTCCTGACCGGCGATGCCGACAATGCCGACCCGGTGTGCGATCTGTCCCCGTACCATCATCGGGTCACGGAGGCGGTGGCGCGCGCCGAGCAGGCGGCTGCCGCGGCGCCGGGCGCGGGCGGCGCGCGCGAGCAGGCACTGGTGTTTCGCGATCACCGCATCTCGATCGCCGTGGTGCCGGGCGATCCTGCCCGGCGCCGGTAGCCAGGCATCCGCCGATGGCACTGCGGCGTGTGCTCAAGATGGGTGAGCCGTTGCTGCGCGAGGTGGCGGCCGCGGTGACGCGCTTCGACGCGGAGCTGGCGGCGCTGGTCACCGACATGGACGACACCATGCGCGCCTTCAGCGGTGCCGGCATTGCCGCCCCGCAGATCGGGGTGAGCGCGCGGGTGGTGATCTTCGAGCTGCGCGACAATCCGCGCTACCCGCACCTCACTCCCGTTCCCTACACCGTGCTGGTGAATCCGCTGCTCACGCCGCTCGGCAGCGAGCAGGATGAGGGCTGGGAAGGGTGCCTGTCGGTGCCTGGGATGCGCGGGCTGGTGCCGCGCTTTCGCCGCCTGCGCTACCAGGGCTTCGATGCGCACGGCGCGCCGATCGACCGGACGGTGGAGGGGTTTCACGCCCGCGTCGTGCAGCACGAGATCGATCACCTCGACGGCATCCTGTTTCCGCAACGGGTGCGGGACCTGCGCAACTTCGGCTTCGAGGATGCGCTCACCGGGCAGATGACGCCGATGCCGGACTGATGGAATTTCCAGGAGACCGCCCACATGAGTCAGCGCGTCACGGGACCCTTCGATGTGAAAGTCACGCCGCAGAAACCTGACACGCAGATCGCCCGGGCCGCAAACCTGGGCCGGCTGACCATCGACAAGCGCTTTCACGGCGAGCTCGAGGCGATCAGCAAGGGCGAAATGCTCGCCACCCAGACCGAGGTGAAGGGTTCCGCCGCCTATGTGGCGCTGGAGCGCGTGACCGGAACGCTCAAAGGGCTCAGCGGCAGCTTCGTCCTGCAGCACAGCGCCACCATGAACCGGGGCAAGCCCGTCTCCTCCGTCACCGTGGTGCCGGATTCCGGGACCGGGGAGCTCAAGGGGCTCAGCGGCAGGATGAACATCAGCGTCGCGGAGGACGGCTCGCACTCCTACGAGTTCGATTTCAGGGTCGAGCCACCACAGCCAGCCTGAAGCCGCGCGGTCTAAGGTGCCGGTGGCGCGGCGTCGCCGCGCGGCAGGCGCGCCACGTCCCGCACCATGCGGATGGCGCACTCCTTGCCCTGGTAGTAGCCGGGAACGCGCGCCAGCTCGCGGTAGCCGAGCGCCGCATAGAAGGCTCGTGCACCGGCGTTTCCCGCGCGCAGCTCCAGGGCGATCGTGAAGGTGCCGGCAGTGAGTGCGGTCTCCTCGAGCCACGCCACCAGGCGCCGCGCGATACCACGGCGGCGGTGCGCCGGCAGGACCGCCAGCAGGTTCAGGTGAGCGGTGTCATCGGCGTAGCGCATGATGGCAAAGCCGACCGTGGCGGTCCCGGCCCGTGCCGCCAGCACCACGCTGTCCGG
>DATKEZ010000072.1:0-11173 GCA_035511775.1 Steroidobacteraceae bacterium | reverse complement strand
GCCTGCCAGGTGGCGGCGAGCAACGCCGCAGCGGTGGGCGCGAGGCCGGCGCCCGCGGCGTGCTCGGCGGCGAGCGTGCGGCCGAGAAGCGGAATGAACGCGTTGCAGGCCCACCAGGTGAGCACGGCGATGACGGCCGCGAAAACGCCGCTCATGGTGGCGGCACGCATCCCCGGGGCGAACAGCTCGCGCGGCGTGGAGCGCTGCCTGCCGGCATGGCTCGCCGTCCAGTGAGCACTCTCACGCAGGAACAGGCGCACGGCGAGAGCGACCAGCACCGGCAGCAGGCCCGCGAGGAACACATAACGCCAGGAGCTCTGCGGGTCGGACGCGAACCACACGCCGGCGATCTGATAGGTGAGCGCGCTCGCCAGCACGATGCCGAGCGGCGAGGCGGTCTGCATGATGACGCCGGCCTCCACGCGCCGGCCTTCCGGTACTCCTTCGGCGACCAGGGCGGCCCCGATGCCCCATTCCCCGCCGATTCCGAGGCCCGCGATGACGCGGCAGGCGATCAGCTGCCCGATGTTGGTCACCAGCGCGCACAGGCCGGTGCCGGCGGCGTACAGCGCGATGGTCGCAAACAGCGCCCGCTTGCGTCCCACCCGATCCGCGATCCAGCCGAACAGCACTCCGCCCAGCGCCCAGGTCACGAGCAGCATCGAGGTGATGGCGCCGGTCCAGAAGACCGCGGCCTGGTGGGCAGTCTGTGAGCCCTGCGGCAGGTGCAGAAGCACCGGGATGCAGTCCGGGGCGACGAAGTTGAACAACACCGCGTCGAAGACATCGAAGCCCCAGCCCGCCCAGCCGGCCGCGATGACCAGCCAGTGATAGCCGGACAAGCCGAGAAACCCGCCGCGCGGGACGCTCAGCGGCTGCGGATCCAACGCCCCCCCTGATGAGTTATTAGCACTGTGCCGGCCGCGCTGCCAACCCGTAGGCGGATTCTGCGCCCGATCAGTGCGGCGGATCACGGAATTATCAGTACTGTCTGAGTGAACCTTGCAGTGGCTGAGGCGTTCAATATCGTAGAGGAGGCGGAATCGATGAGCGAGGCTGCCAGCCGCGTGCTACCGGTCGCGAATCTACGCGAGTTCTTCCGGGACTCGCTGCAGGGGGCGCTCGCCAAGCAGCACCTCGCGGTCGAAGACCAGACCGAGCACTACGTGGTGAATCTGCTCACGCTGTTCGCGCGCTCGGAGGCGCTGTACGAGCGCACGCCGGAGGGTATGCGCTTGCGACCGCTGGTCGCGATCCTGTGCGAGGCGCTCGAGGCACCCAGCGTTGCCGAACGCAACCGCGCGCTGCAACGCCTGGGCGACGTATCGCTGTTCATCGCCGGATTCTTTGCGCGCAGCTTCGCCGCCCGGCTCATCGACGTCGACTACCACGTGGCGATGGGCGGGCGCGCCTATGCCTCGCTCGCGCACGCGACCTCGCGCGGCAAGGGAAGAGTACTGGGGGCGGTGTTCGCCGAGCTGGCGGAGAAATTCCAGCCCATGGTGGATGCCCTGAACGAGGTGAGCGAGACCGCCTACACGCACTCCGACCGCGATATCCTGCGGCTGTACGAGATCTGGCTCAAGACCGGGAGCGGGCGTTGCTACGCGCTGCTGAAGCGCCTGGGCGTCGACCCCACCAGCGCCGGCGGAACCGGCTTCACGCACTGACGCATGCTGCTGTCGCGGTTGCAGGATCTCATCGGCGGCATCTACGACGTCAGCATCGCTCACGACGTATACGACTTCCTGGTCACCGACCGCGGGCGCCTGCCGCACGCCGCGCGCAGCGGTACGGCGGACGAGGAGCTGCTCGTCGCCCAGCCGCTCGAGGGGAGCGATGAGCTGGTGATGTCGCTGTATCTGGACCCGGCGCTGCTGGAGCGCCTGGCGCGCCAGGATCCGCTCACGCGCCTGCACGCGGGCAATGTCGCCGATTACTGGACCGCACTCGAGGGCGTGAGTCATTTCCTGTATCTCGCCTGGAATGCCGGCCACGACCGGCCGGTGTCGCTGCTCGAGCTGGAGATGCAGGCGGAGGTCGACAAGTACGTGGCGAGCTGCTGGCTGCTGCGCCGGCAGTTTCCCGGACGCTTCCCGGCGGAGTTGCGCCGCCTGCTGTTCGAGCGCACCCGGGTCGATCCGAGCCTGACGAGGGCGCGCGCCGCGCTGTATCGCGAGGCGAGCCGCTATGCGGAGAAGTTCTGCCGGCGTCTCGAGCAGACACTGTCACGCGCACAGGGTCGCCGGGCGCACGGTGCGGGGGAGAGTGAAGTGCTGGCCGAGTTGCGCCGCTTCTATCGCCTCAGCAACGCACGCAAGCGCGCGCACATCGAGCAATGCGAGTGAGGGATGAGCTGCGGTGCGCTGCGTGCCGCTCGTCCGCCGCCTTCAGTCCTGCTCGCCCCCGTTGCGCTTGCGCTGCTCGATCTCGCGCATCACCTTGATCCAGTCCGAGAGCTTGCGCAGGTCGGTACGCGTGGTGTTGCCGGAGCTGGGCTTGCTGGCGGGGGTGCGGTGCGGACCCGTGGCGCCGAGCCCGTAGGGGTTGAAGCCTTGCTCGGGCTCCGCCGCGGCATCCTCCATCAGCTCGAGCACCGGGCGCTGGTAATCGGCGGGCGCATCCGACCAGCTGACCGAGGCGTTGCCGCGATCATCGTGCACCACTTTCCCGATCCGGCGGCGCTCGGAATCGGGCGGTTCGGACGGTTCGGGCGGGACGGGTTCTGTCTTATTCGGTTGGTTCACGGATTGCGGTACTGGCGCTACTGGCGGCTGCAGCCTCTGATTCCCCGAGATGCAGAGTAACCGCGGGCGGTGAGGCGCTTCCGCGAGGCCCGTCACGGAATTTTCGCCGCCGGATTCCTAGCCCCCGGCCGGCACCCCCGCGGGCGCTCGCGCCGTGATATGTCGTGCGCGCAGCAGGCCCAGGGCGGTCTTGCCGTCGGTGATCGTGCCATCGAGCGCCCAGGCGCAAGCCGCCTCGATCGGCACCCAGTGCACCTCGATCACCTCGGCGCTCTCGTGCGCGGCGGCCGCGGGCTCGATCCCGGTGGCGAGAAACAGGTGCAGCGTCTCGGTCAACACGCCCGGTGAGCTCAGGCAGGTGCCGAGGCTCGCCCACTCCCGCGCGCTCACCCCGGCTTCCTCGATGAGCTCGCGCTGCGCGGTGAGGAGCGCAGGCTCGTTCGGCTCGAGCTTGCCCGCCGGCAACTCCCACAGCCAGCCGTCGGCGGCGTAACGGTACTGGCGCAGCAGACACACGCGGCCGTTCTCATCCAGCGCGACCGCCGCCGCGCCCCCGGGGTGATGCACGATCTCCAGCACCGCCCGCTGACCGTTGGGGAGCACCACTTCATCGGTGGTGACTGAGATGACGCGTCCCGCGAACTGCAGGGTCTGCCTGTCGGGTTTCATGCCACCATCCTAACCGCAGCCAGCCGGGCGCCGCACTGGGGCCGCGGGTATAGTCCGCTGCGCAACCATGGCCACCACAGCACACCTGGGAAGACTCAACCCCGCACAGCGCAGGGCGGTGACTCACGGCGAGGCACTGCCCGAGAAGGGTTACCGCGCGGGGCCGCTGCTGATCGTCGCGGGCGCGGGCACCGGCAAGACCGACACACTCGCACATCGCGTGGCGCATCTGGTGATACACGGCGTGGATCCGGCCCGTATCATGATGTTGACTTTCACGCGCCGCGCGGCCAGCGAGATGCGTCGCCGTGCGCAGGAAATCACGCGCCAGGCGCTCAACGAACCCCTGGGCGGCATCAGCCACAGCATCGCCCAGCGCCTGAGCTGGACGGGTACCTTTCATTCCATCTGCAACCGGCTGCTGCGGCACTACGCGCCGCACCTGCAGCTCGATCCGCACTTCAGCGTCATCGATCGCGCCGATGCCGCGGACCTCATGGACAGCCTGCGCCAGGAGCTGGGGCTCGCAGCCACGGAGCAGCGCTTCCCGCGCAAGGAGACCTGCCTGCAGATCTACTCCAACCGCGTCAACACCACCACGGCGCTGCAGCAGACGCTGCAGCAGCACTACCCGTGGTGCGCGCAGTGGGAGCAGGAGCTCACGCGGCTGTATCGCGCGTACGTGGAGCAGAAGCAGCACGCCAGCCTCCTCGATTACGACGACCTGCTGCTGTACTGGCACGCGATGATGTCCGAGCCACGCCTGGCGCAGCACGTCGGCGCGCACTTCGATCACGTCCTGGTCGACGAGTACCAGGACACCAACCGGCTGCAGGCCGACATCCTGCACGCGCTGAAGCCCGACGGTGCGGGACTGGCGGCGGTCGGTGACGATGCCCAGGCGATCTACTCCTTCCGCGCCGCCGCCGTGGAAAACATTCTCGGCTTTGCGGAGCGCTTCCAACCCCCCGCCGAGGTGGTCACGCTGGCGCAGAACTACCGCTCGACCCAGCAGGTGCTCGATGTCGCCAACGCGGTCATGGCCGAGGCGCCGCGGCAGCATCGCAAGTACCTGCTGTCGATCCGCGGTGAGGGCGCGCGGGCGCGTATCGTCACGGTGGACGAGCTGCAGTCGCAGGCGGAATACGTGTGCACCGAGGTGCTCAGGCGCCGCGAGGCGAACGTGCTGCTCAAGCGCCAGGCGGTGCTGTTCAGAAGCGCAAGCCACAGCGATCTGCTGGAAGTGGAGCTGGCGAAGCGCAAGGTGCCGTTCGTGAAATACGGCGGCCTGAAGTTTCTCGAGGCGGCGCACATCAAGGACCTGCTGGCGGTGCTGCGCTGGGCGGACAACCCGCGCAACACCCTGGCAGCGTTCCGCACCCTGCAGCTGCTGCCGGGGATGGGACCGGTCAATGCACGCGCCGCCATCGAGCAGCTGGAGGCGGCAGGACACTCCTTCGAGGCGCTCAAGGCCTTCAGCCCGCCGCAGACCGCGGAGCTCGACTGGCGCCGTCTGATCGAGCTCATGCAGTCGCTCGGGGATCCGCAGCGGCCCTGGCCCGGGCAGCTGCAGCTGGCGCGGGAATGGTACCGGCCGCACTTCGAGCGGCTGTACGAGCAGTTCCACAGCCGGCTCGGGGACCTGGAGCAGCTGGAGGTGCTATCGGGGCAGTATCCGTCGCGCGAGCGCTTCCTCACCGAGCTCACCCTCGATCCGCCGCACGCCACCAGTGACCTCGCCGGCCGCCCGGCGCTCGATGAGGACTACCTGGTGCTGTCGACCATCCATTCGGCGAAGGGCATGGAGTGGGACACCGTCTACGTGCTGAACGTCGTGGATGGCAGCTTTCCTTCCGAGTTCTCCACCGGCAAACCTGAGCTCATCGAGGAGGAGCGGCGGCTGTTGTATGTCGCGCTCACCCGCGCGCAGAACGACCTGCTGCTGATCGTGCCGCTCAGGTTCCATCTCACGCACCAGCCGCGGCAGGCGGATGGGCACGTGTACGGCGGACGCAGCCGCTTCATGACCGAGAAGGTGCACAAGACCCTCGATGCGGTCGCCTTCCACGGGGCGCCGCTCCCCGGCGGGGATACTCTGCGCGAGAGCAGCGCAGCGCTCACCGTGGACGTCGCTGCGCGGCTGCGGGATATGTGGTGAGGGCTACTTCAGGGGCTTCACGAACCGCAGCGTGAAGCGGTCGCTCTCGCCGATGGCGGCGTACTTGTCGCGGTCCTTGTCGCCCAGGCGGTAGGTGGGCGGCAGGGTCCACACTCCCTGCTCATAGTCCTTGGTGTCCTTGGGGTTGGCGTTCACCTGGGACTTGGCGACCAGCCTGAAGCCCTGCGCTTCGATCAGCTTGATCGCATAGTCCTCGTTGACGTAGCCGCTCTTCGCCTTCGGGTCCTGCGCCACGGCGGGATTGCCGCGGTGCTCCACCACGCCCAGCACGCCCCCGGGCTTCAGAGCGCGGTACATGGTGGCGAATGCCTGCGCGGCCGTGTCACGCCCCATCCAGTTGTGGATGTTGCGGAAGGTCACGACCATGTCGACCGATGCCGGCGGCACGGCATCGCCGCCGTCCGCCGGGAAGCTGACCACCGCGACGCGATCGTACAGATCCGGGCGCTCGGTGAGCTTCTGGCGGTACTGCTCCAGGCGCCGGCTGATGTACTTGCTCTCGGGGTCTGCCGCGATGACCGCGGCGTAGTACCTGCCCTTGTCGCGCACCAGCGGCGCGATCACCTCGGTATACCAGCCCGGTTCCGGCCACACTTCCAGCACACTCATCTCGGGGCGCAGGCCGAAGAACAGCAGCGTTTCCTTCGGATGGCGGTAATGGTCGCGCGCGCGGTTCTCCTCCGGGCGGTAGTCGGCCGCCAGAATGGCGGTGAGCGCCGCGGCGGTGGTCTGTCGCGAGTTGTTGGCCGCGCATGCGGCCAGCAACATCGCACCGGCGATGGCGGCGGCGGCCAGTCTCGGGTTCGCGAACATCGTCGGTCATCCTCGCTTCATGTGAGCGCGTCGCGCGCACAATAGCTGATGTGCGCCAAAGAAAACCCCGCACGAGGCGGGGTTTTCCTGTCCCGCAAAGTTGCGCAACTGGTCAGCGGCGGAACGGACCGCCACCCTGGCGGGGGCGTTGTGGGCGCTCCTGTGCTTCGTTGACGCGCAGCGGCCGGCCGTTCATCTGAAAGCCGTTCAGGGCCTGGATCGCGCTCTGCGCCTCGGCCTGGGGCATGTCGACGAATCCGAACCCACGCGGTTTGCCGGTTTCCCGGTCGTTGATGAGCTTCACCGATTCCACTTTGCCGTGACGTTCAAACAGGGCCTTCACGTCCTGCTCGGTGGCGTTGAAGGGCAGATTGCCCACGTAAATCGTCGTCATCAGGAAGTCTCTCTTGCAAAAGCGGACAGCGGCGAGCCGCACGGGTCGGTCGCATGTACCGCGTGAACAGTCAAACAGGTCAAGGCTTCAAGGCACACGATCGGGGTCAGTCAATGCGCAGCGCTTGGGCCAGCGGCCTGCACCTGCGTTCGCGCACGGATGAGAAGCGCGGGGCGGGATATGAAGTCAACACATTCGACAAAGCGCACTCATCCACGACGGATACGAACGCACGTGGCATGCTACTCCCGGGCTTTGCGGGACGCAAACCAAGGGAGTTATGGAGGCATTTCTCGTCTCGGCGGGCGTCGTCGCGCTCGCCGAGATCGGCGACAAAACACAGTTTCTCGCCCTGCTGCTGGCGGCGCGCTTCCGCGCGCCGGTGCCGGTCATCGGCGGGATCCTCAGCGCCACTCTCGTCAATCACTTCGCCGCCGGCGCGGTCGGCACGCTGCTCGCAGCAAGCATCAGTCCGGCGCTGATGCGCTACCTGCTGGCAGCGTCCTTCCTCGCCACGGCGGTGTGGATGCTGATTCCCGACAGGCCCGCGGCCACGGGCACGCAGCCGGCGCGCTACGGCGCCTATGGCACGTCCCTGATCTCGTTCTTCCTGCTGGAGATCGGCGACAAGACGCAGATCGCCACGGTGGCGCTCGCCGCCAGATACCACGCGCTCATCGCGGTCGTTGCCGGCACCACCCTCGGCATGATGCTGGCGGATGTGCCGGTGGTGCTGTTGGGGGAGGCGGCGGCGAAGCGGCTGCCGCTCAAGTGGGTGCACCGCGCCGCCGCCGGCGCGTTCATCGTGCTCGCCCTGTTGGCGCTGTTCGGCGTGCGCTTGTAGAGCCGGGAGCGCGGCGCCGACGGCGTCTCAGGTCCCGGCGGGCTCCAGATAGGCGTAGCCGTCGAGCTCGCTCTCGTAGAAGCGCTTGAGGGCCTGGCTCTGCGCGAGCGTCATGCGCCCGTCGCGGATGGCGCGCTCGCAGTCGCGCGCCAGCGCCGGATACAGCTCCGCGACGTCGTACTCCATGTATTCGAGCACCTTGTTGGCCGTGTCGCCCTTGACGATCTCTTCGATCCACCAGCCGCCTTCATCGTGCAGGCGCACGTGTACCACGTGGGTGTCGCCAAAGAGATTGTGCAGGTCGCCGAGCGTCTCCTGATAGGCGCCGACCAGGAACACCGCCAGGTAGTACCGCTCGTCCGCCTTGAGCTCATGCAGCTCGAGCGTGCGCTTCACGTCGCGCAGCGACACGAAGTGATCGATCTTGCCGTCCGAGTCGCAGGTGATGTCGGCGAGCACGGCGGTGCGGGTGGGGCGCTCATGCAGACGGTGGATCGGCAGGATCGGGAACAGCTGGTCGATGGCCCAGCTGTCCGGGAGCGACTGGAACACCGAGAAGTTGCAGAAATAGGTATCGGAGAGAATCGATTCCAGGTCCTCGAGCTCCTCCGGCAGACGCTCGAGCTTGCGGCAGGAGTCGCGGATCTTGGCGCAGGTCGCCCAGTACAGCCGCTCGGCGAGCGCCCGGAACTCGAGCGACAGCAGGCCGAGATTGAACATCTGCAGCACCTGCTCGCGGGCGGTGAGGGCGTCGTGATAGCACTCGACCAGCCGCCGCTCGCTCACCGCGCGGTAGGCCTCGAACAGATCCTGCACCGGCTGTGGCAGTTCCTCATCGCCGCCGTAGTCCTCGGCCCGGTCCCCGGTGACGCGGAACTTATCGAGCGCCGAGGAGCCGAGCGCATCGAATATCAGCACGCTGTGGTAGGCGGCCACCGCGCGGCCGGACTCGCTCACGATCATGGGGTGCGGGATGTCGCGCAGGTTGCACACGCTCGCGATGCGGTACACGACGTCGCTCGCGTATTCATTGAGCGTGTAGTTCATCGACGAGGAGAAGTTCGTGCCGCTGCCGTCGTAGTCGACCCCCAGGCCCCCGCCGACGTCGATGTACTGCAGTCCCGCGCCCATGAGCTTGAGCTCCGCGTAGACATGAGCGAGCTCGTTGATCGCTTCCTTGACGCGACGGATGTCCTGCAGCTGGCTGCCCGGGTGGCAGTGCACCAGCTGCAGGCAGTCGAGCATGTCGTGCTGCTTGAGCACGTTGAACAGCTCGAGGATCTCGGTGATGAATAAGCCGAACTTGGACCTCTCCCCGGCTGAGGCGCTCCAGCGCCCGGAGCCCTCGCTGATCAGCTTCACGCGCACCCCGATACGCGGGCGCACCTGATAGGTGTGCGCGTGCTTGAGGATGAGCCCGAGCTCCTCGAAATTCTCCACCACCGGGATGATGGTGCGGCCGAGCTTGGTGGCGAGCGTCACCGCCTCGATGTAGCTGTCGTCCTTGAAGCCGTTGCAGATGATGAGCCGATCCGGGGCGTTCTCGGTCATCGCCATCACCGCGAGCAGCTCCGGCTTGGAGCCCACCTCCAGTCCGAAACCGAATTCCTGCCCGTAGCGATAGACCTCCTCGACGACCAGGCGCTGCTGGTTCACCTTGATCGGGAAAACGGCCGCATAGCGGTTCTTGTAGTCGTTCTCGGTGATCGCCTGGGCGAACGCATCGTGCAGGCGCCGCAGCCGGTGCGCCAGGATGTCCGAGAAGCGCACTACCACCGGGGTGGTCAGATCGCGGGCCTGCAGGCCCTCCACCACCTCGTACAGATCGATCTCGTGCCGCTCGGTCGTGTCCGGCCGCACCACCACGTGGCCGCTGTCGTTGATGCCGAAGTAGCCCTTGCCCCACGCCTCGACGTGGTAGAGATCGAGGGAGTCCTCGACCCGCCAGGGCTGTGCGGGATTGAATTTGCGCAGGCCGTTGAGGGCGCTCTTGGGATCTGCAGCCACGGCGCGTTATATCAAAATTGTGCGACCAGGAAGAGTGTCCGGTAGTTAAGTTTCTGCACCCCGCGCCACCGGGCGCGCCGGATCGCGGATCCATTCGCTCCACGAGCCCGCGTACAGCCGCGCCCCGGGGAGCCCCGCGGCCTCGAGCGCGAGCAGGTTGTGGCAGGCCGTGACGCCCGAGCCGCACATCGCGATCAGGGTCGCTGCCGGGCGCTCGCGCAGCGTATCCGCCCAGCGCCGGCGCAGCTCGGGCGCGGCGAGGAAGTGCCCGCCCGCATCGAGATTGCCCGCGAACGGATGGTTGCGCGCGCCGGGGATGTGGCCCGCGACCGGGTCGAGCGTTTCGTTCTCACCGGCGAAGCGATCCGCGCTGCGCGCGTCCACGAGGGTGAGCTCCCCGCGCCTCAGGGCGCCGGCGGCCACCGCCTGCGCGAGCGCCGGCGTCCTCACCACCAGATCCTCGGCCGGAGCGGCCGTGAAGTGCCGCGGCGCGCGCACCGTGGGGGCCGTGTCGAGCGGCAACCCGGCACGCTCCCAGGAGCCGATGCCACCGTCGAGCACCGCCACCTGCGGGTGGCCCAGCCAGCGCAGCAGCCACCACAGCCGTGCGGCATAGGCGCCCACGCCCTGGTCGTAGGCCACGACCTGCACCTCCTTATCTATCCCCCAGCGCCCGAAGGTGGCGCTGAGCGCCGCGATCGCCGGCAACGGATGGCGGCCCGTGAGAGCGGTGCGCGGTCCGGACAGATCGTGATCCAGGTGGGCGTACAGCGCATTTGGAATGTGTCCGGCGGCCCAGGCGAGCGCGCCCCACTCAGGGCGCGCGAGCTCGAAACGGCAGTCGACGATGGCCCAGTCGGGATCGGCGAGATGCGCGGCCAGTGCGGCCGGCTCGATCAGTGTCGTCGGCATGGCGGGACGGTCCTCGCTTGGTGCTCGGGATGCATTTTCGGCGCTGGGCGGTTGTCGTTACAATCGAAGCCACCACCTCGGCGCGGGGGCGCGATGGCAATCGAGCTTTTCTGGGGCAGTGGCAGTCCCTTCGCGTGGCGCGTGCTGCTGGCGCTCGAGTACAAGCGTCTGCCATACGTGAGCCACCTGCTGCAGTTCTCCAAACAGGAGCACAAGTCCCCGCAGATGCTGGCGCTCAATCCGCGCGGCCGCGTGCCGGTGCTCAAGGACGGCGACTACGTATGCTTCGAGTCGCTCGCGATCCTGTACTACCTGGACCTGAAGTACCCGCAGCCGCCGATCTTCGGGCGCACGCCCGAGGAAGCCGGCACCATCATGCGCGTCATCTGCGAATACCAGGCGTATATCGAGCCGCGGCTCACCACCATCGCCTCCGGGGTATTTCAGGGCAACGCGGATCTGTCCGGTGATGAGATCACGGATGCGATGCACGCGGTCGCCAACGAGGCGCGCACCATCGAGGGACGGCTGTCGAAGTCCGACTGGATCGTGGGGGATAGCTGCTCGGCGGTCGACATGGTCATCTTCCCCGGCATCCAGCTGCTGAA
>DATKEZ010000071.1:0-2556 GCA_035511775.1 Steroidobacteraceae bacterium | reverse complement strand
CCCTACTCCGGCACCGCCTCGCCAGAGCCGCCGAATTCCTTCGGGAAATCCCTGAGCTTGGGCAGCCCGTCGCGCATTCGCAGCACCGTCTCCTGGTAATTGACGTGCACGCCGGGCGTGAACTTAAGCGTCGGCAGCATCGCGGCGAACACGTCCGTCAGTTTGAGCGGCGGGTGCTCGGTGAAGAGGTGGCCACCGCAGCTCTTGCACCAGGTGCGGTAGCTCACCGGGGTCTTGTTGTAGGTCGCGATGTTGTCGGCCCCCTTCGTCACCCTGACGGCACTGGGCTGCCACAAGGTGAAGGCATTCACCGGCCCCGCGGACCAGTGCCGGCAGGACTCGCAATGGCAATAGCCCATCGCGACGGGCTCGCCGCTCACGGTGAGCTCGACCGCCCCGCAGAAGCATTTCGTCTTGTACTCGGCCATGGTCCCCCCGTTTCAGGAAAGCAGCTCGACGTTGCCGCCGTTCGCGGCGGTATTGATGGTCAGCGTCCGCTCGGTGGCGAAGCGCAGCAGATAGTGTGGACCCCCGGCCTTCGGTCCGGTACCCGACAGTCCCTGGCCACCGAAGGGCTGCACGCCGACGACCGCGCCGATCATGTTGCGATTCACGTACGTGTTCCCCACCGGCAGCGACTGGAAGACGTAGCCCGCGACGCTCTCGAGCCGGCTGTGCACCCCGAGCGTCAGCCCGTAACCCGTGCCGCGGATCGCCGCCAGCACCCGCGGCAGCTCATCGCTCCGATAGCGCGCCACGTGCAGGATCGGCCCGAACTCCTCGGTCTTCAGCTGATCGACGGACCTGAGCTCGAACATCTGCGGCGGGAAGTAGTGGCCGGCGGCCGCCAGCGCGGGATCCAGCTCGCAGGCGTACACGAGTGTGGCCTCCGCGCGCATGCGCTCGGCATGGCGCGCGAGGCGCGCACGCGCGCCTTCGGAGATGACCGGGCCTACGTCGGTGGCGAGCTCCGCCGGCGGGCCGATGCGCAGCACCCGCATCGCGCCGGTCAGCATCTCGATCACGCGATCGGCGATCTCCTCCTGCAGGTACAGCACGCGCAGCGCCGAGCAACGCTGGCCCGCGCTGGTGAACGCCGAGGTGATGACATCGTCGACGACCTGCTCCGGCAGCGCCGTGGCGTCGACCACCATGGCGTTCACGCCGCCGGTCTCGGCGATGAGCGGCACGATCGGGCCAGCGCGGTTGGCGAGCGTGCGATTGATCGTGGCTGCGGTGGCGGTCGAGCCGGTGAAGGCGACGCCGGCGAGCGCCGCATGAGTGAGCGCCACCTCGCCGAACGGCGGCCCGTCGGCCGGCGTCAGCTGCAGAACCGCGGCCGGCACCCCGGCTTCGTGCAGCAGGCGCGTCATGGCGTGCGCGATCAGCGGAGTCGCGGGCGCGGGCTTGGCCACCACGGCATTGCCGGCGGCGAGCGCCGCGGTGATCTGCCCCGTGAAGATCGCCAGCGGGAAGTTCCACGGGCTGATGCAGACGAAGACGCCGCGGCCGTGCAGCGAGAGTGTATTGCGCTCGCCGGTGGGGCCCGGCATCTCCATGGGCGCCCCGAAGAGCTCGCGGGCGCGTGCCGCGTAGTAGCGGCAGAAATCGACCGCCTCGCGCACTTCCGCCACCGCATCCGGCAGCGTCTTGCCTGCCTCGCGCACCAGCAGGCTCAGGAACTGCCCGCGCCGCTCCTCGAGCAGATCCGCGGCGCGCGTCAGGCAGGCGGCACGCTCGGCCGCAGGGGTGGCATCCCACGCCGGCTGCGCGCGGCCAGCCGCCGCCATCGCCTCACGGATCTCCTCCGCGGTGGCATCACGCGTGAAACCGACGGTCTCCGCCGTGTTGGCGGGCGACACGACCGCAACCTTGGCGTCGCGCACCGAGCGCCCGCTCAGGATCGGTCCGCCCGTGTAGGTTTCCGCGGCGTGCGCGCGCAGCTGCCCCTTGAGGAGCGTCAGCGTCGCAGGATCGCCGAAGTCCTCGCCGGTGGAATTGGTGCGCTCGGCGCCGAAGAGTCCGGCGGGCTCGCGTACGCGCGGCGTACCGGATGAGGCGTCGGCCAGGGACGAGATGGGATCGCTCACGACCTGCTCCACGGGTATCTGCGGATTCATGAACTGATGGACGAAGGAGCTGTTGGCGCCGTTCTCGAGCAGACGCCGCACCAGATACGGCAGGAGCTCCTCGTGCGTGCCGACGGGTGCGTATACGCGCACCGGCGCCAGGTCCGGCAACTCGGCGCGCGCCGCCTCGTACAGGGCGTCCCCCATGCCGTGCAGCCGCTGGAACTCGTAGCGCGCGCCGCCCGGGGCGAGCGCCAGCACTGCCGCCACGGTGTAGGCGTTGTGGGTGGCGAACTGCGGATAGACAGAATCACGCGCGGCAAACAGCCGCCGCACTCCCTCGAGATAGCTCGCGTCGGTGGCGGCCTTGGAGGTGTAGACCGGGAAGCTCGAGAGGCCCCGCTCCTGCGCGCGCTTGATCTCGCTGTCCCAGTAGGCGCCCTTCACCAGGCGCACGGTCATGCGCCGCCCTGCTGCGCGCGCGAGC
>DATKEZ010000070.1:0-2122 GCA_035511775.1 Steroidobacteraceae bacterium | reverse complement strand
GCGGTGCGTGGGACATCACGCGGAGGCACCGCGTGCGGCACTCGGAAGGCGCCCATGCCCGGCGTGCGTCCAGCCCTGACAGTGCTGCTCGATCAGGTCCGCGAGGCTTTGGGCGTGGCTGGTGCGGGCGTTGAGCGCCGGCACGTACTGGAAGCGCTGGCCGCCGGCGCGCATGAAGGCGTCGCGATTCTCGATATCGATCTCCTCGAGCGTCTCCAGGCAGTCCACGGCAAAACCCGGACACACCAGCGTCACTTCACGCACGCCGCGGGCGGGCATGCCGCTGAGCACCGTGCGCGTGTAGGGCTTCAGCCAGTTCGCCGGACCAAAGCGCGACTGAAAGCTCACGCTCCACTCCCCGTCGCGCAACAGCAGCTCATCCGCCAGCAGGCGCGCCGTGGTCTGGCAGCGGCTGAAGTACGGGTCGCCCTGCTGGACGTAGCGCTCCGGAATGCCGTGAAAGGAAATCAGCAGGTGAGCGGTGCGGCCGTGAGCCAGCCAGTGCTCGGTGACGCTGGCGCGCAGCGCTTCGATATAGCCCGGGTGCTCGTGATAGTCCGCGATGAAGCGCAGCTCGGGGAGCGAGCGCCAGCGGCGCAGCTCCGCACTGACCTGGTCGTACACCGCACCGGTGGTGGCCGCGCAGTACTGCGGGAACAGCGGCAGCACCAGGATGCGCTGGGCGCCGCTGTCGCGCAATCGAGCGAGTGCGCCGCGCACCTCGGGAGCGCTGTAGAGCATGCCGAGCTCCACCGACAGCGGCGCCAGCATGCGTTGCGCGAGCGCGCCGGCCAGCTCGGCTCGCAAGCGCTCCGACAGGTCGCGCAGCGGGGAGCCGGAGGCCGTCCAGATGAGGCAGTACTTGCGCGCCACGCGCCGCGGACGCCAGGGCAGGATCACCCCGTACAGCAGCGGCAGCCACAGTGCGCGCGGCAGCTCCACCACGCGCGGGTCGGCGAGGAAGCGCGCCAGGAATGCGCGCACGGCGCCCGCATCCGCGGCCTGCGGGGTTCCGGAGTTGACCAGCAGGATGCCGATGCGTTCGGGGTTCGCGTAGCGCATACCTCACGATACCGCAAGCGCCGCGCCGCAGCCTATCCCGCCACGCTCAGCCGATGCCGACACACAGGTACTTCAGCTCGGTGTAGTCAAGGATTCCGTACTTTGAGCCCTCGCGGCCGGTACCCGACTCCTTGACCCCCCCGAAGGGGGCAACCTCGGTGGAGATGATGCCGGTATTGAGCCCCACGATCCCGTACTCCAGCGCCTCCGCCACGCGCCACGAGCGCGCCAGGTCGCGGGTATAGAAGTAGGCCGCCAGGCCGAACTCGGTATCGTTCGCCATGGCTATGGCATCCCCCTCGGTCTCGAACCGGAAGAGCGGTGCGACCGGGCCGAAGGTCTCCTCGCGCGCCACCAGCATGGCAGGGGTCACGTCAGTGAGCACGGTCGGCTCGAAGAACGTGCCGCCGAGCGCATGGCGCTTGCCGCCGTGCACGACACGCGCGCCCTTGCTCACGGCGTCCGCGAGGTGCTGCTCCACCTTGGCGAGCGCCTGGGTATCGATCAGCGGACCCTGGTCGGTGGGGCCCTTCAGCCCGTCGCCCACGCGCAGCTGCGCCACGGCGTGCACCAGCTTGGCGGTGAACGCCTCGTACACCGGCGCCTGCACCAGCAGGCGATTGGCGCACACGCACGTCTGCCCGGTGTTGCGGTACTTGCTGGCGATGGCCCCCGCCACCGCGGCATCCAGATCGGCGTCCTCGAACACGATGAACGGAGCATTGCCGCCCAGCTCGAGCGACAGCTTCTTCACCGTGCCGGCGCATTGCGCCATGAGCTTCTTGCCCACGGCGGTGGAGCCGGTGAACGTGACCTTGCGCACGCTGGTGTTGGAAGTCATTTCACCGCCGATCGCGCCCCCCTCCCCGGTGATGACGTTGAGCACGCCGGCCGGTACCCCGGCGCGCGCCGCGAGCGCCGCGGCGGCGAGTGCCGAGTAGGGCGTCTGGCTCGCGGGCTTGCACACGAAGGTACAGCCAGCCGCGAGCGCGGGTCCCGCCTTGCGCGTGATCATGGCCAGGGGGAAATTCCACGGCGTGATGGCCGCGACCACCCCCAC
>DATKEZ010000069.1:0-3769 GCA_035511775.1 Steroidobacteraceae bacterium | reverse complement strand
CGCATGCGGCGATAGGAATCCGCCATGCGTTTGAGGATCTCGTCCGACACGCTCATCTCGTTGGCGTAGTCGGTCGCCGATACCCACAGTCGCAACACGTCGGCGCCGAGACTGTTCATGACCTTCTGCGGCGCCACGACGTTACCGAGCGATTTCGACATCTTGCGGCCCTTCTCGTCGACCGTGAATCCGTGGGTGAGCACCCCACGGTACGGCGCTCGCTCATACAGGGCCTCGGACATGAGCAGCGAGCTGTGGAACCAGCCGCGGTGCTGATCCGAGCCCTCGAGGTACAGCTCCACCGGCGCGCTCACCTCGGGGCGCTCGGCGCCGACGCATTCGAACGACATCCCCGAGTCGGCCCACACGTCCATGACGTCGATGACCTTGTCGTAATGCTGCGCGTCCGCGCCGAGGAGCTCCTGCGGCTCGAGCGCGAACCAGGCGTCGATCCCGCCCTGCCCGACCCGCTCGGCGGCCGCCTCGATCAGCTCCTGGGTGCGCGGGTGTCGCTCTCCGGTGTGTTTGTGCACGAACAGCGGGATCGGCACCCCCCAGGTGCGCTGGCGCGAGATACACCAGTCGGGGCGGCTCTCGATCATGCCGGTGATACGCTGCTCGCCCCACGCAGGAGTCCAAGCAACGGCCGGGATGTCGCGCAGGGTGTGCGCGCGCAGGCCGGCGCGCTCCATGCTGATGAACCACTGCGGTGTGGCGCGGAAGATGACCGGGGTCTTGTGACGCCAGCAATGCGGATAGCTGTGGCGCAGGGACTCCTGGTGCAGGAGCTGCCCGGCCTTGGCGAGCGCGTCGATGATCACCGGGTTGGCCGCATCGACCCTGAGGCCGGCCACCAGCGGGGTGTCGGACAGGAAGCGCCCGTCGTCGCCGACCGGGTTGGTCACCGGCAGCCCGTAGCGCTGTCCGACGGCGAAATCCTCCATCCCGTGCCCCGGGGCGGTGTGTACGGCGCCGGTGCCCGCATCGAGCGTCACATGCTCCCCGAGCACGACCGGCACCTGCCGGTCCTGCAAGGGGTGCTGCAGCTTCAGTCCCTCCAGGGCGCGGCCCTCGAATTGCGCCAGCACGACAGCGCCCGGCAGGCCGAAGCGCCTGAGCGAGGGTTCCAGGAGCTCGGCTGCCACGATCAGATGGCGCCGCTCGCCGCCGCTTCCCGCCTGCGCGAGCGCGTAGCGAAACTCCGCCCGCAGGGCGACGGCCTGATTCCCCGGCAGCGTCCAGGGGGTTGTGGTCCAGATCACGACGTCCACGGGCGCCGTGCCCAGCTGTGCTGCGCTGACGCCGATGCGCGCCGCCAGATCGTTTCGGTCAACGACGCGAAACGCCACATCGATCGCCGGTGAGGTCTTCTCCTCGTACTCGACCTCGGCCTCCGCGAGCGCCGAGCGGCAATCGAGACACCAGTGCACGGGCTTCACCCCTTTATAGAGGTGTCCGTTACGGATGATGCGGCCGAAGGCGCGCAGCTGCTGCGCCTCATAGCCCGGCGACATGGTGAGGTAGGGTCGGTCCCAGTCCCCGAGAACGCCGAGGCGCTTGAAGTCGGCGCGCTGCAGCTCGATCTGCTCGTGCGCATAGGCGCGGCAGGCAGCGCGAAAGGCCTGCGCGTCGAGCTTCTGCCCGGGCCGGCCGTGCTTTTTCTCCACCTGCAGCTCGATCGGCAGCCCGTGGCAATCCCAGCCCGGGATGTAGGGTGAGTCGAAGCCATCGAGCGAGCGTGACTTCACCACCATGTCCTTGAGGATCTTGTTGACCGCGTGACCGATGTGGATGGCGCCGTTGGCGTACGGGGGCCCGTCGTGCAGCACGAAGCGCGGCCGCCCGCGGGCCAGCTGCCGCAGCTTCGCATAGGTGCCGCGCTCGTCCCAGGCGCGCACCATCGCGGGCTCGCGCTGGGCGAGATCCGCTTTCATCGGGAAGTCGGTCTGCGGCAGGGTAATGGTGTGTTTGTAGTCCGCCATGTCCACTCATTCAACCATCGATACGCCCGACTCGCCGGGCCGTTCAGCCATTGAGGAAGCGGCGCGCATCCGCAGCGTCGCGCTGCATCTGCGCGGTCAGCGCCGCGAGCGTCGGAAAGCTCGCCTCGTCGCGCAACTTCGCCGCGAACTCGACTTCAATCTCGCGACCGTACAGCTCGCCGCTAAAATCGAACAGGTGCGCCTCGAGCAGCGCCTCGACTCCGCCGATCGTCGGGCGCGTGCCGAGGCTCGCGACTCCCGGCAGCGCCGCGTTGGCCACCCCATGCACGCGCACCGCAAAAATCCCGGCGACCGGCGCGCGCCGGCGGTCGAGGGGCAGATTGGCGGTCGGAAACCCCAGATCCCGCCCCAGGCGCCTGCCCGGCATCACCCGTCCGCGCATCGACCAGGGCCGACCGAGCCAGCACCGCGCGCGCTCAAAGTCCCCGCGCGCCAGCGCCGCGCGCACCCCGCTGCTGCTGATGCGCTCCCCGTCGAGTGTCACCGGGTCCAGCACGTCCACGTCGAACCCCAGACGCGTCCCGGCCTCAGCCAGCACGGCCGCGGTCGCCTCGCCATTGCGTCCGAAGCGAAAGTCGTGACCGACTACCACGACCCTCGGGCGCAGCTCGCGCGCCAGGAGCTGCGCAAAGGCTTCACCCGGGAGGTTACGCAAAGCCTCGCCGAAGCGCAGCAGCCACAGATAATGCAGGCGGCTGCCCGAGAGGATCCGCCAGCGCTCGCGCAGCGAGGTGAGCCGCGCGGGCGGATCATCCGGCGCCAGGTACTCGCGCGGCATGGGCTCGAACGTCATCAGAACCGCGGCCGCTGCGCGCCGCGCCGCATGCTCGCGCACGCGTGCCAGCAGTGCCTGGTGGCCGAGGTGAATGCCATCGTAGGTGCCGATGGTCAGCACGCAGCCGCCCGCTAGCCCATGTGCGCCGCTGAGTCCTCGAATGAGCTCCATGATTCCCTTAAACCATTGATGTCGAAAGACTAAGTAAACTTCGTTGCGACGCCTTCGCGCTCGCCAGCGGCCAGTTTATGTGAAGCGGCCGGCGTCAGCCCTCGCCTCTGTTCGCCGCGTTGACAAGCGCCGGCCCGATGCTCAGACTACCGGCCCTCGCTTGCTTGCGACCCGGCCGTGGATACGGAGATTTCTTGGCCAATACCAAATCCGCCGAAAAGGCTGCCCGTCAGGCCGAGAAGCACCGCGCCCGCAATGTGGCGCTTCGCTCGCGCATGCGCACCGCGGTGCGCAACGTGGCGACGGCCGTCGTCGGGGGCAACAAAGAGGCGGCCCAGGGCAGCTATAGCCAGGCCGTCCCGATCATCGACTCGCTCGTGAGCAAGCAGATCATCCATCGCAACAAGGCCGCACGGCACAAGAGTCGCCTGGCGGCCCGTATCCGCGCAATGCAGTGAGGCAATGATGAGCGCAGCGAACTCCAAGGCCAGCATCCCGGTGCCGGTCATTCCGACGCCCCTCAAATTGCGACCGGCGGCACGACGCCAGCATCTCCTGGAGATGATGCGCGCTCGCGTGCCGCTCGATCGTGCTCCTCCAAAAACGTCATAGCCGCTTCGCACAGCGCCTTCGTTCCCTCGCCGGTCGCCCCTGAGATCAGGAACTGCGGCCCGCGATAGCGCAGGGCGCGCACGATGGCGCGCGCGCGCCGCTCGGCCTGCGGCGCCGGCAGCAGATCGCGCTTGTTCAGCACCAGCCAGCGCGGCTTCAGCGCCAGGTCCTTGCTGAACTTCTTCAGCTCCCGAACGATGGCGCGCGC
>DATKEZ010000068.1:0-16396 GCA_035511775.1 Steroidobacteraceae bacterium | reverse complement strand
GGCTCCAGCCCAGGCGCGACGGCAGGCCCGCGCCAGCGGCGCGATCCACGGCAGCACCCCGAGCAGCAGCAGCGGCAGGAAGTACCACCACGGCTCCACGCGCTGGTGCACGGTGGTGAGGAAGCGCGTGAAATGCTCGTGCACGAAGAAGAATCCCGGGAAGCTGGGATTGCGCAGCGATACCACGACAAACCACGGGGCGCCGACCGCTGTGAACAGCGCCAGTCCCGCCCCCGGGTGCAGTCGCCGCCAGGTGTGTGTGTCACGCTCGCTGAGCGTGTAGAGGATGAGCGCAGCCGCCGCGAGCACCCCGACGACGATTCCCTTGGAGAGCACCGCCAGGGCGGCCGCCCCCCAGGCGCTCAGCATCCAGCGCCGCTCGGCCGCGGATGCCGGCGGGGTGCTCTGCGCCAGCGTGAAAGCCAACACCGCGGCCGTGAGGAAGAAGGTGAAGGCGCCGTCGAGCAGGTTGAGATGGCCGACGATGACGAAGAATGGACTGACGGCGAGCGCGGTCAGGGCGAGGAGCGCGCTGTCGCGCCCGTACAGGCGCGCCACCCAGGCAAACACCAGCGGCAGGCATGCGAACGCCAGTCCCACGTTCCACAGCCGCGAGCTCCACTGCTTCAGGCCGAATGCCTGGTACGCCACGGCCGTCGCCCAGTACTGCAGCGGCGGCTTCTCGAAGTACTTCAGGCCATCGAACCGCGGCGTGATCCAGTCACCGCTCGCGAGCATCTCACGCGGGATCTCGGCGTAACGGCCCTCGTCGGGATCGAGCAGCGGCCGCGCCTGCAGGGTCGCGAACCAGGCGGCGCCGAGGATGACCCACGCCCGCCAGCCGAGCCGGCCGGCGCGCCGCTCCTGGCCTGTCTCACTGTCCATGCCGCCGGCGGTCGCGCTGCTAGATGCCCGCCGCAATCGCCGCCGCGCGCGTGCCGAAGCCTTCCTGCTTCACGTAGAACTCGATGGTGCGCCGGATTGCGGTATCCATATCGGTGCTCGGCTGCCAGCCGAGATCGCGCCGGGCGGCTTCGACGTTGGGTACCCGCACCTGGATGTCCTGGTAGTACTTGCCGTAGTACTCCCCGGCGGAGACATCGACGATCTCCGTGGCCCGGGCGTTGTCGCGCAGCATCGGGAACTCCTGCGCAATCCTGATGGTGCGCTGCGCGAGATCGCGGATCGAGATGCAGTTGTTCGGATTACCGAGGTTGAAAATGCGCCGGCTGGCGCAGCCATCCTTGTTCTCGAGGATCGTGAGCAGGGCTTCGATGGCATCGTCGATATAGGTGAACGAGCGCTTCTGGCTGCCGCCGTCGACCAGCTTGATCGGCCGCTTGTAGAGCACGTTGGAGAGAAACTGGGTGAACACCCGCGAGCTGCCTTCCTTGGGCTCCTCGACATTATCGAGATTCGGGCCGATGAAATTGAACGGCCGGAACAGGGTGTAGTCGAGGTGATCGCGCACGCCGTAGGCGAAGATGACACGATCGAGCAGCTGCTTGGAGGCGGCGTAGATCCAGCGCTGCTTGCTGATCGGACCATACACCAGGGGGCTGCTCTCCTCATCCAGCAGCGCATCGGGCGACATGCCGTAGATCTCGGAGGTCGAGGGGAAGATGAGACGCTTGCCGTACTTGACGCAGTGGCGCACGACGTCGAGGTTGGCCTCGAAGTCCAGCTCGAACACCCGCAGCGGGTGGGTCACGTACTGTGCCGGGTTGGCGATCGCCACCAACGGCACCACCGCGTCGCACTTCTTGACGTGGTACTCGACCCACTCCTTGTTGATGGTGATGTCGCCCTCGACGAAGTGGAAGCGCGGGGTTTTGGGCAGATCGCCCAGCTTGTTGTCCGCCAGGTCGATGCCGTATACCTCCCAGGGCCGGGTGCGCAGGATCGCATTGGTGAGCGCGCTGCCGATGAAGCCGTTTGCCCCAAGAATCATTATTTTCAGTGCCATACCCGTCCTTCCACAGCTGGCGCGCCGCCGGCGAGCGTCCAACAACGCCCCAAGGTGAAGCGTGTAATGCTAGCATTTTCCGGCACTTTCGGCCGGCGCTGAGCCGGCGCGCGCCTGGTGCGCGCGCGCCGGCCGCCCTTGGCAGGATGAGGAGATGAGTACATGCGCTCGGTTGGCCGCGATGCCCTGTTCAGCCTGGCGGCGCTCTTGGTGAGCGTGATCCTCGTGCAGTCGCTCTACGCCACCGTCATCCGCCCGCGCGCCGAGGCAATCCTCGCCGAGCCCGCGATCCCGCAGGACCAGCTGAAGCCCGGACAGCCGGTGCTCCACAACCTGCGCTCCCCGTTCGTGATCCTGAAAGACTACGAGCAGGAGGCGGCCCTGATCCTGGCGACCTGGGCGCTATCGCTGATCGCGTACCAGGCGCTTGCTGTGGCCCGTAACCGGCGCCTGCTGGAGAAGCCCTACATCGAGCTCGGCGAAGGGCACGTGGTGCTGCCCGATGACGCGCGCGCCTACGGCCGACCGATCGAAAGCCTGCCGCGCGAGGAGCAGGAGATGCTGTTGCCGCGCGCGCTGATGGTGGCGCTGAATCGCTTCGGAGCGACCCGCAGCGTGCAGGATGCCGCGGAGGCGGTGCGCGCCGAGTGCGAGAACGAGCTCGACCGCCTCGACGCGCAGCTGTCCATGGTGCGCTTCACGGCGTGGGCGATCCCGGCCGTCGGCTTCGTCGGCACGGTACGCGGCATCGGCCGCGCCCTGCAGGAGGCCCAGGGTGCGCTGCGCGGGGACATCTCCGGTGTCACGCTCGGGCTGGGTATCACCTTCAATGCCACCCTCACCGCACTGATCGCCTGCATCCTGGTCATGTTCTGCCTGCATCAGCTGCAGCAGGCCCAGGATCGCCTGGTGCTGGACGCACGGCTGTACATCGACCGGCGCCTGATCCGCAACATGCGGGTGAGCTAACAGCAGCGGCTCACGCCGCTCCACTTGCGCCGCTGCGTGTCCTCGTAGAACGCGCGCCGGCTCAAGGGCGGCTCGCCCGCGTGCCGCGCCGCCTGGTGAGCGCGATAGCGCTCATAGGCATCATCGCCCGAGACCGTGCGCAACCCGCTCCAGACAGAGGCGGCGCGGCGCCTCAGCCACCGTGCCGCGCGCCTCATGGCCGCGCCTGCGCCGCCGCGCCCTGCAGGCGGCTTGACTGATACGGCGCTTCCGAGCTCGAGCGCAGCGGCCGGCCCCGCAGACGCTGCACGCACACCCGCGCCATGTCGAGAATCACGAACCACAGGATCGCCAGCAGCAGCATGGTCAGCCAGCCATCGAGGCGCTGATTGAATATGAGTTGCGGGGCGACGGCGGCGCGCTCGGGCGGCAGCGCCCCCAGGGCCAGCTTGCGCGCCAGGTCATCGGCCGCGGCGAACAGCCCGATGCGGGCATCGCCGCTGGTGATCTTCTGCCAGGCCGCGGTCGTGGTGACGAGCGCCAGCCATGCCAGCGGCACCAGCGTCACGAGCGCATAGCGCAGCTTGCCTGACTTGATGATGATCCCGGTCGCCACCGACAGCGCGATGCCGGCCAGCATCTGGTTGGAAATGCCGAACAGCGGCCACAGGATGTTGACGCCGCCGTTCGGGTCGATCACCCCGATGTACAGGAAGTAACCCCAGGCGCCGACCATGAGCGCACTGGCCAGCAGCACCGACGGATACCACGAGGTACGCCCCAGGGGCTGCCACAGGTGCCCGAGCAGGTCCTGCAGCATGAAGCGCCCGACGCGGGTGCCGGCATCGAGCACCGCCATGATGAACACCGCCTCGAACATGATGGCGAAGTGATACCACAGCGCGAGCAGTCCCTTGCCGAAGCTGCTGCCGAGAATGCTCGCCATACCCACGGCGAGGGACGGCGCCCCGCCGCTGCGCGCGAACAGGGTGCGCTCGCCCATGGCGCTGGCGAGCGCCTGCATCTGCTCGACCGTGACCGGAAACCCCCAGCTGCTGATGGTCTGCACCGCCGCCGCCGGGGTCGCACCCACCACGCCGGCGCCGGCGTTGATGGCGAAGTACACCCCCGGATCGAGCAGCGTCGCGGCGATCAGCGCCATGATCGCGACCAACGACTCGAGCGCCATGCTGCCGTAGCCGACCAGCCGCACGTCCGCCTCGTTGGTGATGAGCTTCGGCGTCGTGCCGCTCGCCACCAGTGCGTGAAACCCCGACACCGCACCGCAGGCGATGGTGATGAACACGAACGGAAACACCTTGCCGCCGAACAGGGGACCGGTGCCGTCGGTGAACGCCGTCACCGCCGGCATCTTGATCTGCGGGTGCGTCAGCACGATGGCCACCGCCAGCAACGCCACCGTGCCGAGCTTCAGGAACGTCGACAGATAGTCGCGCGGGGCGAGCAGCAGCCAAACCGGCAGGATCGCGGCGCAGAAGCCGTAGACGATCACGAAGCCCGCGAGCGCGATGGCCGCATAGTCGAACAGCGGGCGCAGCACGGGCTGATGATCGATCCAGCCGCCGGCGAGCAGCGCCAGCACCATCAGCATCACGCCGAGGAGCGATCCCTCGAGCACCCGCCCCGGACGCCACAGCCGCAGGTACAGACCGACGATCAGCGCCGCGGGGATGGTGGCGAACACCGTGGAGGTGGCCCAGGGGCTGTGCTTCATGACATTGACGATCACCAGCCCCAGCACCGCGCTCAGGATGATCATGATGATGAGCGTGCCAATGAGCGCGGCAAAGCCGCCCAGCGGACCGAGCTCATCGCGCGCCATCTGGCCGAGACTGCGTCCGTCACGGCGCGTGGACAGCAGCAGGATGATCATGTCCTGCACGCATCCGCCCAGCACTGCCCCCACCAGGATCCACAGCGTGCCCGGCAGATAGCCGAACTGCGCCGCGAGCGTCGGGCCCACCAGTGGTCCCGGACCGGCGATGGCGGCGAAATGATGCCCGAACACGATCGCGCGGTGCGTCGGCACGAAGTCGCGTCCGTTGTTGAGCCGCTCGGCCGGAGTGGCGCGCGAGGCATCGACGCTGAGCACGCGGGCCGCGATCCAGGCGGCGTAGAAGCGGTAGCCCAGCAGATAGACGCACACCGCCGCGGTCAGGATCCACAGCGCATTGATCGGCTCGTGCCTCTGCAGCGCCACCCCGCCGATGGCGATGGCGCCGACGATGGCCAGCAGGGCAGCGGAGATTTTCCTGATCATGCTGTTTCCCCGTGTTGCCGCCGCGACGCCAGCACACGCGGATCTACCGTCGCAGCGCTGCGGCACGCTTGCGGACATCCGCTGCAAAGGCGGCGTCCTTGATCGACTCCAGATTGATCTCGACATTTGCCGACGCGCCTTCGATAGCGGCGTGGGCCAGGGCCGCAGCCGTGGTGAGATCGGACTTCATGTTGGGGTTGGTAATGGGCCTTAGTTTCTCGACAATTGCCGCGATTTCGCGGGCACTCTCAGCAACCCCCAATGGAACGCTGGTCGCCTGCTTCAGCGCGGCATCGATCAGCCTGCCGCCATCGGCCGATTCCTTCGCCTGCTTGTAAGCCCTCATCACAACGTTAAAGGACTCGGCGTCGGCATCGATGGCAGCCTTCAATTCGTCCCGCAATGGGCCGAGGCGCGCGATGACCTCACTGAGTTCACGCTCATATTGCAGGTACGCTTTCTTCCCCCGTGACATAGAAGCCACCATCGTGGCCAATGCCGCCGCCATGGCAGCACTGGCGGCCGCGGCGCTGCCGCCTCCAGGTGTCGCCGTGGGCGCGGCAAGTTGTTCGACAAACGGCTCGACGCCGGCGCGCAACCCGCCGACCGCCGCTTTGCCGCCCATCACCGCACTTAAGCGGTTTTCCAGAATTAATGACGAATCAAAGTTCTCGACCTGCAGAAACCATTCCGCTGCCGCTTCCAACGCTCTTTTCGGGATCAATCCGACGATTTCGCTGCTGACGGGTGACACGCCGTAGCGCGCTGCTTCGCGCTTCACCATCTCGAAGGCGCGATGGATGGGCGTCTGCTCAAAATCGGTCAGGTTCATTGAGACCTGGGCCATGCCGCGCACCAGAAATCCCGCGCCCTTGACAAAACGCAACCCGCCGCTCGAAAAGCGAACCGCCTTGGCAATGTTTTTCGCAATCTGCACATCCGGGGTGTTGAGAAAAACGTTGTAAGCGATGAGTGATTTTCGCGCGCCGACCGCGGTGACCCCAGCCGTCGGATGTACTCTCGGATCGCCGAAGTCCGGCTTCCTGGCAGGATTTGTCGCGATCTCGGCACGTATGCCTTCGAACTGCCCGCGGCGAATGGTTTCCAGGTTCTGCCGGTCAGCAGCTGTTGCGGCGGCCTCGTAGAGATACACCGGTATCTGATAACGCTTCCAAATCTCGGCGCCAACCTGCCGCGCCATGGCGACACAATCTTCGATGCTCACGCCTTCGATCGGAATAAAGGGAACCACGTCCGCTGCGCCCATGCGCGGATGCGCTCCCTGGTGAGCGTTCAGATCGATCAGTTCGGCCGCCTTGCCCACGCCGCGAATCGCCGCTTCCTGAATCGGCTCGCGCTCGCCTACCAGCGTGATCACGCAGCGGTTATGGTCGGCGTCCATCTCGCGATCAAGCAGGTACACGCCGTCCATCTTCATGGCCGCAACAATGGCGTCCACTTTATTTTTATCGCGGCCTTCAGAGAAATTGGGTACGCATTCGACCAGTGTTGACATAAGAGAGCGAGAATAGCTGGCGAGGTCGGCCACTCGCAAGCCAGCCGACGATGGGGAGCCCAGCCACGGCGGTCGCGTGGCGCTCATCGCCCGGCCCCGGCGCAACGCCGCCCGCCACCTGCGCGATTTGCGTCCGAAGCGCGCTCTTAGAAGCGGAAACCGAAGCGGATGGGAATGTACTCGGTCGGCTCCTGGGTCTCGATGCGTTCGTAGCGCGCCTCGATGAACCAGGACTGGCCGGCCGGCAGCGCGAAGTCCATACCCAGGCCCGCGTTCCATGCGAAGCGCGTCGTGTCCTCGCTTGCCACCGTGTTGGACACGAAGCCCGGCCCACAGAAGAACGGGTCGCACACGAAGCCGTTCTGCGTGAGATCGATACGGCGGTAACCCAGTCCCACCCCGGCGGTCACGTAGAAGCGCGTCCAGGGGCTGGTCGGTGCCTCGAGCACCCCGTTCACGAACGCGGTGACCGTCTGGCCGTAGCCATTGTCGACCGGCGTCTGGTTCACCGCCTGACCGAGTGAGATGAGCTGGTTGGTCGCGCTGAAGCGGCTGTAATTGAGATCCGCCCGCAGCATGAACGGCTGCCCCGGAACCGGCCGCAGGGTGAATCCGGTGCCGATGCTCCAGCCGCTGTCGAGAAAATCCGCGGTGCGTCCTTCCGTCACGCTCGCGCCGCCATCGATGAACCACTGCAGCGGGCGCGCCGGCGGGTACTGATACACCTGCGCGAACGCCGGCGCGCCACAACCCAACAGTGCCAGGGGCGCGAGTATGCGAATGTAGGACTTCATGTGCTGCATCATCCGGTCCTGCGGCTGAATTGGGACTGAATTGAGACCACACCGTGCGCGCCCCGGTTCCCGGCGTCTGCCTGAGCCCGCGGCGGCGCAGGCCTCACGCCATGCGCTGCAGCCTGCGTCGCATGGCGCGCACAATCTCGTGGACTTCGCCGATCCCGAGGGCGTTGGCACACAGGAAGAACGCACCAGCGCCACTGCCGATGACAAGGAGCAGGCTCACGCACTTCGGCCAGAAGCGCTGCACCGCCCAGTCAGCGAGCAGGAAGTGGGCTCCCGCCCAGCAAATCCCCAGCAGCACCGCCGAGGCCAGCGCCACCCTCCACAGCAGCGCGAGCATCGCCCGCGATTCCAGGCGCCCGAGGTGCGAGCGCATGAGGAAGTAAAGAATGAGGAAGTTGCTGGTGGCGACGCAGGCGGTGGAGAACGCCAGCCCGCGATGACCCCAGCCGAGATGCAGGGTCAGCATCCAGTTCAACAGCAGGTTGAGACCCACGGCGAGAAAGCTGACCACCATCGGTGTCTTGCGCCGATCGAGCGCGTAGAAGGCGTTCACCAGCACCTTGAGTGCCGCGTAACCGCACAGGCCAATGGCATAGAAGCGCAGCGCCCCGGCGGATTCGGCGGTCTCGTGGGCTCCGAAACGGCCGTGCTGGTAGAGCACCGAGATGATGGGCTCGGCGAGCACCATGAGACCGACGCTCGCCGGAATGGTCATGAGGAACGCGAGCCGCATGCCGCGCGCCAGCTCGCTGCGAAAGGCCGCGGTGTTGCCGCTCGCCGCCATGCGCGTCAGCAACGGCAATGCGACGGTGCCGAGCGCGACGCCGAAGACTCCCAGCGGCAGCTGCATGAGGCGAAACGCCACCGTCAGCCAGAATGTCGGGCCGTCGCCGAGCTGCGAGGCGAACACCGAGTTGACCAGTACGTTCAACTGGGTGGTGCTCGCGGCGATCACCGACGGCCCCATCAGGGTGAGCACCGCGCGCACCCCCGGGTCGCGCCAGCGAAAATCCGCGTGATACACGTAGCCCGCGCGGCGCAGGGCCGGCAGCTGCACCAGCAGCTGCAGCGCCCCGCCGCTCAGAGTGCCGATGGCGAGTCCCAGAATCGCCCGCGGCCCGAAGTGCGGGTCGAGCCAGTACCCGAGTGCCACGCCGGCGACGATCGACCCGAGGTTGAAGAAACTCGAGGCCATCGCCGGGATGCCGAACACGTTGCGCGCGTTCAGCATGCCCATGACCAGCGCCGCCAGCGACACCAGCAGGATGAACGGGTACATGACCCTCGTGAGGGTTACGGTGAGCGCCGCCTTGCCGGGATCGAAGCCGGGTGCCAGCGCGGCCACCAGCCAGGGCGCCGTGATGATCCCCAGCACGGTGATCGCGCTCAGGCAGACCGCGGTAAGGCTTGCGACCTTGTTGGCGAGCCGCCAGGCCGCCCCGTCACCTTCCAGCGCCGCGGTGCGGGTGAACACCGTGACGAAGGCCGTTGACAGCGCGCCTTCGCCGAACAGGTCGCGCAGCAGGTTGGGTATGCGGAACGCGATGGTAAAGGCGTCCATGACGCGCCCGCCGCCAAACAGCGCGGCGAAGATCTGCTCGCGTGCCAGTCCGAGCACGCGGCTGCACAGCACTGCCAGTGCGACGACCCCGGCAGCCCGTGTGTTCAGTCTCTCAGCGCCGGACTGCGCTCCGGCCGCGGCCGCGGCGGGTGTGTCGCCTGGTGGCATGCGGCCGCCACGGTACCACCGTTAGCGCGCGCTGCGCACGCCTCAGCGCATTTCGGCGAGAACCCACTCGACGAAGCGCCGGGTGTGCTGCTCCATCGGACTACCGGGCCCGGGCGCGCGTTCAGGCCCCGCCGCAGCCTGCCCGCGCCGGCTAGTGTCCCGCCCCCGGGCGCCAGGTGGCCGTGATGCCCACGGTGCGCGGGCGGAACGTGTAGACGTTCTGCTGCGGAGTAAAGTTGCCATCGGTCTGACCGAGGATGTAGTTATTCACGGTGTGCGAGTCAAACAGATTGTCGCAGAACGCCGCCACCTGCATGGCGCCGAAGTTCACACCCGCGCGCACCGAGGTGAAGCTGGTCGAGGGCAGCGTGTAGGAGAAGCCAAAGTTGTACACCGCACCGGCATTCGGGTCCTGTACCGCCGCCAGCCAGGGATTGCGGCTCTGATATTCCCAGTCCGCGCGCACGAAAGCATCCCGCTCGCCGAGCCTGAAGTTGTAAGCGGCACCGAGCGCCACCGTCCAGGGCGGCATGGCTCCCGGCGCATAGTTAATGCCTTCCTGACCGGAGATGGCGTCGCCATTGATCGCAAGACACGGCACGCCAACGCCTGAGCTCCCGGGAGTGCAGCCCGTCGGGTCGTCCTTGGTGAAGCGCGCACTGGTATAGCCAGCCGCCAGGTCGATATTGACGGGTCCGAACTGCATCTCCGCCTGCAGATCAAAGCCCTTGGCGACCGCCGTGCCCAGATTGTCAGTGAACTGCAAACCGCAGGCGCCGGCCACGTAGAGGTTCTGCTGAATGTTGTTCCACTTAATGTAGTAGACGCTGGTCGCGACCTTCAGCCAGTTGCCGAAGGCGTTCTTCGAGCCGATCTCGTAATTCTGCGTATTGTCGGACGTGTAGGTGAGCGGCGCGCCATTCGGGAACCCGGCAGCGGCCAGGTCAGCATCGCAATAGGACGGCAGCGGCGCGTTACCGCCCCCGACGCGGAAACCCTTGGCCCAGCTGAAGTAGTAGAGATCGCGCGGATTGGCCTGGAAGGACAGCACCGCCTTCGGGGTATTGGGGGTTTCCTTCTCACTCGCCTGCGCCGGGCCCGGGCCGTAGTTCTCAAAACCGTCGGCGTAGTGACTGAGCGAGAACTGCGTGTGCGCGACGCGCTCACCGAGCGTGAGTTTTAGCCGGTCAGTAATGGAGTAGCTCACTTCGCCATACCCTGCGATCTGGCGATCGAAGGTGGTGTTGCTGTTGTAGTAGATATCGCACGCCGGAATCGACGGGTAGGCCGCATTGGTCGGGCACGAGTAGAACGTTCCGCCGTAGTAGGAGTCCGGCGAGTAGCCGAAGAGCGTGTTGAAGACCTGCTCGATGTTCGTGGATTTCAGCTCCTCGATGCTGCCCTCCTTTGCCAGCTGCCAGAAGACTCCGACCGTCCAGTTCCAGCGGGAACTGGGGTCGGTTGACTGCCAGCGCACCTCCGCCATTTCGCTCTCCTGGGTATTGGTCATGACGTTAGGCGTCTGGGTGCCACGCAGGCTCGCCGGCAGATGAATCCCAGTCGAATCGATCAGCGGATACCAGGGGCAGCCCGGGTCCTGGTTGGAGGTACAGGTCGCTGAGGCAGCGGCGGGGACGATGGTGTTCCAGTAACTGAAGTCGTATACGGTCCCCTGGTAAGCGGTGTATTGCTTGCGATGAAAGTAGGACGCGTTCGAGATGATCTGACTAGTGCCGAGGTCCCACTGGACCTTGAGCGCGGGCAGATAGTAGGTGTCAGGTCCCCCGATGCGTTCCGGGGTTGCCGTATTGAACTGCCCCTGCCCCGGGTTCGAATACGCCGGCCAGTAGGTGGAGTCGTCGTGCTTGTCCTGCCGCTGATAGAGGATGCTCGGCGTGACGCTGACGGCGGCGCTGTGCCACAGGGCCGCGAGCCGCCCCATCACGGAGTTCGAGTAGTTAACGTTGTGATTGACAGCCACCGCGGCGGGCGGATAGGTGCCCGGATCGACGCGGTCGATCCAGCCGCCGTCGTAGCGGTACCAGATACTGGCACGCACGCCGAAGGTGCCATCGGCGATCGGCTGTCCGCGCGCGATGCCGAACTCGCCATTGGGCTGACCATACTGGGTATAGGACAGCTCACTGCGCACGTAGGTATCCGAAGTCGTGGTACTGGGCGGAGTCAGGATGTAACGCACCGCACCACCCTCGGCGCCGGCCCCGAACAGCGTGCCCTGCGGGCCGCGCAGCACCTCGACGCGCTGCAGGTCGAAGGTCTTCGGCAGCGTATCGTCCGGGCTGAAACCGAGCGAGCGCATCTGGATCGGCGTGTCGTCGATATAGATGCCGGTCGTGCCGGCGCCGCCCGAGGAGGAGATGCCGCGAATCCCGATGGCGTTGGTGCCGGAGTTATCGATGTTCACGCCCGGCGTGAAGCGCACGATGTCCTGGAAGTCCTTGATGCCCTTCGCGTCCATGGCTTCCTGCGTCAGTGCGGTGACGCTGATGGGCACCTTGCTCAAGGATTCCTCGCGACGCGTCGCCGTCACGACGACCTCCTGCAGCCCCTCGCCGCGCGCCGGGGCATAGCCGCCCGTCTCCGCCGGCGCCGCAGCAACGCTGGCCGCAGCCACCGTCAGATCCCCAGCGCACGCCGAGCCCGACGGCGCGCCTAACAGGCAGGCTGCCGCAACGGGCAGGCAGATCGTGGTACCAATAGTGCGAGTCGAATTCTTCATATGCTTATCCTCCCCCCGGGGCTTCATGCGCTTCTACCCAAGCCTCGCTATGGCGCAGTCTATGACTTCAGCAGGACGGCTGCATCCGCGCTCCAGCTCACGAACACCTCATCGCTCCAGTCGATGGCGGCCTGCGAAGTGCGGCGCTCGTTCTGGGCGAAGACCGTAACCAACTTGCCGCTCGTGGTCCTGATCCGATAGGTCGAGCGGTTACCGAGGTAACCGAGCTCCCAGACCGTGCCACGCAGCTGATTGACGCGGGCGGCGTTCATGGGCTGCTTGCCCAGGCGCACCTTCTCGGGGCGCAACGCCACCCACACACGCTCTCCGACCGTGACCGTCCCGCTGTCATCCACCATCAGCTCCCCGCCGGTCTCGGCGCATTGCACACGGATCAGGCCAGGCTCGCAGGAGCTCACCGTGCCCTCGAACAGGTTGGTGGTGCCGACGAAATCCGCCACGAAGCGGCTGCGCGGAAATTCATAGATCTCCGCCGCGGTGCCCACTTGCACGACACGGCCGCGGTCCATGACCGCGATGCGGGTGGCGAGGGCCATCGCCTCATCCTGGTCGTGCGTGACCACGATGAAGGTGATGCCGAGCTTGTACTGCAGGTCCATCAGCTCGAACTGCGTCTGTTCGCGCAGTTTCTTGTCCAGCGCCGACAGCGGCTCATCGAGCAGCAGCACCTTGGGGCGCCGGATCAGGGCCCGGGCGAGCGCCACGCGCTGTCGCTGGCCCCCGGAGAGCTGGTGGGGCTTGCGCTGCGCGAGGCCGCCGAGCTGCACCATGTCGAGGGCTTCCTGGATGCGCTGTTTGCGGGTGGCGTTGTCGAGCGGCAGGCGCCGCAGTCCGTAGCCGACGTTGCCCTCCACCGTCATGTGAGGAAAGAGCGCGTAGGACTGGAACATCATGTTGACCGGACGCTCGTGGGGCGGGACCGCTCCCATCTCAACGCCGTCGATGAAGATCCGTCCGCTGCTCGGGTGGGCGAAACCGGCCAGCATGCGCAGCAGCGTCGTCTTGCCACAGCCCGAAGCGCCGACCAGCGCGAACATCTCGCCCCGGTAGATGCTCAGGCTGACATCATCGACCGCGGTGTGGGTGCCGTAGGTCTTGCTGAGGCTGTCGATGAAGATCTGCGCGGTGGCGCCCGGATCGAGCCACGGCCGGTCGGCGAGAGCCTTTGACTGCGTTGCGATCATCTGGCCAGTGCCTGTCGGGCCTTCAGAAATCCGCCGGCGGCGTGGCGCGCCGGCGCTGTGGCGCATAGAAAGGCCGTTCCACGACCCGCGCGCGCACCATGCGCCGCTGCCATACGAGCTCGCGGTTCAGATAGATCTCCGCCCACACCGTGGAGCCGAGCGCAATGTACGGCGCGTCGAGCATCGCGAGCGCGAGGTTGCGCTTGCAGGTTGGCGACCACGCCGCCGACGTCACGCTGCCCGCTTCCTTCCTGCCCGATGCCGACGAATATAACAGGGCGTTGTGGGCGGGTTTGGTGCCCTCGACATCCAGCCCGACCAGCTGCCGGCGCGGCCCGCGCCGCTGCTCCGCTAGCAGCGAGCGCCGGCCGGTGAAGTGTCCCTTGTTGAAATCCACCAGCCACGCCAGCCCCAGCTCCAGCGGCGAGCGCTCGGTACCCGGATGCAGGGTATGCGCCGCCGACACGAAGTCCAGGTTCGGCAGCAGAAACCCCGCTTCGATCCGAGCGATGTTCAGCGCCCGCGATCCGATCGGCCGCACCGCGCGCGTGCTGCCCACCGCCATGAGCGCATCCCAGACCCCTTCGGCATCGCCCGGCTGCATCCACAGCTCGTAGCCCAGGTCCCCGGTGAAACCGGTGCGCGACACCATCAGCGCGATCTGCGCCGGCCCGCTCAGCGCCCGCGGCATCGTGAACAGAGCGTGTTCGAAGGGTTTGAGGCGTTCGACGCCCGCCAGACCCACCGCCTGCAGCAGCTTGCAGGAAGTCGGGCCCTGCACCGCGAGCGCCGCGATCTCCTCGGTGATCTCGCGGATCTCGACGTCAAAGCCGAGCGCGGAGGCCGTGAACCAGTCGAGCTGTCGCTCCGCGGTGCATACACGGTATTCGTTGTGGGCCATGCAAAAGACGGTGCCGTCATCGATCAGATGGCCCTCGTCGTTGCACCACACCGCATACGCGACCCTCCCCGGCCGCGTCTTGCTCAGGTCGCGGGTCACCAGGCGATTGAGGAAGCGCAGGGCGTCGGCACCGGCGATGCGGTACTTGACCATCGGAGTCAGGTCGTAGAGCGAGCTCGCGTTACGGATCGCGAAGTACTCCTGCTCGACGCTGGTGAATACGTCGACGGTGGTGTAGCCGCTCCATGGCACGAAGCTGTCCAGCTGGCTCGCCGCGCGGGCGCGCTCGTGGAACGGCGTCTTCAGCAGCGGCTGGCGGTAGTGCGGCTCGCTCACGGTGAGCATTTCAGGCGGCCTCGCGCATGACTTGCCGCGCAGCGTTGCGCCCGGCCAGTCCCATCACGCCCCCTCCGGGGTGGCAACCGGCACCGCACAGGAACAGCCCCGGCACCGGCGCCTGGTACTGGGCGGCACCGGGCACCGGCCGCACCATGAAGAACTGGTCGAGCGCGAGCTCGGCGTGATGCCAGTGACCCCCGGTGATACGGAATTCGCGCTCGATGTCCGGCGGAGTCAGCAACTCGCTCGCGCCGATGCAACCGCGCAACCCGGGCGCATAGCGGCCGAGTGTATCAATCACGACATCGGCGCAGGCTTGCCGCTGCGCCTCCCAGCCCCCCGCGAGGCCGTAGGGCGCGTACTGCACGATCACCGACATCACGTGCCTGCCCGCGGGCGCGAGCCCGGGATCCGCGAGCGTCGGAATGGTCACCTCGAGCATCGGCGCACTCGAGAACTCCTGGTACTTAGCGTGGTTGTACGCGCGCTCGATGTAGTCGGCGGATGGCGCCACCAGCAGCCGGCCGCGCAGCGAGTCGGCGGCAACGCCAGGAAACTGCGGCAGGCGCTCGAGCGCGAGATGCAGTTTCGCAGTGAGTCCCCGCGAGCGCACCTGCGCCACGCGCCGCACGAAGCCCGCATCGAGATGCTCACTCCCCAGAAGCTTCAGGAAGGTGGTCTTGGGATCCGCACTGGACACGACGCTCGTGGCGCAGATCTCCTCACCCGAGGCCAGCTGCACCCCGGCGGCACAGTCGTCACGCACGAGGATGCGCGCTACCGGCGCGGCGGTGCGGATTTGTGCACCGGCGGCGGTGGCCGCACGCGCCAGCGCCTCGGAAAGCGCCCCGAGGCCGCCTTGCGGCTGCGCGAGCGCCTCCGCGCCCTGTGAAGCGGCGGCGCGGTACAGGAGCGCGAGCACGGTGCCGGGCGAGCGCGGGCCGTAGTTCGTGCCGAGCACGGCATCGAGAGCCAGCGCACCCTTGAGGAGCGCCAGGCTGAAGCGATCCTCGAGCAGATCGTGCACGCACATGCCGCCGATCCGCAGTAGTTCGCGCATGTCGCGCCGCCCGAGGCGGCGCACGCGCCAGCCCAGGCCCAGGAGCGCCGCGCGGTCGCGCCAGCCGTCGCTCCCGAGGCGCGGCGGCGCGGCGGCGAGCACCGGGTGCAAGGCGCCGGCGAGTCGCCTGAGGAGCGCGCGCCACTCGGCATAAGCCTCGGCATCGGCGCTCGAGCGCTCGGTGAGGCCGCCGACACGTCCCGCCCCGAAGACGAGGTGCCCACCGTCGGGCGACAACGCCACGGTCGGCAGCCCATCGGCCGCGAGCTTCAACCCCTGGCCCTCGAGACCCAGATCCCGCATGAGCGCTCGCGGCATGAGGTGCAACAGGTGCGCGCAGGCGGACACCCTGAAGCCGGGAGCGAATTCGCGCGTGACGGCTGCGCCGCCCACCCGCTCGGCAGCCTCGAGCACCAGGACCGAGCGGCCGCCGCGCGCCAGGTAAGCCGCGCAGATGAGCCCGTTGTGCCCGCCGCCGACCACGATGCTGTCGTAACGGGCACGCGGCGCCGAGCTCATGACGCGCGCCCCAGATCGCGCAGGATCGCGCGCGCCGCATTGGCTCCCGGAGCTCCCATGACACCCCCGCCCGGATGGGTGCTGGAGCCGCACATGTACAGGCCGCGCAGCGGCGAGCGGTATTGCGCGTAGCCGGGGATCGGGCGGTTGAAGAGCAGCTGATCGAAGGTGAGCTCGCCCTGGAAGATATTGCCCTCGGTGAGGCCCACTTCGTTCTCGATATCGCGCGGGGTGCGGATTTCCGCGTGCAGTATCAGATCCTTGAAGTTCGGGCTGTGGCGCGCGATCGACTCGATGACCGTGGCACCGAAGGCCTGGCGCTTCTCGGGGGTCCAGTCCCCGTCGGCCAGCTGGTAGGGACAGTACTGCACGAACACCGACATGTAGTG